>DATASU010000049.1:0-23273 GCA_036269095.1 Solirubrobacteraceae bacterium
CGGTCGCGCCGGGCGTCGGCATCGGCCAGCAGGCGCACCTCGTCGTCACCCCGCACGGGAGCATGCTCTGGGATGTCCCGCCGTTCATCGATCGTGCTGCCGTCGATCAGATCCGCCACTACGGGCCCGTGCTCGCGATCAGTTCGAGCCATCCCCACATGTTCGGTGTGCAGAGCACCTGGAGCCATGCGTTCGAGCAGGCACCGATCCTTGTCTGCGAGCCGCTGCTCGATTGGGTGCAGCGCCCCGATTCGGCGATCACGCCCTGGCGCGGCCGCCACGAGGTCGCCCCCGGGCTGGTGCTGCACGAACTGGGCGGCCACTTCCGCGGATCCTCGGCGCTGCATTGGGCCGCCGGCGCCGAGGCGCGTGGCGTGCTGCTGAGCTCCGACACGATCCACGGCAATCCGGATGGCGCGACTGTTACCTTCAGGCGCAGCTACCCGAACCGGATCCCGCTCTCAGCTGCCGTGGTCACGCGGCTCGCCGCCGGCGTCGCCGACCTGCCGTTCGAGCGAATCTACGACAACTTCGGCCGTGGTCCCAAGCGCGACGCCGCGGCAGCCGTGCAGCGCTCGGCGCAGCGCTACATCGGCTGGGTGCGCGGCGACTTCGACGATCTGACCTAGTTCGGTCCCGGGATTGGCCCCGCTGGGCCATCCCGGGGTTTTCGCCTATCCCCAGCGCTCGCGCAGACGCGGCAGCACGTCCGCGGCGTACTGGCTGAGCGCGCGCTCCTGGTCCTCGCCGGGGAAGTGGAACACGAGGTCACGGAAGCCGAGATCGACGTAGAACGCGATCTTCTCGACGACCTCGTCGGGGTCGCTGGAGACGATGAAGCGGGTGTGCGCGCGGTCCTTCGCGCCCTCGGCGAGCCGCTCCATCTCGATCGGATCCTCGGTGCCGCCCTTCTCCTCCGCGGTCAGCGCCAGCGCCGCCCACGGCTCACAGGCCTTCATCGCGAAGTCATAGTCGTGGTCGTAGGAGACCTTGATCTCGATGAACTTCTCGATCGTGCCGGGATCGCGGCCGACCTTCTCGGCGCCCTCCGCAAGCCCGCCGAGCAGCGTGTGGTAGAGGTCCTCGCCCTTGCCGCTGGTGACGATGAAGCCGTCACCGATCTCCCCCACCAGTGCCGCGGCCTTGGGGCCACCGGCGGCGATGAAGATCGGGACCGGCTGCTCGGGCCTGTCATAGATCGTCGCCTTGAGCGTGCGGTAGTACTTGCCCTCGAACGTCACGCGCTCACCGGTCCACAGCTGCCGCATCAGGTCGACCGATTCAGCCAACCGCTCGGAGCGCTCCTTGAACTTCGGCCACTCGATCCCGATCGACGGGTTCTCGTTCATCGCCTCGCCGGTCCCGATCCCGAGCACCACACGACCCGGGTTCAGGCAGGCGAGCGTCGCGAACGTGTGCGCGATCACCGCCGGCTGGTAGCGCAGCGTCGGCGTCAAAACGCTGGTGGCGAGGGTCACCCGCTCGGTGCGCTCGCCGAGCGCCGCGAGATAGATCAGCGAGTTCGGTGCGTGGCCGCCGTGATGCCGCCATGGCTGGAAATGGTCGGAGACGGCGACGATGTCGAAACCGTGGCGCTCAGCGCTCACACCGAAATCCACCAGCTGCCTGGGCGGAAACTGCTCGGCGGAAGCCTTGTATCCGTAACGGACGGTGCCGTGATTGCTCGAGGTCATACCGACCATCTTCGCAAGCCACGATTCCGGGTAGGCTGCCTGCGTCATGAAGCTCGGTCTACACATCGGCTACTGGGGCCTCTGGGGCGGCGCCGAAGAGCAGCTCGCCGCGGTCAAAGCGGCCGAGGATCTCGGCTACGACTCGATCTGGACCGCCGAGGCCTACGGCTCGGACGCCGCGACGATCCTCGCCTGGCTCGCCGGACAGACGTCGAGGATCAAGCTCGGGTCCGCTGTCTTCCAGATCCCGGGCCGCAGCGCCGCGATGACGGCGATGACCGTCGCCACGATCGATCAGCTCTCGGGCGGGCGCGCGATCCTCGGACTCGGGACCTCCGGCCCGCAGGTTTCCGAGGGCTGGCACGGGCAGCGCTTCGCCAGGCAGCTGCTGCGCACACGCGAGTACTTCGACGTCGTCCGCATGGCGCTGCGCCGCGAGCGCGTCGTCTACGCGGGTGAGACCCTGCAGCTGCCGCTGCCCGACGGCCCCGGCAAGCCGCTGAAGCTCACGATCGCGCCCGTGCAGGAGCAGATTCCGATCTACCTCGCCGCGATCGGGCCGCGCAACACCGCACTCGCGGGTGAGATCGCCGACGGCTGGCTCCCGACGTTCTTCTCACCCGAGCACGTCGGGATCTTCCGCGAGCGGCTCGTCGAGGGAGCCGGCCGCGCCGGCCGGTCGCTCGACGGCTTCGACATCGCGCCGCAGGTCAGCGTGCACATCAGCGACGACCTCGAGGCGGCGCGGAACTTCATGCGCCCGGCGCTCGCGCTGTATGTCGGCGGCATGGGCTCGCGCAAGCAGAACTTCTACAACGCGCTGGTCCGCGAGTACGGCTTCGAGCAGGCCGCGGCCGAGATCCAGGATCTGTACCTCGACGGCAAGCGTGAGCAGGCGATGGCGGCGGTTCCCGATGCACTGATCGATCTCGTCTCGCTCGTCGGCCCGCGCGAGATGGTTGCCGAGCGGATCGCCGCATACCGCGACGCCGGCGTCGGGACGCTGCTGGTCTCGCCGCTCGGCTACACGCGCGAGCAGCAGTTCGAGCAGCTGCAGACGCTCGCCGAGCTCGCGGCCTGACGGCGATCGCGGGGTCGTGAGCCCATGAGCTCGGCCCGCCGGATATTCCTCGGTGCCTTCGGCCAGCCGGGCCACGCGTTTCCGATGCTGGCCCTGGGCCAACGGCTCGTCGAGCGCGGTCACGAGGTCACCTACGAGACCTGGGAGCGCTGGCGGCCGCACGTCGTCGCCGCCGGCATGGAGTTCATACCGGCTCCCGAGTACCCGGTGTTCCCGACCCGGGAGCAGCCGCTGAAGCCTTACGAGGCCGTCGTGAAGGCGACCCCACCGACGCGCGCCGCGATCGCGCGGCGGCGACCCGACGTCGTCGTGCACGACATCCTCACGCTGGCGCCCGCACTGGCCGCCGAGCTCGAGGGGATCCCGACCGCCACGCTGATCCCGCACCTCTATCCGGTCACCGCAGCGGGGTTCGCCCCCTACTCGATCGGCGCCCGGCTCCCCAGCACGCGCGGCGGTCAGCGCTTCTGGGGAATGTTCGAAGGGACGCTCGAGCGCGGACTGAGACAGGGCCGCGCCGAGCTCAACGAAACCCGCCGCCGCCTCCGGCTGCCGCCGACCGAGCGGCTGCACGGCGGCCTCAGCGCAAGCCTCTGCCTGGTGGCGACGTTCCCGCAGCTCGAGTACCCGCGTGAGTGGCCGCCCGCGGTTCACGTCGTCGGACCGATGCTGTGGGAGCCGCCGGCCGCGCTGCGTGTGTCGCCGCCGGCGGGAAACGAGCCACTGGTCGTTGTCGCGCCGTCAACATCACACGACCCGCGACAACGGCTGCTGCGCGCGGCGCTCGAGGGGCTGCGCGGGCTTGATGTGCGCGTGCTCGCCTCACTCGACCGCCGACCGGCGGTCGCGCCGATCAAGGCCGGAAGCCGCACTCGTCTCGTCAACTGGATGTCCTACGCGGACGCGATGGACGGCGCGGCGCTCGTGATCTGTCACGCGGGTCACGGCACGATCGCCCGCGCGCTCGAGCGCGGCGTGCCGCTGCTCGCTGTGCCACACAGCGGCGACATGGCCGAAAACGCCGCACGGCTGGACTGGGCGGGCCTCGGGGTGCGTCTGCCCTGGCGGTTCGTGTCGCCGTTGGCCCTGCGCCTGGCGACGGCCCGCGCGCTGGACCAACACGCCGGGCTATCCGAGCGCACCGCTGAGCTGGCCGGCTGGGCGGCCGCCAACGACTCGCGGACACGCGCGGCGGAGCTGATCGAGCAACTCGTCGCGCAGTGATCGCCGGCTTAAGCAGAAACGGCCGGGCGAGTCGCCCGACCGTCTGAAAAGCTGGGGAGGTGGGACTCGAACCCACAAGTCTTTCGACGCCGGATTAACAGTCCGGTGCGGCTGCCAGTTTCGCCACTCCCCACTATGCAGACCGACTCAATCTGTTGCTAGCCGGTCATTCTCTCAAGTGTATCGGCACCACGAGCAAGCCGGCTTCAACCTCGGCGTGGCAGTTATGACAGAGCAGCACGCATTTCTGAGCTTCGCCTCGAAGCGTCTTGATCGACAGCGCCCGTCCCTTGTTCGCGAGCCCCAGGAGCTTCGTCGTCGGGTCAACGTGATGGAGCGCGAGGGCCCCCACGTACCGGCAGTAGCCGCACAGAGCACACCGACCGCCGGCTTCTGCGACAAGTATCTCCTTGACCCGTCGCCGGCGATTGACGACCGCTTGGCTCCGACACCGCTTGCATCGCGTCCCGCCGTCCGATCGCACTACGAACTCTGTCTTACCGTGAGTTGGGCATACAGCGGTGAACGTGCTGAGACCGGCGGCGCGAGCTGCCTCCACCGTCGGACTGGAGTTCCGGCCGGACCGGTTCTGCGTCTTCAGCCCATACTTCCCAAGCCAGTACCGGACGCTGCCCTTGCTGCAGCCGAACCGCTCCGCGAGCTGGCCGATGCTCAGCCCGGCGTCGACCGCAATCTCAAGCTCCACCCGTTCCATATCGAACATATGTTCGCATCGGGGTCGGACAGAACAACCTCTAGACCGGCCGCTCCAGGCGCGTGACGATCGTCTTGATGGTGCTCAGAACGTCCTGTTGCTCGGCGGAGAGCTTGGCGAGCGTCCCCCCTGCCCCACCGTGCTCACGCAGGTAGCGGATCTCACGCTGCAGACGGTCACGTTCGAGGACGAGGCGTGCGTGCTCGAGCTCGTCGACGCTGACATGACGGCCGCGGCCGGCACGGGCGCGCAGGTCGTCGAGCACGAAGATCAGCTCGGGATCGTCGCCGGGCGGATCGGGCAAGTCGCCGGGCAAGTGGGTGCTGAGGAACCGTGCCGCGCGACGCAGGACATCATCGAGCAGCAGCACCTCGGGATCGATCCGCGCCAGCGCGGCGGCGCCGATGTCGGGCGCGGCGACGCACATCGCCAGGAACGAGCGCTCGGGCTCCGGGCGCTGGCGCCGCGGCGCGCTCACCACCGCTGGTCGGTCGTGGTACGGGTCGGGATAGTCGTCATCCCGACCAGGTCCCGGACCGCTTTCCGCAGAGGCATGGCTGCCCGCAAAGACGGCAGCGGCCGCCGCAGGCGCTTGGTCGAGCAACGCAACCAACCGCGCCTCGGGGATCCCAAGCGTCCCGGCCGCATTCCGCACCAGCTCGTCGCGCAGCACGCTCGCGGGCACGCGCGCCAGCACCGGTCGCAGTTCGGCGATCGCACGGTCCTTGCCCTCGGACCCGCTCAGATCCGCGGCCTGCAACACCCGCCCGACCTGGAACACGACGTACGGCTCCGACGCAGCGATCAACTCGCGCAGTGCCTGCGCTCCCTCGCGTGCGATCAGCTCACCCGGATCGGCGCCGACCGGCAGTGGCACCACCCGCAGTTGCAGCCCGGAGTCGGCACAGACCTTCGCGGCCCGCTCCATCGCGCGCTGCCCGGCGGGGTCGGCATCGAGGCAGAGCTCGAGCACCTTGACGACGCGCACGAGCTCGGCGACCTGCTCGTCGGTCAGCGATGTGCCCATGATCCCGACGGCGTTGGTGACACCCGCCTGATGCAGGGCGAGCACGTCGGTGTAGCCCTCGCAGAGGATCATCCGCCCCTCGCGGGCCGCCTCCGGCCGGGCATGGGCGATCCCGTAGAGCACCTCGCGCTTGCGGTAGACCTCGCCCTCGGCGGTGTTCAGGTACTTGGGCCCGTCGTCGTTGCCCATCGTGCGCGCCCCGAAGCCGCGCACGCGTCCGCGCGCGTCGGTCGTCGGGAACATCAGGCGCCCGCGGAAGCAGTCGTTCAGCTGATCCGGGCGCGCCTTCTTGCGCCGGCCGAGGTCGGCGGCGAGCAGCTCCTCGGCGCTGTACCCGGCCTTCGCCGAGGCACTGACCAGCCGGTCCCAGGACCGCGGTGCGTAGCCGACCCGGAATTCACGCACGATCTCCTCGTTGAATCCGCGCTCCTGCAGATAGCGCCGTGCCGGCTCGGCCTCCTGCGCCTCCCAGAGGTAACGCTCGTAGAACGTCGCCGCGCGGTCGAGCAGCGAGTAGAGCCGCTCGCGGCGCTGGCGGCGGGAGGCCGCTTCCGGCGACTCGTCCTCGGTCTCGAGCTTGACGCCGAAGCGATCCGCGAGTGACTCGAGCGCGCCCTTGAAGTCGAGCCCCTCGGTGAGCATCACGAACGTGAACGGATCACCGGACTCCGAGCAGCCAAAGCAGTGGTAGTGCTTCTCATCCGGACGCACGTGAAACGACGCCGTGCGCTCATCGTGGAACGGGCAGCAGCCGAAATAGCTGTCGTGGCCACGACGCGTGAGCTCGACCTTCGCGCTCACCAGCGCGAGCATGTCGACCGCGTCACGCACGCGGTCGCGCGAGTCTGCCGTGTAGCGGGTCACGGCGTGAACGCCGTCGGCACCGCCAGCGCTTCGAAAAGCGCGACGGCGAAGCGGTCCGTCATCCCCGCGATGTGATCGGTCACCCTGCGTGACAGCGGGCCGTCGGGGATCGAGTCGGGGATCTGCTCGGGGTGGTCGCAGAAGTGGCTGAACAGCGATCGCACCGCGACCTTGATCTTCTCGCGCTCATGGGTGACCTGCGGGCCGAGATACACGTGCTCGAACATGAAGTCGCGCAGCTCCGACATCGCGCCGCCGACCGGCTCGCTCTGCACGATCTCCCCCGCCACGGCCGACTGCTCGACCAGATCGTGGACGAGCGTGTCGATCCGCTGCGAGCCGCTGTCACCCAGCACTGCGATCGCGCCGGCCGGCAGCTGGGAGGCATCGAGCACACCGGCGCGCACGGCGTCGTCGATGTCATGGTTGATGTAGGCGACACGGTCGACAAAGCGGATGATGTGTCCCTCGAGCGTGCGCGGACTGTCCGCCCGCCAGGAGTGAGCAAGGATCCCGTCACGCACGGCCGCGGTGAGGTTGAGGCCGCGCCCGTCGCGCTCGAGCACCTCGACGACGCGCAGCGAATGCTCGTTGTGCCAGAAGCGCTCGCCGAAACGCTCGACCAGGCAGTTGTCGAGCGCCTCCTCGCCGATGTGCCCGAACGGTGGATGCCCGAGGTCGTGTCCGAGCCCGATCGCCTCGGTCAGATCCTCGTTCAGCCCCAACGCCCGCGCAACCGTGCGCGAGATCTGCGTGACCTCGAGCGTGTGCGTGAGCCGCGTCCGGTAATGGTCGCCCGCCGGCAGCACGAACACCTGCGTCTTGTGCTTCAGACGCCGGAACGCCTTGCAGTGCACGATCCGGTCGCGGTCGCGCTGAAACGGCGTCCGGATCCCGCAGTCCGGCTCGTCGAACTCCCGCACCACCGGGTAGGAGCGCGTCGCGAGCGGCGACAGATCGGCCGCCTCGCGCGCCTGCATGCGCTGCGCGAATGCCGTGGACACCGCGCCACCGGGATGCTCGTAGACCCTGTTCACATAACCATTCTGCCAGGCATCGAGGATGGCGATCCCGCCCGCCTATGCACTCCCCGACGCCGCGGCGACCGGACGTAGCCGCACCTGCGCGTGATGCTCGGCGGTCTCGCGGATCGCGCGCTCGACCGTCTGCAGCGCCCGCGCTGAGGCCTCGGGGGTGCCGGCAAGCGGCCGTCCGAGCGCCGCGACCATGAACTGATATGCCTCCTCCCCCAGCGGAAACGAGGCCGACTCACACGAGCTGCAGACGACGCCGCCCGCCGCCGCCGAGAAGCCGGTCAGATGCTCACGCTCGCCGCAGCTCGCGCACGATCCGAGCTGCGGGACGATGCCGGCCGCAAGCAGCAGCTTGAGGCGAAACGCCAGCGCGATCTCCGGTCGCGCCGCTGCCGGCTCGCCGGCCAGCAGCTTCAACTGGTTGGCCAGCAGCGCGAACACCTCGGGATGCGGCTCGTCGGTCTCGAACAACCGTGCGACCGCGTCACATGCCCGCGCGGCGGCGTCGAGCGCAGCGGCGCTGTCGCGTACGCCGGCGTGGGCATCGACGGTGTCGACGGCCGTGACCGTGTACAGATCGCCGCGCCCCTCGTGCAGGACGACCTTGATCTGGAAGAACGGCTCGAGCCGGGCGCCGAAGCGGCTACGGGACCTGCGTGCGCCTTTGGCGATTGCTCCGATGCGCCCGTATTCAGGGGTGTAAAGGTGCAGGATGCGATCGGCCTCCCCGTAGCGGATCGAGCGCAGCACAATCGCCTCCGTCTTCAGTGAGCCCGGCATCGAAGCACCATGTATCCGAGAGCTATACTTTCTGAAGTCATGAAGCCCGTCACGCTCTACACCACCGACTTCTGTCCATATTGCCGAAGTGCCAAGGCGCTCCTTGACAAGCGCGGCGTCACCTACGAGGAGATCAATCTCGCACGCGACGCGGACGCCCGCAACAAGCTGCAGGAGATCACCGGGATGGTGACATTCCCGCAGATCCTGATCGGTGAGCAGCCGATCGGCGGCTTTGACCAGCTTCTGGCCGCGGACCGCGCCGGGCGCCTGCCCGGGCTGCTCGCCGCCTGACGCGCTGCCTGCGGCCCGCCCGTCGGGTTACGATGCCTGCGGTGCGTAGAACAGCGATCCTGATCCTGACGGTGTTCCTGCTGGCCGCGCTCCCCGTGAGCGCGAGCGCGAGTGCGCCCCCGCGCGGCGTCCTCTCGAGCGTCGAGTACAACGAGCTGCTCGGGGTTCAGAAGGCCGAGAAGAAGAAGCCCAAGAGCCACAACCTCGCGGTGATCGCAAGGCAGACGTGTAAGTCACTGACACACGTCTCGAGGCTCACGACCACGCAGCACGCCGAGTGCGAGGCGTCACTGATCTACTCGTTCGAGTTCTTCGAGTTCCCCTACGCGGTCCAGGAATGCGCAAAGGCCGCGACGACGCCGGCCCAGCTCAAGTGCGGACTCGCCGCGGTCACGCCGTTCGAGAAGTCCGTTCGCGCCTTCATCAGAACCAACGCCGCCTCCGCGCGCGCGGCGGATCCTCGCCACTTCACCCGCAGGTGTCTCGATTACCTGCTGTTCACGCGGCAGCAGGCCCAGGCGACAAATCGCCTCGCAGCTGGGCTGCGGCGCTATGCACGTGCGGCCAGGAGCGGGAACTCCGGCGCGACCACCGCCGCCGGCAACCGGCTTGACAGCGACCTCGTCAGCTCGCGGCAGGCGATGTCGCTCAACATCAGCGTCAGCGTCTGCCGGCACGAATAGACGCACCGCTCAGCGTTCGCCGACGGGCCACGGGGTAGCGTTGAGATGATGCGGACCGTTCGACTGCTGAGCATCCTGCTCGCGGCGCTCGCCGTCGCCGCACCGGTCGGTGTGGCGACGGCCAGTTCGGTCAGGGCCCTGACCAGGGCCGAGTACCAGCAGTTGAAGCTGGCGCAGAAGCGGATCCACTCACTCGAATCGTCTGACGCACGCAGCTTCGCGAAGGCAAATGCGGTCTGCGCTCGGCTGCGCGATGTCAGCCCGCTGATCGCCGCGGTGCGCGGCGGCTGTCTCGATCTGATCAGGCTCGGCGGCGACGACAACAGGCTCAATGCACGCGCGACCAAGTGCGGGATCGACCCGACCTCAGAGGCGGCGGTCCTGACCTGCCTCGTACCCGCGGTGCAGAGCTATTACAGAGACGCCGAGGCCTTCTACCGCGCGGAGACCGCCGTCGACGGGCTCGCGAGGGCCCGTGGGTTCAGCAGCTCCTGCGTCGCGGTGATCGGCGACTCCCACCGGAACATCGCGGCCGAGGGCCGGCTCGCGCGTGATCTCAAGACCGCGGTCCAGGCGCTCGGCAATCAGAACGCGCAGACGCTGCAGACGCTGACAAGCGAGATTCAGGCCGATATCAGGGCGATCAGACCCGGACCGAGCTCGCTCTCGCTCTGTCCCCACGCCTGAGCCGCACCCGCGCCGTCTCCCGCAACAGACGTTCGTGATCGCGTCCGCATCGTCGGGCGATACGCGGGTGATGCCGATGGGATGCGCACGCGCAAACTGAGCCCGATCACAATCCTCGGCCTGCTGCTCGCGATGAGCACCGGTGTAGCCGCTGCTGCCACCGCCCCGACGCTGACCGCAACCGATCAAGACGGTGGCTGCGCGATGCGTCAGCGCAACCTGCTGGGCGTGCAGAAGTGGGGCGGGCTCTACGACGCCGCCACCGCCGAGTCCGAGGCCGCGGCTTCACACACCTCGATGACCGTCTGCCCGCACGCGTAGGGGGTCAGACTGGAGCCGGCCGCGCCCGCGGCTTGCGCTGGCACTTCTCGCAGACGTAGGTGCCACGGCCGCCGACGACCAGCTTGCGGATCGGCGTACCGCACCTCGGGCACGGCTCGCCTGCACGGGTGTGCACGAGGAAGCGATCCTGGAAGCTGCCACGGGCACCGTCGACGTGGCGAAAGTCGTCGATCGACGCCCCCTTGGCGTCGATGCCGGCGGCGAGCGCATCTTCGATCGCGACCTTGAGTGCCGCCCATTGCGGCGTCGTCAGCGTCCCGGCCGGCCGCAGCGGATGTACCTGCGCCCGATACAGCGCCTCGTCCGCGTAGATGTTGCCGACGCCGGCGATGCGTCGCTGATCGAGGATGAACGCCTTCACCGGCGCGGAGCGGCCGCGGGCCTGCGCACGCAGGTACTCGACCGTGAACTCCGGTGTCATCGGCTCCGCACCGAGACGGGCCTTGAGATATTCGTCGCGCGCGGCCGCCGAGAGCATCAGCTGCGCGGTTCCGAAGCGGCGCGGATCGACATAGGTCAGCACATGGTCGTCGTCGAGCTCGATCCGCACGCGCGTGTATGGCGACTCCGGATCGGCGTCGATCAGCAGCGAGCCGGTCATCCGCAGGTGCACGATCAGGCTGCGGTCGCCGTCGAGCTCCCAGATCATGTACTTGCCCCACCGTCCGAGACGCTCCACGCGCGCCCCGGTGAGCTCGGCGGCGATCAGCTCGGGCGGCGCGGGCAGGGTCCAGCGGAAGTCACGGATCTCGACGGAGGTGAAGGTCCGCCCCTCCAGATGCGGCGCCAGCTGTCGTCTGATCGTCTCGACCTCGGGTAGCTCAGGCATCGGCCCCGATCATAGGCAGCGTGCACCACGGACTCTCAGCCTGAACATCGCGCGCCCCGCGGGGCGGCAGCGCTAATCCGGCGAGCTGCCGGCAACCTTGGCCCGCGGGTGCGCGTCGAAGTAGACGTCGCGCAGCCGCTCGGCCGACAGGTGCGTGTAGATCTGCGTGGTGCCGATGTCCGCGTGACCGAGCATCTCCTGGAGCGAGCGCAGATCACAGCCACCCGCGAGCAGGTGGGTGGCAAAGGTGTGGCGGAGCGTGTGCGGGCTCATACGTGAGTCGAGTCCGGCAGTGCGCGCGTGGCGCTGGACGATCTTGTAGAGCCCCTGGCGGGAGAGCGCCTGACCGCGCATGTTCACGAACACATGCGGCTCGTCGTGTAGCCCGACCAGCGTTGGGCGTGCCTTGTCGAGGTATGCCTGCAGTGTCTCGCGCGCCTTGCTGCCGATCGGAACGATCCGTTCCTTGGAGCCCTTGCCGTGGGCGATCAGCACTCCGGCTTCGAGGTCGAGCTCACCGAGCGTCAGCGTGATCGCCTCCGACGCGCGCAGGCCGCACGCGTACATCGTCTCGAGCAGCGCCCGGTCACGCAGCGCCGCGTGGCTGTCGCCGGCCGGCTGTGCGAGCAGGCTGTTGACCTGGTCGCGGCTCAGGACTCGCGGCAGCCGTGCGCGCGAGCGCGGCGGCCGCACATCGCTTGTGGGATCGACGTCGAGCAGACCCTCGCGCCGCAGGTGCCGGTAGAAGGAGCGCAGGCACGCGACCTTGCGCTGCAGGGTCGAGGCGGCGGCCGGTCGGCGATCGTCGCGGCCATCGGCGAGCTCGGTCACGAACGCGGCGAGCAGCGCCCCATCGACATCGAGCGGGTCGACGCCGTGACGGCCGAGAAACTCGCCCAGCTGCTGCAGATCCGAGCGGTAGGCCTCGAGCGTGTTGCGCGACAGACCGCGCTCGAGCTCGAGGTAGGCGACGAAGTCGAGCGTCAGCTCGCTGAGGCGTTGCGCAGGTCCGGCGGCAACCGTGGCCATAGCACTGGATTTCGCCTCATCCAGCTGCACTCCTGCGTGACCGCTCAGGCAGACTCAGCGCAGGCCCAGCTCGCGCCTCAGCCAGAGCAGGCCGATCAGCGTCTTGCCGTCGCTCGTCTCCTCGATCGCGCCGGCGATATCCGACAGCGGCCACGGCACGACCTCGATCCGCTCGTCCTCATCCGGGGCCGGCCCTCCGGGCGCGTCTGAGAGCCCCGTGGCTGCGAACAGCGTGATGTGTTCGTCGCAGAATCCCGGGGTCGGAAAGAACGCCTTGATGACCCGCCAGTCCGCAGCCTCCTTGCCGATCTCCTCGACGAGTTCGCGCTTTGCGAGATCGAGCAGCGGCTCGCTCTCGCGGTCGCGCTTGCCGGCCGGGATCTCGAGCGATGACTGCAGCCCGGCGGCGGGGCGCGGCTGACGCACGAGCCATACGTAGCGGTCGTCGTAGGGAACGATCGTGACGGCCCCGACGTGCCACACCTTGTCGTAGGTGTTGCGGCTGCCGTCGCCGAACAGATAGGTCTCGCTGCCCGCCCGTAGGAGCCTTCCCTGCCATTCGACATTCGCGGATTCCACCGTGAACTGGATCAAAGCGCCTCCTGCGTCATATTTGTGGGTCCGTCCGGCCACGCTCGCGCAGCTCAAGCGGCATACTCGTCGATCAGCGCCAGCATCAACTCGAGGTTGGCCTCCAGCGCAACAAAGCTGACACGTTCGCTGCGCTCGTGCGCGCGTTCGGTGCCATTCGCGATGTTCGTACAGGGAAACCCGTTCAGACGCAGCGCGTTCGCGTCCGAACCGCCACCACTGGAGCGGTAGCTCGGCTCGTAGCCGAGTCTCCGCAACGCCCTGGCGGCGAGCGCCAGCGGCGCCTCGCGGCTGCCGCTGCGATAGCCCGTGAACATCTGCTGGAGCTTCAGGTCGAGATCGCAGCCGGCGCTGTCGGCCGCGTCCTGAAGCGCGTCGATCGCCTGGGTGACGTAGCGGTCGACCTGATCCTGTTCGACCGCCCGCACCTCCGCGCTGACCGTGCAGCGATCGGGAACGACATTGGTCGCCGTGCCGCCATCGACCATCCCGACGTTGGCGGTCGTCTCGGGATCGAGTCGCCCCTGCGGCATGTTCGCGATCGCGCGCGCGGCAGCGACGATCGCGCTGACGCCGAGCTCAGGCTGCAGCCCGGCATGCGCCGCCTTGCCGCGAATCTCCGCGTCGATCCGCATGTGCGTCGGCGATGCGGTGATGATCTCGCCGATCGGAGAGGCGTGGTCGAAGACATAGCCGAAGCCGCTCGCGAGCCTGCCGACGTCGAACTCGCGGGCGCCGTTGAGGCCGGTCTCCTCGGCAACGGTGAACAGCAGCTCGATACCGACCGCGGGCTGCTCGCCACGTGATCGCAGCAGCCGCGCCAGCTCGACGATCGCGGCCACAGCGGCCTTGTTGTCGGCGCCGAGGATGCCCGCGTTGGCGTTCTCCCACCCGTCGTCGACGCGCACCGGCTCGACCGGCGCGGTCAGCGGCACCGTGTCCATGTGCGCACACAGCAGCAGCGAGCGCTCATCACGCCCAGGGATGCGCGCGAGCAGGTTGCCGGCATCAGAGCCGACCGCCGGCCCCGCGCCGTCCTCGTCGACATCGAGGCCGAGCGCGGTCAGCTCACGCGTGATCCAGTTGGCAACGCCGCGCTCGGCGCCGGTCGGGCTGGCGATCCGGCACAGCTGCTCGAAGGTTCCGTGCAGCCGCTGCCGCTCGGACTCGGTAACCGCGCTCATTCAGTCGCGGCTGGCAGCGGCCGGGAGCGCCCAGGCGCCGTCCGGACCGCAGATCGGTTCACGACGCGGCCCTAGCCAAGGCGCGTCGCGGTGACCTCGTCGTCCTGCGTCAGCGGCTCGACCAACCGCTCGTGCCCGTGAAAGGCGTAGGCGGCACCGACGAACTCCCTGAACAGCGGCGAGGGCCGGTCCGGGCGAGACTTGAACTCGGGGTGGAACTGCGAGGCGACGTAGAACGGATGCACGTCGCGAGGGAGCTCCGAGATCTCGACCAGGCGCCCGTCCGGGGTGGTGCCGGAAAACACCAGGCCGGCGGCCTCGAGCTGCTTCTTCAGATGGTCGTTGACCTCGTAGCGGTGGCGATGGCGCTCGAACACGAACTCCTCGCCGTAGGCCTCATGGGCCCGCGTGCCGGTAAGAATCTTCACCGGGTCGGCGCCGAGCCGCATCGTGCCTCCCATGTCGGCGATCTCGCGCTGCTCGGGCAGCAGGTCGATCACCGGGAACGGCGTCTCCGGGTCCATCTCGGTCGAGTTGGCGCCGGGCATGTTCGCCATGTGGCGGGCGTACTCGCTGACCGCAACGTGCATGCCGAGGCACACGCCGAGGTACGGGATCCCGGACTCACGCGCGAGCTTCGCCGCTGCGATCTTGCCCTCGAACCCACGACCGCCGAAGCCTCCCGGGATCAGGATTCCGTCCATCTTGCGCAGCAGCGCATCGACCTCGGGCTCGCACACCGTCTCCGAATCGACCCACTCGATCTTCACACGCGTCCCGTGATGGATGCCGCTGTGGCGCAACGCCTCGGCGACCGACAGGTAGGCGTCCTCGAGCTGCACGTACTTGCCGACGAGCGCGATCCGGACCTCATCGGTCAGCGACGCGGCGCGATCGACGAACGCCTTCCACGCATCGAGGTCGGGGGCCGGTGCCTCGATCCCGAAGTGGTCGCGCAGGATGAAGTCGTCGACGCCCTGCTCGTGGAAGGTCAGCGGGCAGCTGTACACGTCGGGGACGTCGTAGGCCGACACGACCGCGTTCACGGGCAGGCTCGCGAACAGCGCGATCTTCTTGCGGATGTCGGTCGAGAGCACCGACTCGGAGCGGCACAGAACCATGTCGGGGTTGATGCCGATGCGGCGCAGCTCGTTGACGGAGTGCTGAGTCGGCTTGGTCTTGAGCTCACCGGCGTGGCCGATGTACGGCACCAGCGTCAGGTGGATGAACATGCAGCGGCGGCGCCCGACCTCGACCGGGAACTGGCGGATAGCCTCGAGGAACGGCAGCGACTCGATGTCACCGACGGTGCCGCCGATCTCCGTGATCACGAAATCGACATCGTTTGAGTCGGCGACCACGCGGATCCGCTGCTTGATCTCGTCGGTGATGTGCGGGACCACCTGCACGGTGCCGCCGAGGTAGTCACCGCGGCGCTCACGGCGGATCACGGTGTTGTAGATGCCGCCGGCCGTGACGTTCGACGCACGGCTCGCGTTGGCATCGGTGAAGCGCTCGTAGTGGCCGAGGTCCAGATCGGTCTCGGCACCGTCCTCGGTCACGAACACCTCGCCGTGCTGGTACGGCGACATCGTCCCGGGATCGACGTTGATGTACGGGTCGAACTTCTGGATCTGGACCGAGAGGCCCCGCGAGCGCAACAGCCGCCCGATTGAGGCGGCGGCGATTCCCTTACCCAGCGAGGAGACCACACCCCCCGTGATGAAGATGAATCGCGTCTCGGCCTGGCTCATGCTTGATCCTTGCTCCCGTACTTACCAATCTCGAAGGTACCGTCCGGGGCGGACGCTCACGCTGTGGCCCTGCGCTGCGCCTGTGCTGCGGCGCCCTTGATCAGAGTAGCGGCCGCCGCAGCCGAATCCGGGCCGTCAGCAGGACGGGACCCAGGACGCCGGGAGATGATTCAGTCCAAATAGCGGGATGCATGGCTCGAGCCCGCTGAGCCGCACCGAGATGCGTTCCCGATCGATCCAGCGGTCGCGCGTCAGTCGCATCTTGCGATCGAGGCGACGCTCACCGCGCACGTCGGCCCAGGTCTCGCCGGCCTCGACGTAGCCGAGCTTCCGGCAGACCCGCATCGATGCCTCCACCCCGTCCAGCACCGACGACACCGCCGCCTCGGCGCCCAGGCCGTGGAACGCGAGCTCGAGCACGGCCGCCCGCATCTCGGTGCCGAAGCCGCGGCCGTGGAAGCGCTGCGCGAGCCAGGAGCCCGTCTTGACCTCCCTGGCGGTGGCGAAGTCGCGAGCCATCACGCCCTGAACGCCGATCAGCTCGTCCGCCGCCCATACGCCGAGTTCCAGGCTCCAAGCCTCGGCGGTCCAGTCGCGTCTCAGTCGCTCGTGGTAACCGACGAACTCGTCGATGAAGCCGGGCTCACCGATGCGATCGGTCCACGGCACCACGAACGGCATCTCTCCGGGATCGTGCACACCCGTCTGCGCCAGACGCGCGAGCGCGGCGATCTCGTCGGGCTCCGGCCAGCGAAGCTCCAGGCGGTCGGTCCGCAACCGCAGCCCGTAGAGCGGCGTGAGGTCCATGTATGAACGATGCCAGAGCGAGCCCGAAGCCATGGATGTTTGGTGTCATTGTTGACACCCCCGATCCATCGCTTCCGGGCCCGAGCCCGAGCTGGCGGCGAGCGCTCGCGACGTCAGGCGGTCTGCCGGCGCCCTCAGACGGCCTTCAACAGCTCGCGCGCGTGCCCGCGCGCCGCACGATCATCCTCGTCGGCGCCGAGCATCCGCACGAGCTCACCGACGACCGCGTCGCCCTCGAGCGCCGCGACGGTCGTGACCGCGGGCGCCTGCGACCCGTCCTTGACAATGGTGAAGTGGCGATTGCCCATCGCGGCGACCTGCGGCAGGTGCGTGATGCAGAGGATCTGACGGCCCTCGGCCAGCTCGCGCAGATGACCACCGACGGCACGCGCGGTGTGCCCGCCGATGCCGGCGTCGATCTCGTCGAACACCAGCAGTGAGCCATCGCCCTCACCACCGATCGCACCACTCGCCTTGGCGGTGGACCGGGTCCGCTTTGCGCCCTTGCCGTTGCCCGTGCCGGCCGCCGCCAGATCGCTGTTCCCGTGCGCGGCGCTCAGCAGCGCAAGCATCACGCGCGAGAGCTCGCCGCCCGAGGCGACCTCGCGCAGCGGCCCGAACGGCAGCCCCTGGTTGGGCGCGATCAGGAACTCGACGGCATCGCGGCCGCGCGGTCCGTAGCCGGCCTCGCGCTCACGCAGCGCCACCTCGAAGCGGGCGTCGGCCATCGCCAGCTCGCCGAGCCGCTCGAGCACCTCGGACGCGAGCCGCGGCGCCGCCTCGTGGCGCACGCGCGACAGCTCTGCCCCGATTCGCTCGCGCGCCGCAACCGCGGCCTCGAGCTCGGCCGACAACTCCTCGAAGGTCACGTCGGCGTCCTGCAACGACTCGCGCCGGGCGCGGCAGGCCTCGGCGTGTGCGATCACCTCGGCGATCCCACCACCGTGCTTGCGCCCCAGCCGCGCGAACGCGGCGAGGCGCTCCTCGACGAACTCAAGCCGACCGGGCTCGGCATCGAGCCGGTCGAGGTACGAGCGCAACTCCGCGGCGACGTCCTCGGCCTCGTATCGCAGCGCCGCGAGCCGCTCGGCAAGCGGCCCCAGCTCCGGATCGAAGGCGGCAGCCGACTCGAGCTCGGACGCGGCCCGCGTCAGCAGCGCGCCGGCGCCCTCGCCGTCCTCGGGGATCAGTGCGTCGGCGGCGGTCGACCCACCGAGCCGCAGCGTCTCCTCATGCCGCAGGCGGTCGCGCGCGCCCAGCAGCTCGGTCTCCTCCTCGACGCTCGGATCGATCTCCTCGATCTCACGCAGCTCGAACCCGATCAGATCGAGCTCGCGCTCACGCGCGCCGACGAGCCCGTCAAGCTCGGCGATCCGTGACTCGAGCCCGCGCACGCGCTCGTGCGCCGCAGCCATCTCCGCACGCCGGCCGGCCTGCGCCTCCCCGCAGAAGGCGTCGAGCGCATCGAGCTGGGCCGTGGTCAGCATCAGCTTGCGGTGCTCGTGCTGGCCGTAGAAGGAGAGCAGGCGACTGCCGAGCTCGCGCAGGTCGCCGACCGTCGCCGCGCGCCCGCACACATAGGCCCGGGTTCGCCCGTCGGGCCAGACCCGACGGGCGAGCACCAGTTCCTCAGCGTCTGCGGGAATCCGCTCATCACCACCGGCGACGAAACCTGGTGGTAATTCGAACACGCCCTCCACGTAGGCCTCAGCCGCGCCGTCCCGGACGATGCCGGCACGGGCTTTGCCTCCCAGCAAGAGGTCGAGCGCGTGGGCGAGCAGCGTCTTTCCAGCACCGGTTTCACCGGTGAGAACGTTGAGACCGGGAGCAAGCCGCAGCTCGGCCCGCTCCATCAGCAACAGGTTCTCGACGCGAAGCTCGTACAGCACGTGTTCAGTTCTACGCCCACCCCCGGACGGAACAATACGAACAGGCGTTCGCGCGTTAGCGCAGCGTCGCCAGGCGCCCGAACTTCTCGTGCAGGCGCCCGTAGAAACTGACGCCCGCGAGCTGCGCGAGTGAGCCCTGGCCCTGGATGAAGCGCGTCTCGAGCCGGTCACCGGCGTCGAGCACCGCGATCGGCCGGCCGTCGACGAGCACGTCGACGGGTTCGTCCTCGGAGCCGTTCTTGATCGCCAGCACATCGCCGGGCGCAACCACGAGTGCGCGCGCCGTCAGTGAATGCGGCGCGATGAACGAGACGACCATGCCCTCCACGCCCCAGGCCATCACCGGCCCGCCGTTGGCGAGGTTGTAGCCGGTCGATCCGGCCGGGGTCGCGACCACGAGCCCATCGCAGCGGACATTCCCGATCTCATCGTCGCCGACCGAGTAGGCGAGCGCGGCGACGCGCTCGCCGTGCTTGCGCTCGACCGAAACATCGTTGATCGCGATCCACTCCTCGTCGCCCACACGCGCGGCGATGCCGGGCAGCGCCAGCACCTCGAACTCACGTGCGAACGCGCGCTCAAAGGCGGACACCGACTCCTCGCGCTCAACCGTCGCGAGGAAGCCGACCTCGCCGTAGTTCACGCCGAACACGGGCACGCCGGTGCCGGCGTAGCGCCGCAGCCCGCGCAGGATCGTGCCGTCGCCACCGAGCGCGAAGCAGAGGTCGACGTCGTACGGCTGCTCGTCGGCGAGCTCAACGGTGTCGGAGACCTCGAGCCCGTGCTTCTGGGCCTCCTGCGGATCGAAGATCAGCCGCGCGCCGACCCGTCGTGCGACCGCGATCAGCTCGGCGACCGCCGGCCCGGTCTCCTCCGGGCGACGGTGGGTCACCACCGTCGCCACGAACCTCGGCGTGCTCAAGATTCCACCGCCGGCGGCTCGACCACGGCCGCGGCCGCCTCGAGGTCGGCTACCGCTCCATCACGCGTGGACTCGGCCAGCCACAGGAATGTCTCGCGATTGCCCTTCGGCCCCGGCAGGCCGGAGCTCGCGTACCCCATCACCGCGGCACCCAACTCCGAAGCGGAGCGCCCAACCGACACCAGCGCGGCGCGCCGCACCGCCGGGTCGCGCACGACGCCACCCTTGCCGACGCGCTCACGCCCGACCTCGAACTGGGGCTTGACCATGGCCAGGCAGTCGTAGCGGGCGGCGGCGCAGGCGAGCACCGCCGGCAGCACCTTCGTCAACGAGATGAACGAGAGATCCATGACGATCAAACCGGGAGCGTACGGGAGCAGCGTCGCATCCAACGCGCGTGCATTCATCCTTTCAATCACGGTCACGCGCGCGTCCTCGCGCAGCTTCCAGCTGAGCTCGCCGTAGGCGACGTCCAGCGCGACGACGTGCGCAGCCCCGCGCTGCAGCAGGCAGTCGGTGAAGCCCCCCGTCGACGAACCGACATCGAGCGCCGACGCACCACTCACCGAAAGCCCGAAGCCGTCCAGAGCGTTGGCGAGCTTCACCCCGCCACGCGATACAAACTGAGGACCGGTGGCGACCTCGAGCTCGAGGTCGTCAAGCACCATCTGACCGGGCTTGTCCAACCGCCTGCGATCGGGCAACCGCAGCACGTCGCCGGCAATCACCGCGGCCGCCGCCCGCGCGCGCGACTCGAACAGGCCGCGCTCGACCAGCAGGACGTCGAGGCGCGACCTGGGACTAGGCAACCCGGTGGCGCTCGCCCACAGCGGTGAGCACTCGCTCGGCGATCCGCTCGGGCGTGAACTCAACCTCGGCGTGCAGCAGCTTCGGGGCGCCGTGCGTGACGAACCTGTCGGGCAGGCCGACGCGCAGGATTCGCGCGCTGATGCCGGCATCGGAGAGCGTCTCCCAGACGGCCGAGCCGAAACCGCCGGCCAGGACCCCCTCCTCGACCGTCACCAGCAGCTCATGCTCGGCGGCGAGCTGGGCGACGAGCCCGGCGTCGATCGGCTTGGCGAAGCGCGCGTCGGCGACGGTCACCGACAGATCGTGCTCGGCCAGCAGGTCGGCGGCCGCCAGCGCCTTGCCGACACCCGAGCCGTACCCGAGCAGCGCGACGCGCGTCGAGCTGTCGGCGGCTGCCTCGCGCAGGATCTCGCCGGTGCCCACGGGGATCACCGACGGCTCGGCCGGGAGCGGCACACCGACCGCCTCGCCACGCGGGTAGCGCAGCGCGACCGGACCGTCCTCGTAGGTGAGAGCCGTCCGCAGCATGTGCACCAACTGAGCCTCGTCGCGCGGCGCCATCAGCACGATGTTCGGCAGGCAGCGCAGGTAGGCGATGTCAAAGGCGCCGTGGTGAGTCGGGCCGTCGTCGCCGACCAGCCCGGCGCGATCCATCGCAAACGTGACGTTGAGCCTCTGCAGGCAGACGTCGTGCACGATCTCGTCGTAGGCACGCTGCAGGAAGGTCGAGTAGATCGCGACGACCGGCCTGCAGCCCTGCAACGCCATTCCCGACGCGAGCAGCACCGCCTGCTGCTCGGCGATGCCGACGTCGAAGTAGCGATCGGGCAGCTCGTGCTGCAGCAGGTTCAGGCCCGTGCCCGAGTTCATCGCGGCGGTGATCCCGAGCACGCGGTCATCGCGTCGCGCCTCGCGCACGAGCGCTTCGCCGAAGACCTGCGTGTATTGAGGTGCGGGGGCCGCCGCTCCAGCGGGAGCGGCGGCGGCAGGAGCGGGAGCCCCGTTGGCGATCGACTTCGGCTTGGCCGCATGCCACTTCTCCATGCCCTCGAGCCCGCCATCCTCGGCGGGCGCGAAGCCCTTGCCCTTCACGGTCGCGCAGTGGACGACCACCGGGCGCTGCGCGGCGAGCGCCTCGCGCAGGGCGCGGCGCACCGCGCGCACGTCGTGGCCATCGACGACGCCGACGTAGGCCCAGTCGAGCTCCTCCCACCAGAGACCCGGCGACCAGAACGCCTTCAGCGACTCCTTGACGTGCGGGCCGAAGCGCTCGAACGTGTGGCCCAGCGCCGGCAGCTTGGTCAGCCCGGTCTCGACGTCCTCGCGGACGTGCCACAGCTTCGGGTTGAGTCGCACGCGGTTGAAGTAGCGCGACAGCGCACCGACGTTTGGCGCGATCGACATGCCGTTGTCGTTCAGCAGCACGACGATCGGGGTGCCGAGGCCACCGGCCTGGGTGATCGCCTCGAAGGCGACGCCGCCGGTCATCGCGCCGTCGCCGATCACCGCGACGACGTTGCCGTCCTCGCCGTGCCCGCGGCGCATCGCCTCCTTGAGACCGACGGCGTAGCCGATCGCGGTCGAGGCGTGACCGGCGCCCATGATGTCGTGCTCGGACTCGAAGATCGAACAGAACGGCGCGAGGCCCTCGTACTTGCGGATCGTCGGCAGCTGGTCGCGGCGACCGGTGAGGATCTTGTGCGGGTAGGCCTGATGGCCGACGTCCCAGAGGATCTTGTCGCGCGGCGAGTCGAGCAACGAATGCAGGGCGACGGTGATCTCGACCGAGCCGAGGTTGGCGCCGAAGTGCCCGCCGATCTCACCGACGGTGTCGATGATGTAGCTGCGCACCTCGTCGGCGACCTGCACCAGCTGGTCCTCGGTCAGACCGTGGAGGTCCTGGGGCTTGTCGATGTTCTTGAGCAGTTCCTCGGACATAAGACTGTGAGCCAGATTAGAAGCTACGCCGCGCGATGAAGTCGGTTATCTGCTGGAGCTGATGCGGATCGCGGGTTGCGGCGCTGGCGAGCGCCTCGCTGGCCTTGCGATGGGCGTCCTGCGCGAGGCCCCTGGCTCCGTCGAGCCCGAACTCGGTGACGTAGGTGCGCTTGCCCAGCCGTTCATCGCTGCCGCTTGGCTTGCCGAGCGCCTCGTCCGATCCGGTGACGTCGAGGATGTCATCGACGATCTGGAAGAGCACGCCGAGCTCGCCTGCAAAGTTTTCGAACTGTTCGATTGTCGCAGGTCCCTGCCTACCCTCGATCAGCAGCACGCATTCGACGCTGGCGCGGATCAGGCGACCGGTCTTGAGCTCGTGCACGTGGCGCAGGCCCTCGGCGCCGGCGGGCGCCGAGGCGGCGACATCAAGGAACTGGCCGCCCACCATCCCGTTGACTCCGGTGGCGGCGGCGAGCTCGGCGGCGGCGCGCATGATGTTGGCGGGCTCGCCGGACTGCCGCGTCAGCAGGTGCAGGAAGGCCTCGGCGTACAGGCCGTCGCCGGCGAGAATCGCCGTGTCCTCACCGTAGGCGACGTGACAGGTCGGGCGCCCGCGGCGCAGCTCGTCGTCATCCATCGCCGGCAGGTCGTCGTGGATGAGCGAATAGGTATGCACCATTTCGACCGCCGCCGCCGCGGGAAGCGGGTTCTCGCCGCGTCCGCCGCTTGCCTCGGCCGCCATCATTACCAGCAATGGCCGCAACCGTTTCCCCGGCGCGAGCAAGCTGTAGCGCATCGCTTCCAGCAATGCGGCCGGGCAGTCCTTTTCCCGCGACCGCAGCGCGCCTTCCAGGTAGTCATTTACCCGTTGGCGCTTTTCATTCAGGTATGGTTTCAGGTCACTGGGCATTTATTCTCTGTGGCGAGCGGGGGCGTGAGCCCCCCGAGTGAAGCACCAACGATTGCAAAGTTTCTCGGGGGGCTTACACCCCCCGCTCGCCTGATAGCGGATTAAAATAATTCGTCCGGCTGTTCCCCGCTCTTCTTCCGTTTCTTCGGTTTCTCCGCCTCGACGGCGGCACTATGCTCGAACGG
>DATASU010000050.1:0-35978 GCA_036269095.1 Solirubrobacteraceae bacterium
ATCGCGGCGGTGGATCACGGCGACCTTCGCCGCGAACTTGGCGAGGAACATCGCCTCCTCCATCGCCGAGTCGCCGCCACCGACGATCACGGTCGGGACGTCGCGGAAGAACGCCGCGTCACAGGTCGCGCAGTAGCTGACACCGCGCCCCGAGAGCGACTCCTCGCCGGGGACGCCGAGCTTGCGGTGCTGGGCGCCCATCGCGAGGATCACGCTGCGGGTCAGGTGCAATTCGTCGCCGACGTAGACCTTGTGGAGACCGCCGTCGGTCGACAGCTCGACGGTCGTGACCTCATCCGTCTCCAACCGCGCTCCGAAGCGCTCGGCCTGGTCGCGCATCTGCTGCATCAGCTCGGGTCCCATCACGCCCGACGGGAAGCCGGGAAAGTTCTCGACGTCGGTCGTCTGCTGGAGCAGCCCGCCCCAGGCGAAGCCCTCGACCACCAGCGGGTTGAGGTTGGCTCGCGCGGTGTAGAGGGCGGCGGTGTAACCGGCCGGGCCGCTGCCGACGATGACGACGTTTTCGTATGCGTTCTCAGTCACTTCACTAAGTATAGGTGGGTCGGGAGCGAGCGCCGTTCACGGCGCCGCGGCGGCCTCCGCGGCGCCGTCGCCGCTGTCCCAGGCACGGACCGTGTGGCGCAGCTGGAAGTAGGCGATCGCACCCGGGATCGTCGGCAGCCAGAACGAGAAGGCACGGTAGGCGAGCACCGCGACAACGGCGCCGTCGACGCTGACGCCGAACGCCGTGAAGGCGCCGATCAGACCACCCTCGACGCCGCCGATCCCGCCCGGCAGCGGCAGCGTGTTGCCGATCCAGCCGATGAAGTAGGCCATCACGACCACGCCCGTCCGCGGGTGGTAGCCGAAGGCGTGGAAGCACGCCCACAGCGTCGCGATGTCAAAGCCCCACCAGGCGACCGCGCCCAGCAGTCCGGGATCGCCGCCGCGCACCAGCGCGATCGCCGTGCGTACGCCGGTGGCTGCGGCCGTCGGCGCGGTCGCCAGTCGCCGCGCGATGCCGCTGGTGACGCCGCGGCCGGCGGCCCGCGCGCTCATCAGCCGGTCGAAGTCGCGCGGGAGCAGCGCGATCGAGAGGAACAGCGCGATCACGACCGCACCGAAGATCGCCGGGATGATCGTGATCGCAAACGGTCCCGAACCGGGCCATGCGCCCAGGTAGAGGCCGATACCGTCGATCATCAGCGCGCCCATGTAGACGCCGTAGAGCAGCGCCATGAAGGCGATCAGGCGCGAGGCGACCAGACGCCGCTCCATGCCCGAGCGCCGCAGCGCCCATGCCGTCAGCGCGATGCCGCCGGCGCCGGCCGCCGCGAACAGGCGCGTGGCGGCCAGCCCGGCCATCGTGATCTGGTAGCTCGCGTTCCAGCCGATGCGCGAGCTGCGATGCACGAACACGGCGCGGAACAGGGCCACGTAGCCGCAGAACGAACAGGCCTCGAGCAGCGCGGCGCCGGCGAGCCACCAGGCGTTGCCCTCCTTCAGCCGGTCGATGCTGGCGCCGAAGCCGACGAGCTTCGGCAGTCCGAAATAGAGAAACGCGACGATGCCGCAAACGAACACCAGCGACGCGATCACCCGTCCGCGCGTGACGACGACGCGTGGCATCACCTCCGGCGTCGCGGCGTCCTGCGGCGGCGCCGCGGTGCCGCTGCCGGTCAGCGGACCGGCAGCAGGCGATTCAGGCTCGGTCTGAGACTGCTCGGTCATCGTCGGTCAGCCGTCCTCGGCGAGCGCGCGGAGCTGCCGCAGCGCGCGGGTGAGCGCATGCACCGCGGGGGTGGCCGGTTTGGCGCTGCGATGCACCGCCTCGGCGAGCATCCCGCCGGCGATCACGTCGGCCGCGTAGTGCTCGCCGAGGTAGACGAGCGCCAGGCCGAGGGTCGCCGCGTAGGTCCAGCCGACGACGCCCGCGACCGGATCCACCTCCGAAAGCAGGCGTGCGGCCATCAGTGAGGTGGCGAAGTGCAGGGACGGCATGGCGGCGAGCGGATTCCCTCCGAGCACATCGTAAAGATCGTTCCAGCGGCGTCCCCAGAATCGCTCTCCGTACTCGAGCATCATCCGCCGTACGGGCAGTGGCATGCCGGTGCGGTCGTAGCGGTGGCCGAACTCACCGACCTCGACGTGGCCGTCGAGCTTCTCGAGGTATCCGTGCGCGGACGCCCACCACGGCGGTGCGGTCGGCAGCGTCCAGTAGACGGCGGCGCCGAGGTCGAAGACCGCGTACATGCGCGCGGCCGCGGTCCCGAGCTCCTTGGGGCGGCGCAGCGCGACGTAGGTGACCGCGAGGTGCGGGACCGCGAACCAGGCCCAGTGCGACCACACGAGCACCCGCTCGAAGCCGTTGATCTCGCCGTCTCGCGAGAACAGGCTCTGGAGGCGCTGCGTGGGGATCTTGCCGAGCCCGATGACCCGGTCGATCTTGATCGGGTACTCGATGTGCACGCGGTCGCGCAGGGCCTGCGGATCGTCGTTGGGCATCTCGTATGCGGCGAGGTACGCCCACATCTGCAGGGCACAGGTGGCGGCGTCACGCGCGCGCCCTTTCGGGGCGGCCACGCTCAGTGCGATCGGCGCCGTTGCGGCAGCGGCCAGCACCGGACCCTTGGGCAGGTCCAACCTGCGTCGGAGTAGGGGAGCAGCGGCACCCGCGGCCACGAGCGCCCACGCCGTCCCTTGGATGGCCCTCGACAGTCGCAAGCGCGGGGAGTATAGAAAGCACAGTGATGTTGTTGCCGGTGCGACCAAGTTGGGGCGCGGCTCTATAAGATGCGGCGCGCTGTGATTTTTGTTCGCTCTCTCCTCGGCGCTGTGCGGCGCTCCGGCCTGCGCTTCGCGGCCGTGGCAGCTCCGCTGGCGGCAGCGATCTACTTCGCGCTGGCGCAGAGCGCCTCGGCCGCCTGCTGCACGCTGAAGACCGGCGGATCGCCGAACGCGACGAGCATCGCGACGCTCTACGACATCATCTTCGGGCTCGCCGTGGTGGTGTTCGTCGTCGTAGTCGGCTTCATCCTCTACTCGATCTGGAAGTTCCGCGCCAGCAAGAACCCGGTTGCGCTCCAGATCCACGGCAACACCCGGCTCGAGCTCAGCCTGACGCTGACGGCGGTGCTGATCCTCGTGGTGATCGCCGCGGTCACGTTCATCAAGCTGCCGTCGATCGTCAATCCGCCCAACTCGGACGCCGGCACGGTGCTGTCGGCTTCGCTGACCGCGCCCAAGCCGCCCAACGGCCAGGAGCTGACGATCTGCGTCACCGGCCGCCAGTTCATCTGGCGCTACACCTACGGCGCCAACTGCAACAAGGCGGCCTGGCAGGACAAGCTTCCGTACTCCTACCAGGAGATGGAGGTCCCGGCCGGCGTGACCGTGAACCTGCTGATCCAGTCCAGCGACGTGATCCACGCCTGGTGGATCCCGGCGCTCGGCGGTAAGGTCGATGCCGTCCCCGGCTTCACGACCTACACCTGGTTCAAGGCGCTGCACGCGAATGAGCTCTACCACGGGCAATGCGCGCAGCTCTGCGGGCGTCAGCACGCGTTCATGACGGCGCTCGTCAAGGTCGTCACGCCGAAGCAGTACGCGGCCTGGATCGCGCAGCAGACCAACGCCGTCGCACAGCAGAACGATCAGGTCTCCCAGATCCGTGCCTACCTGTCGAAGATGGGCACGCTCACCCCAAGCGGCAACTTCTAGATCAGTAAGCGGACTTCAGGCACATGAGCACAACGACACAGGCACCGACCCACGCGTTCCGCCCGGTACCCCAGATCCTCGTCCACGAGGTCCATCAGCCACGCAAGAACAGGCAGTGGCTCGACTGGGTGCTCACGACCGACCACAAGAAGATCGGGATCATGTACCTGGTCCTGACGTTCGTGTTCTTCATCCTCGGCGGCGTCGAGGCCCTGCTGATGCGTTCGCAGCTTGCCGTGCCGAACAACACGCTGATCAGCGGGGAGCACTACAACGAGCTGCTGACGATGCACGGCACGACGATGATCTTCCTGTTCGTCGTCCCGGTGATGGCCGGCTTCGGCAACTACTTCGTGCCGTTGATGATCGGCGCTCGCGACATGGCGTTCCCGCGCCTCAACGCGCTGTCCTTCTGGCTGCTGCTCTGCGGCGGCATCGTCTTCTACGCGTCGCTGTTCTGGCATCCGCCGGAAGCCGGCTGGTGGAGCTACCCGCCGCTTTCCAGCATCCAGTATTCGCCGAGCGGCGGCCAGGATGCCTGGATCTTCCTGATCCACCTCACCGGCATCTCGTCGCTCGTCGGTGCGATCAACTTCTACGTGACGATCGTGAACATGCGCGCGCCCGGCATGAGCTGGGGCCGTCTGCCGCTGTTCATCTGGTCGATCCTGATCTACGCCGTGCTGCTGATCATCGCGCTGCCGGTCGTCGCGGCCGCGGTGACGATGCTGCTGACCGACCGCCACTTCGGGACGCACTGGTTCGATCCGACCAATCACGGATCTCCGGTGCTGTGGGAGAACCTGTTCTGGTTCTTCGGCCATCCCGAGGTCTACATCATGATCCTGCCGGGCTTCGGCATGATCTCCGAGGTCCTGCCGGTATTCGCGCGCAAGCCGATCTTCGGCTACAAGGCGATCGCGGCCTCGACGATCGTGATCGCGTTCCTGTCGACGCTCGTCTGGGCCCACCACCTGTTCACGGCACCGATGCCACTGGTGGTGCTCGGCTTCTTCATGCTGAGCTCGTTCCTGATCGGCATCCCGACCGGCGTCAAGATCTTCAACTGGACCGCGACGCTGTGGCGCGGGTCGCTGGTGATGACGGCGTCGATGTACTACGCGATCGGCTTCCTGATCGTGTTCCTGATCGGCGGCATCACCGGCATCTTCCTCGCCGTGTTCCCGGTCGACTGGCAGCTCAACGACACCTACTTCGTGGTCGCCCACTTCCACTACGTGCTGATGGGTGGCGCCGTGTTCGCGATCCTCGCGGGCACCTACTACTGGTACCCGAAGATGACCGGGCGGCTGTGTGACGAGCGGCTGGGCAAGATCGCCTTCTGGGTCACGTTCATCGGCTTCAACCTGACCTTCTTCGTGCAGCACGCGCTCGGCCTCTCGGGCATGCCGCGGCGGATCTACACCTACCAGCCCGACATGGGCTGGTCGACCTACAACCTGATCTCGACGATCGGCTCCTACATCCTGGGGATCGGGATCCTGATGTCGATGTACAACTTCGTCCGCAGCTACAAGCACGGCAAGATCGCCGGGCCGGACCCATGGAAGGCCAACACGCTGGAGTGGTTCACGACCTCGCCGCCTCCGGTCAACAACTTCGACTCGGTGCCGCGCGTGCGCTCGGTCGAGCCGATGCGCGACATCCGCCTCGAGGTCGAAGCGCAGACCGGCCGGTTGCAGAAGACCGGCGGCTCGGAGCAGTTCGCGCGCCCCTAGGCGGCGTGTGATCGCGTCGTGGCGGCCTGCCCGCCGATGGGGCGCTAACACGCGCTTGATGTCGGCGCCGATAATCTAGCTTCCGTCGTGAGTACGTCTTCTTTCAGCGCGGCCGAGCCCGTCGCCCGCTCGTCGCGCGTCCGCCAGGTCGTCTGCGACTACGTCGAGCTGACCAAGCCGAAGGTGCAGTCGCTGCTGCTGTTCACCACCGTCACGACGATGGAGATCGCCGGCGACCCCAAGGTGTCGAGGATCGCGCTCGCGTGCGTGGGTGGCTATATGTCGGCCGGTGGCGCCGGTGCGGTGAACCACTGGTACGACCGTGACATCGACGCGCAGATGGAGCGCACCGCGTCACGGCCGATCCCCGCGGGGCGCGTGTCGCCGTCGGCGGCGCTGTTCTACGGCTGCGCACTCGCCGCGGGCTCGTTCATCCTGATGTGGCTGACGCTCAACCTGCTGGCCGCGTCGCTGGCGTTCGCCGGGTTCGTCGGCTACGTCGGCGTCTACACCATCTGGCTCAAGCGCAGGACCTGGCACAACATCGTGATCGGCGGAGCCGCCGGTGCGATTCCGCCGCTCGTCGGGTGGGCCGCGACGCGCGGATCGCTCTCGTGGACGGCCGTGTATCTGTTCGCGATCGTCTTCTACTGGACGCCTCCGCACTTCTGGGCGCTGAGCCTGCTGATGAAGAACGACTACGAGAAGGTCGGCGTGCCGATGCTGCCGGTCGTGCGCGGCGAGGAGATGACGCGCCAGCAGATCCTGTTGTATTCGCTGCTGCTGTACGCGGTCACGCAGTTGCCGTTTTGCGCAGGCGCCTTCGGGATTCTGTATCTGGCGGCGTCGATGCTGTTCGGCCTCGCCTTCATCGGCCTGGCGGTGCGCCTCTACCGCCGCAGGGACCGCCGCAGCGCGCTGCGCCTGTACCTGTTCTCGCTCGCCTACCTGGCGCTGCTGTTCGGCGCGATGGTCGCCGACGTCAAGCTTTAGCTGGACGCTCCGCAGCTCGGCGCTCGTCGCCAGCCAACCCGGTAGCATGGTCGGTGATGGACAAGAAGCTTGCTCGTAAGAACCTCCGTGCCGGCCTGATCGCCGGCGCGATCTGCGCGGCGATGTTCGGCGCCACGTTCCTGGTCGCCGCGATCTACCTGCACTCATGAGCGCGACTGAGCAGGACCTCAGCGCCGCCGACCCGGTGCAGGAGCCCGTCGCCGTGGCCGAGGCGGTGCCGCCGGTCGGCGAGGAGATCCATCTTCCGGGCGGCTCGGTGCTGCCACTGATGGTCGCGATCGGGATCACGCTGCTGGTGATCGGAACCACGATCTGGTGGGTCTGGTCGGCGCTCGGCTTCGTCATCACGCTCGTGTCGGTGGGTCTCTGGGTCAGGGACGTCCGCCGTGACGTCGACGAACTGCCTGAAGAGCACCACCACTAGAGGCGCGACGCGATGAGGACTTTTCAGAAATACCGCATGCGAACGCCGTCCACGGGCCGCGAGGTGATCGTGCAAGCCGAGCCCGACAGGGTCTACGTCGATCAGGAGACCGGCGAGGAGCTGCAGCCGGTCGCGCAGCTGCTGCCGCTGGCGCCGACGGCCTCCGAGCTTCCCTGGGCGATTGAGAACCTGCGCTTCTGCAACCACTGCGACCAGCTCGCGCAGCGCGATCTGCTGGACTGCCCCTGGTGCGGCCAGCGCATGGATTCGATCGCCGGCTAGGCGGTCCCGGCTCGAGGAAGATGCAGCTTCCGGTCCGCAGCCGCCATTTCCGCGCCATCGCGGCCTCCGGCGCCGCGGTTCTGGCCGCGGCGGTGCTGGCTGCCTGTGGAGGCAGCGGCACCGGCACCACCGATACCAGCGCCGCCCCGGCTCTGACCGTGCCGACGACGAGCGCGGCGTCGGCGGTGACGCACACGACCAGCACGGACACGGGAGCGAACAGCTCGAGCTCGACGACTTCGGGCGGGGGCACCGGCGCAGGCGGTTCGAGCTCGAGCTCCGACACCAGCGGCGGCTCGAGCTCGACCAGCGCAAACACGACGCCGGCCGGCGGTGGCGCCTCCGGCCTCGGGACCGACACCACCAGTACGACGTCCACCGACACGACCAGCAGCACCGACACCAACACCGTGTCGTCGGGCACCTCGACCAACGGCGGCGGTTCGCTCTAGTGTCGCTTCACGACGCTGATGCCCCGATTCACAAATTCGCGGCCGTAGACTCAGGGCGTGGACGCCTTTGAGCTCGGCGTACTTGCGGTAGTCGCGGCGGTCGCTGTGGCCTGTTGCGTGGCGGCCCGCGCGAGCGCAGGCAGGCGCGTCAGTGAGTTCGGTCCTAGCCGCGGCCGCCGGCGTGGGATGGCCGCCGAGCTGGCCAGGCGCGACGAGCAGGATCTTCGCGAGATGCTGGACGTGACCAACGCCCGGCGCAGGGCGCGTGGCCTGCCCGAACGCTCGGTGGCCGACGCCATCCGCGAGTTCGGGGGCGACTGAGCCGCCCGCGGCGATCGGCCGGCGGCGGACTCACGGGACGACCACGGCCGAGCCCTCGAAGCTTCCGGCACGGAGGTCACCGAGTGCCCGCTCGGCGTCCGCGAGCGGATAGCTCGTGACGCTTGTCCTGATCGGCACCTGTGGCGCCAGCGCGAGGAACCGCTCGGCGTCGCGCCGGGTGAGATTGGCAACCGAGCGGATGCTGCGCTCCTGCCAGAGCGCGTCATAGCTGAAGGCCGGGATCTCCGACATGTGGATGCCGGCGCAGACGACGGTCCCACCGCGATCGAGCGCGCGCAGCGCCCGCGGGACCAGGCTGCCGTCGGCGGCGAAGATGATCGCCGCGTCGAGCGGCTCGGGCGCCGCCGCGGTGCTCGCACCGGCCCAGGTCGCGCCGAGCGACCTGGCGAACCGCGCGGCCCGCTCGTCGCCGGGCCGCACGAACGCGTAGACCTCGCGGCCCTCGTGGACGGCGACCTGACAGATGATGTGGGCCGCCGAGCCGAAGCCGTAGAGCCCGATGCGGCGCCCGTCACCGGTGAAGGTGAGTGCCCGGTAGCCGATCAGGCCACCGCACAGCAACGGCGCGGCCTGCTCGTCGCTGAGGGTCTCGGGCAACGCAAAGCAGTAGCGCTCATCGGCGACGGTGCGCTCGGCAAAGCCGCCGTCGATATCACGGCCGGTGAAGCGCGCGCGCCGGCACAGGTTCTCTCGCCCCGAGCGGCAGAAGCCGCACTCGCCGCAGGTCCAGCCCAGCCACGGCACTCCCAGCCGGCGACCGTCGTCGCTGCGGCCGACGATCTGGTGGCCGAGCACCACCGGCAGGCGCGTTGCCGTGATCTCGGCGTCGCGCAGGTGCAGATCTGTGCGGCAGACGCCGCAGGCGGCGACCGTCAGCGCCAGCCGGCCGGGTCCGGGCTCGGGGTCGGGCAGCTCGCGGAGCTCGAGCGCTGCGCCGGGCTCGATCAGGACGGCTGCGCGCACCGGTCGCGGCTACGCCGCCGAGGCTCCCGTGGCTGCTCCGGCCTGGACGCCGGTGATCAGCGTGCCGCCGCGCTCGAGCAGGTCCGAGACGATGCGGGCGGTGGCGCCCCAGATCATGTGCTCGTCGACGACGTAGGTGTCGGTGCGGATCGCCGCGCCACGGCGCACCAGCCGGCGTCGCTCGTAGCCCGCGGCGACCGCGGGCAGCGGAAGGTCGATCACGGCCGCGACCTCGCCGTCGCTGGGCGTCCAGCGGAAGTTGCCCGGCACGAGCCCGACGAACGGATGGATCGCGTAGCCGGTCACCACCGTGGGTATCGGTTCGAGCGCGCCGATCAGCTCCACCGATTCTGGTGGAAGTCCGACCTCCTCGTGAGTCTCACGCAGCGCGGTGGCGACCAGATCCGCGTCGTCGGCGTCGCGGCGGCCGCCCGGAAATGAGATCTCTCCGGCATGACGCGGGAGGTCATGATGACGCCGTGTGAACACCGCGTGCAGCGCGCCGCGCTTGATGTGCAGCGGCACCAGCACCGCGGCCTGCACGCTGGCGCGCACCTCGATCGCCGCCGCCAGTTCGGTCGGCAGCAGTACTTCACGCAGTGCCGCGAGCGTGGAGTCGGTTCGGCTCATGGCCTGACTATATGGCCAGAGCGGGCGGGAGCCGGTTCAGTCAGCGAGCGGGTTGAACAGCAGCCCGGTCGGCACCTTGGGGAAGAAGTACGTCGACTTGGGCGGCATGCTTTCGCCCGAGCTCGCGACATCCTGAACGCGCGCGACCGGAGTCGGCGCCATGAACAGCGCCGCATCGTATTCGCCGTCGAGCACGAGCTCGATCGCCTGCTGGTCGTCACGCGCATAGCCGAGGCCGTCGAGGTGATCGATCTGCTCGTCGGTGAGCCCGAGCGCGCCCTTGATCAGCAGTGCTTCGGTCACGGCTGTGTCAAGCCGCCGGTACGGCTCGGAGCGGTCGGGCATCGCGGCATCGGCAATCGCCTGGTCACGCAGCGCGAGCCGGTAGGGGCGCTGCTCGCGCACGTCGATGTATCCGAGCTCGAGGTCCTCGTTCTCGGGCGGCGGCAGCTGCTCGACGCTGTCGAGCGGGGTCATCGTGAAATCGGCGTCGATCGCGCGGCGCAGCGCATCCCACTGCGCGTCGGTGAGGTTGCGCACCAACCGGTGTGTGGGGAAGACGGTGAGCCCCGGATCCTCGAGCGTCACCAGGCACATCAGCACGTAGCGGTGCGGGCCGTCACCGCCGATCTCATCGGCGTAGACGCGTGCGGTCTCGTAGCGGTGGTGACCATCGGCGATCAGCAGCTCGGCATCGGCAGCGGCCTCCTGTACGGCCGCGATCACCGCTGGATCGTCGACCCGCCACAGGCGGTTGACGGTGCCGTCGGGATCGATGCTCTGGCCCCACGGAGCGGCGGCGGTGGCCGGCTCGAGCGCCTCCCAGGCACGCTGCTCGGGGTCCGAGAACAGCGCGAAGATCGGGGAGAGGTTGGCCCGTGTGGCCCGCGTCAGCCGCAGCCGGTCCTCCTTCGGCCCGGGGTGCGTGCGCTCGTGCGGGCGGATGCGCCCGGGCCCGTAGTCGTCGACGCGTACGCGCGCGAGAAAGCCACGCCGCGTGCGCGAGCGCCCGTCGGGTCCGACGTAGTCCTGCTCGATCGGCCAGATCGCGGGCTGATCGTCCTGCACCACGGCGCCGTCGGACTGCCACTGCGCCAGCACCTCGGCCGCGTGCGCGTAGGGGTCGCCGCCGTTGGTGGTGAGCGGCAGGTCGATCGCGACCACGTTGTAGGGCGACTGCTCGATCAGCGCCGCCCGCCCGTCGGTGTAGATCACGTCATACGGCGGGGCGACCACCGGCTGCAGCCCCCCGGTCTTTTCCAGCGCGTAGTGCAGCGCGCGCAGCGGTTGAACGTCGGCCATGGGTCCCGCAGGCTAGCGAGTTCGGCCCGCGCGCCTCGGCCCGGGTGGGCGCAGAACGCCCAGCTAGACTCTGGCCTCCGACGGGGTGTGGCGCAGCTTGGTAGCGCGCTCGCTTTGGGAGCGAGAGGTCCCGGGTTCAAATCCCGGCACCCCGATCTGTCGGATCCGCCCGTAACAGGTCACCCAGGGCTACAGGCGATCGCCGACGCGTGTGTGAGCGCGGCCGGGGTGCCGGCCGCGGCGCAACATCGTGGTATCTGGTGTTGACCGGGGCTGACGTGCTGGTTAGGGTGCTGCGAAAGGCGGCGGTCGCGCACGGGGCGCGGTGTCTGCCCGCTGATACGTGCAGAGGGGGCATTGCATGATGAGAAGGAAGATCCTGGCGATGACGGGCGCGCTGGTCGGCGCCGCGTTCATCGGAGTGGCGGCCCAAGGGGCCGCGGCGGGGACGGCGGCGTCGGCCGGTTCCCAGGCGGCCAAGCCGGGAACCACGCTGAAGTACGGCAAGAGCGCGGTGGTCCTCTACAAGGACCCGCTGGCGAAGTACAACGCGTCGGCCACCGGGCTGCTGCGGATCACCGTCACGAGCGTCACCAAGGCGAAGGCGAGTGACTTCAAGGGGGTCCAGCTGAACGCCAGCGAGAAGCCCGGCGACATGTACTACGTGCGCTACTCGATCACCAACATCGGGACCACCAATGTCAACAAGGGCGACGAGGGTGGTCCCAGCCTCGAGGCCGACGACTCAAGCGGCCAGGAGGCCACCGACCTGACGATCCTCGGGACGTTCCCGGCCTGCTCGTGGCACGCTCCACCGAAGCCGTTCCCCAAGGGCAAGACCTGGACCAACTGCGATATCTACGACGCGCCGAAGGGGATCCTGAAGGTCGCCTACACCGGGAACGTCAACCGCTACTACGACAAGGCCGTGATCTGGAAGTAGCCGCAGATCGAACGGCCGCGGCCCGGTCAGCAGCCGATCTCGTGCCGCGACCCGACCAGCCCATCCTGCCGACGCTTCTGGGACGATGCTCACGTGTCCTCCCGCGGGCGAAGCGTCAACAGCTTGCGCGTGTGGACGGTTGCGATCGTTGTCAGCATCGGCTGCTGGTCGGCGGCGGGGGCGGCGGCCGCCGCCGCCGCACGCGCGGGCGACAGCGCGTCGACGCAGCGGCTCTCGGTGACCGCCTGGCTGCCCTACTGGGAGATGCCGGCGGCGCTCAACTCGGCGCTTGGCAACTCGAGCGCGATCGCGACCGCGAGCCCGTACTGGTACGACATCTCAGGCGACGCGACGGTGCACGACGAGTCCGGGGCCGGCTCGCCGACGGCGATCTCGGCGCTGCTGGCACACCACGAGCAGGTCCTGCCGATGGTGACCGAGGAGGCCGGGATCGGGGAGTTCGCGCAGATCCTCGCGAACCGCAGCAAGCGCGACGCGATGGTGCGGACGCTGGTCAAGCTCGCCTCGCATCGCGGCTATTCGGGGCTCGACATCGACTTTGAGAACTTTGCCTACGACCCGAAGCATCGAACCGGTCTGGAAGACCGCGTCGCGACGCTGTACCCACAGCTGATCGCGCAGACCTGCAGGGCGCTGCATGCGATCGGCCGCAGCTGCCAGGTGACGGTGATGGCCCGCACGAGCGACACGCACAGCTACGCCCACGGCGACATTCCCACCTGGATCTACGACTACAAGGCGCTTGCCGCCGCGGCCGACCGCGTCCAGGTGATGGCCTATGACTACCACTCACCCGGCGGGCCGTCCGGCCCGATCGCGCCGCTGCCGTGGGTCAGGCGGGTGATCGCCTACGCGCGCTCGCAGGCGGCCGCGGGTCGCTACGAGCTGGGGGTGCCGGCCTACGGCTACGACTGGTCCGGACGCACGACCGCAACCGCGGTCTACGCCGGACAGCTTTCGGCCCTGGTCGCGCAGGTGCACGCGAAGCCGCGGTGGAACTCAACCGCCGGAGAGCTGACGTTCAACTACCGCCTACACCACCACCGGCACACGGTCTGGATCGTCGATGCGACAGCGGATCACGACCGCGCCGAACTGGCGGCGGCGGCCGGGTTCTCCGGGGTGGCGGTGTGGGCCGCGGGCTATGAGCAACCCCAGCTGTGGGCGGGTTTGGATCTCACCAGGCCGCGGTAGGACCTAGGTGTGATTACTCGCAACGGCAAACACACAAACGGAGTGCACATCCTCGACGGCATGCCGCATACGCTCGCGCATGGGGCCGAGGAGGGTGCGACGAAGCTCGCCGAGGCGGTGGAGACCGCCGGAGCACGAGTGGCCAAGGGCGCCGGGCACGCAAGCGGCGCCGCGAGCGAGCTCTCGGGTCAGCTGAAGGGCCAGGCGGGCCAGCTCAAGGGCCAGGCGAGCGAGCTCTCCGGCCAGCTGAAGGGCCAGGCCAGCGAGCTCTCCGGCCAGCTCAAAGGGCGCACGGCACATGCACCAGGCGACATCAGAAGCGCGCGCGAGTCGATGTCGCGATCGATGACGCGTGCGATCACGAAGCGGCGGCGCACGCGGTTGCTGCCGAGCAGCGACGCGATGCTCAAGGCCCAGCTCGCGCGCACGACCCGCGAGCTCGCGCACGAGTCCTCGGACCTCAGTGCGGCCGTCGACTCACTGAACCAGATCATCAAGGCAAACCGCAAGGTCGCGGCCAAGAGCCGCACGCGACTGCTCGGAGGCGCCGCGCTCGGGATCGCCGTGATGTATCACCTCGACAGCGCACGGGGGCGGCAGCGACGCGCCGCCAGCGCGCGCCTGCTGACCGGCATGATCCGCGGTCAGCGCCGGCCCGGTGGGCCTCCGGGCGCCGCCTGAGCGTCAGACGGCCGCCAGCCGCGCCCTGATCAGCGCGACGTTGTGGTCCGGATCATCGTCGGCTGCGACGGTCAGCGCCGACTCGTCGTCCCGCGGCGGCTCGAGCGTGTCGAGCTGTGAGGCCAGCAGGCTGGCCGGCATGTAGTGCCCTCTGCGGTTGCGCATGCGCCGCTCCAGCTCGACGCGCGGAACCGAGAGGTACACGAACAGAACCTGGGGGCGGCGCAGCAGATCGCGGTAGGAGCGCTTCAGCGCCGAGCAGGTGATGACGCCGTGGCGGCCGGCGCTGATCTCGGCATCGATCCAGCCGGCCACGGCCTCGAGCCAGGGCTCGCGATCGGCGTCGGTCAGGGGCTCTCCGGCAGCCATCTTGGCGACATTCGCGGCCGGGTGCAGATCGTCGCCCTCGGCAAAATCCCAGCCGAGCTCGACGGCCAGGCGCCGTGCGATCGTCGACTTTCCGGCGCCCGAGACACCCATCATCACGACCGCGGAGACGGCCATCGGCTACTGGTCGGCGCGGGCGCGCTCGAGGCTCTGCCTGAGCGCGGCCATCAGATCCGGCGCGGCCTCGGGCTCGGCCACCTCGACCTCGGGGAGCTTCGCGCGCTTCTTCTTGCTCCTGCGCTTGCTGTCGACGAGCTCGAGCAGTCGCTCCCGGTAGTGGTCCTCGTAGCTCGCGGCATCGAAGTCGCGCGTCATCGCGTCGATCAGCTTTGCCGCCTCGGTGACCTCGCCGCGCTTGGGCTCACCGCTGGAGCCGGTCGGCACCGCATCGATCGTCTCACTGTCACGCAGCTCATCGGCGAACAGCATCGTCGTCAGCGCCAGCAGCTCGTCGTGCTCGCGGACGGCCACGAGGTACTCGTTGGAGCGCAGGACGACACGGCCGATCGCGGCCTGGTTGGTGCTCGCCATCGCGTCGCGCAACAGCTGGTAGGCGCGCGTCGTGCCCTCCGACTCGGAGCTGGGAACGAGGTAGTAGGGGTGATCGAACTGCGCCGGATCGATCTCGTCGAGATTGACGAACTCCTCGATCTCGATCGTGTGCGTGCGCTCGGGCGCCGCGGCCTCGAGCTCGTCGTCGGTCAGCGTGACGAGTTGCCCGTCGAGGTCATAGCCACGGCCGATGTCCTCCCACGCGACCTCCTTGTCCTCGGCCTCGCAGAAGCGTCGGATCTGGACGCGCTCGCCGGTCTCGGCGTCGACCTGGTGGAAGCGCACATCGAGGTCGCGGGTGGCGCTGACCATCCGCACGGGCACGGCGACGAGCCCGAAGCTCAGAGTTCCGCTCCAGATGCCGGGCGGCATCAGCGGCTGCTCGCCTTCGGCTTCGATTTCGGCTTGGTCGCGTCGCGCAGCGGACCCTTGCCGGTCCCGGCCGCGGCCTTGCGGCGGCGCGGACGGCCCGCGAGGCTCGCCTCGAGCGCGGCGATCAGGTCAGGCGTCTCCTCCGGCTCGCGCACCTCGGGCACCTGCAGCTCCTCGCCTTTGGCCTTCTGCTCGATCAGCGCCATCACGGCCTGGCGGTGGCGGTCCTCGTAGCGGGCCGGCTCCCAGGTCTGCTCGAGCGTCTCGACCAGACGCTCGGCCATCGCGAGCTCGCGCGCCGTCGGCTTGCGGCTGAGTGCCGGCATCTCGAGGTCGCCGCTCGAGACGATCTGGTCGGCGAAGCGCATCGTGTAGAGCCGCAGCGCCTGCTCGTGCGCGCCCAGCGCGACGAGCTGCTCGCGCGTGCGCAGCATGAAGCGGCCGATGCCGACCTTGCCGGTCTTGTCGAGCGCGGCGTGGAGCACGCGGTAGGCGTGCTCGCCACCGTCCTGGGCTCCCAGCACGTAGGGCTTGTCGTAGTAGAGCGGGTCGATCTGATCGGCCGGCACGAAATGCTCGATTCCGATCACCTTCGTGTTGGGCCCGCGCGCGGCCGCGATCTCCTCATCGTCGAGCAGCACCTGGTTGCCCTCCGAGATCTCGTAGGCCTTGCGGATGCGATCGCCGGGGATCTCCTCACCGGACTCCGAGCCGAAGCGCCGGTGCGCGATCTTGCCGCCGTCGGCGAGGTGCACCTCACGGAAGCGCACGCGCCGCTCCTGCACGATCGAATAGAGCTTGACCGGGAACACGACCTCGCCGAACGCGACCGTCCCATTCCACATCGAACGTGGTGCTGCCAAGAGCCTCTTCTAGTCCTCCAACGCGGGCAAACTCTGCTGCAAAGTCAATATCTTCCCGAAGCGATCGCCGCTTTCTGCAATCCGGGTCAGCACATCCTCGGGCCCGAAGCTGAGCAGCTCGGCGCGGCGGTGCCGCGCGCAGTCGGCGACCTCGTCCCAGCTCACCGGGGTCGAGACCCGCGGCTGTTCGGTCGCGCGCAGCGAGTAGACGCAGATCGTGGTCTTGTGATCGTCGTTCTGGCTCCAGTCGATGAAGACCTTGCCGGTGCGCTTGGCCTTCGCCATCTGCGAGACGATCAGCTGCGGGTGGCGTTCCTCGAGCAGCCCGGCGACGGCGTGCGCGAACGGCTTGGTCTGCGCGTAGCGCGCGTCGGGGCGGTTGAGCGGCAGGTACACCTGCAGACCCTTCGACCCGGAGGTCTTGGCACAGGCCTCGAGCCCGAGCTGGCTGAACAGCGCGCGCAGCTCGAGCGCGACCTCGCAGCACTCGACGATGTCGGCGGGCGCGCCCGGGTCGAGGTCGAACGCGACCGTCGTCGGTCGCGCGGCGTCGTCGGCGAGTGACAGCGAAGGGTGCAGCTCGATGTCGGCCAGGTTCGCGAGCCAGACCAGCGTCGGCAGGTCCTGGCAGAGCGTGTAGGGGATCGCCTTCCTGCCGCGGTCAGCGGCGACCTGGGCCGTCTGGATCCAGTCCGGACGATGCGGGGGCGAGCGCTTCTCATAGAAGTACTCGGCATCAACGCCGTTGGGATAGCGCTTGAGCGTCAGCGGCCGGTCGTGCAGGTGGGGGAGCAGCGCCGGCGCGACAGCGGCGTAGTAGGCGATCACGTCGCCCTTGGTGAAGCCGCTCGCGGGGTAGAGCACCTTGTCGGCGTTGGTCAGCTTGAGCTTGCGGCCGGCGACCTCGACCTCGACGCCGTCACGAACCTTGCGCCCGGCGGCCAGCCACTGGCGCACGTCTGGGCGGTCGTCGGCGGCGGCGGACGGGTCCCCCGGCGGCGCCACAGCCGGTGACTCGCCAGCGGGCGAGTCACCTGAGGAAACCGGCTCGACCTGCTCGCGTACGACGTCCCGCGGACGCTTGTCGTCGCGCAGGCCCTTGTAGGAGGGCTGGCGCAACGTGCCGGTGTGCGTCCACTCGCTGAACTCGACCTCACAGACGAGCTCGGGCTGAACGAAGTGCGAGCCCTTGGGCGGCTGGTGACCGCTGAACGGAGTCGTGGGCCTGTCCAGTGGCTCGAGCAGTGCCGCAAGCCGCTCGAGCTCGCGGGTGTCGAAGCCGGTACCGACGCGGCCCACGTAGCGCAGCGTCTCCGCGTCGTCGTAGATCCCGAGCAGCAGTGCGCCGATCCTGCCCGTGCGCCCGCCCCTGCCGGTGGTCCAGCCCCCGATCACGGCCTCTTGACGGCCCCAGTTCTTGATCTTGGACCACGCGCCGTGGCGCCCCGACACGTAGCGGGAGTCGAGCCGCTTGCCGATCACACCCTCGAGGCCCTGCTCGCGGGTTGCCGCGAGCAACGCGGAGCCGTGGCCGACGAACGACTCGGGAACGCGCCAGCGGACATCATCGAGCTCGAGCGCCTCGAGTCGTGCGCGTCGCTCGGCGTAGGGCAGTCCCATCAGGCTGTGGCCGTCGAGCCAGAGCAGATCGAACAGCATGTAGGTGACCGGCGTGCTCTCGGCATGGCGGCGGACGGCCGTCTCGCCGCGCACGTGCATTCGCGTCTGCAGCAGCTGGAAGCTTGGCCTGCCATCGCCGTCGAAGGCGACGATCTCACCGTCAAGGATCGCGCGGTGCGAGCCGAGTGCGCGGTTCAATGCTCGCAACTCGGGATAGCCGGCGGTCACGTCGTTGCCGTTGCGGCTGAGCAGCCTGATGCGTCCGGGCTCGGAGTGGGCGATCGCGCGCACGCCGTCCCACTTGACCTCGAATGCCCACTGCGACTCGTCGGCCGGGAGCGTCGCGAGCTTGGCGAGCATCGGCTCGACGTTGTCGGGCATCGGCTCGGCGCTCGCGTCGAGCGGCGGATCCATGCGGTGGATCATCCAGTCGCGCTGCTCGCGTCCGGCGCGGAACAGCACATAGCGGCCGCGCAGGCGCTCGCCGTCGAACACGACGATCACCTCGTCCTTGCGCCACTTCTCGGTCCTGTAGGTCCCGTGATCCCAGACGCTGACCTCGCCGGCGCCATAGTTGCCCGCCGGAATCGTGCCGTGGAAGTCGATGTAGTCGAGCGGGTGATCCTCGACCTGGATCGCCTTGCGGTTGCGCTTGGGGTCGTCGGGAATGCCGTTGGGGATCGCCCATGAGGCGAGCACCCCGTCGCGCTCGAGCCGCAGGTCCCAGTGCAGGCGGCGAGCGTGGTGCTCGTGCACGACGAAGCGCTGGTCGCCGTCGTCGCCTGCGGGCAGGTGGCTGCCCGAGGGCTCGGGCGTGGCGTCGAAGCGCCGCTTGTCCTTGTAGCCGGCGAGCTTCTCAGACTGTCGCTCGCTGCTCGCCATTCTCAGGTATTGCTACCCGAACGCTGCCAGCCGGCAGCCGCCTCTGGTGGGAAGGCCTCGCGCGCGAGGATCAGGAATTCCGATACGGCCGGGGGCAGCCGGCGTCCTGAGCGCCAGGCGAGCGTGATGTCACGCGCGAGCGACGGCTCGACCAGCCGCGACACGGCGATCGGGTCGTTGGTGCCGACGCCGATCGCATGTGAACGGGGGAGGATCGCGACGCCCAGGCCGCGCCCGACGAGCCGGCGGATGCGGCGGCTCTCGTTGGACTCGAGGAAGATGCGCGGGGTGAAGCCGGCCTCGGCGGCGGCGCCGATCAGCAGCTCGCGCAGGCGCGCCCCCTCGCGGTAGCTGATGAACTCCTCCCGCGCGAGGTCGGCCATGCGGATCTCCTCGCGGCCCGCCAGCGGGTGATGCTCGGGCAGCACCACGACGAGCTCCTCCATCAGGATCTGCTGCAGCGCGAGACCGTGGCTCTCGACGCGCTCGGTCACCGACAGGAACGCGAGGTCGAGCACGTCGACCCGCAGCATCTCTGCCAGCGCGTCGCTGTTGTCCTCGCGCACCTGCAGTTCGACCCGCGGGTGCAGCTCGTGGAAGCGCGCGAGCACCAGCGTGATGTCGACCGGTCCCATCGTGTTCATCGCGCCGACGGCGACGTGCCCGGTCTGAACCCCGCGCACGCGGTCGAGCTCCTGGCGGGCCGACTCGAGTTCGGTCAGTACGCGGCGAGCGCGGGCGACCAGCAGGTTGCCGGCGTCCGTGATCGAGACCCGCCGTGTCGTGCGCTCGACCAGTGGCACACCGAGCTCCTGCTCGAGCTTCTGGATCTGCTGGGAGAGTGCCGGCTGAGCGATGTGCTCGCGCTCCGCGGCTCGCGTAAAGCTCTGCTCGTCGGCGAGCGCAACGAGGTAGCGGAGCTGCCGCAGTTCCATTGGTGGAGCTTATATGTCTTTGTAAGTTCTCGTCTTGGACTTCTGGGCGGGCGTGAGCGACTATTTGCAGCGCAGCACCCTCTCCTCCCTCAGAGCGCGCTCCGTCCCGGCCTCATATCCCGCCGAACGGAGCGCTCTCGCTTTAACGACCCTTCCTCGTCCGCAGCGTCCAATCGACGTGCTCGGTGCCGTACCTGGTCCTGACGAGGAACCTCAGCGTGAGCGGCTCGCCGACCGACTGCGACGGGAACACGAGCTGATCCCGGTAGACGCCGTGCTTGAAGCGGTAGCCGCCGTGCAGCGGTTGGGTCTTGACGACGGCGTTATCGAACAGCCACTGGTAGCGGACGCTGCCGTTGAGCTTCCTGGCGCCCTTCATGACCGTCAGTTCGACCGGCCAGCGCTTCCCCACGATCGGTGTGTGGTTCGCGATGTGCAGGCGGATGGTGAAGTCCTTCGCCAGCGCGGATGCCGGCAGCGCGAGTGCTGCGGTCAGGGCAAGCGCGGTGAACGCACCGAGTGCCTGTGACCGTGAGCGGCGGCGCGGTCCCCGGCCGTGGGGCTGGCGCAGCCAAATCTGCATGGGATCCCTCCTTGATGACGTCTGCTATCGCTCGACGTGGGTCCTGTTGCAGAGACTATAAGTCGTCTCGCTCCACGGCTAACGTCCTGATAAAGCCTCGCAACCGCGGGCTCGACCTGACAGCATGGGCGCGATGTCTGCAACCGAAACACCTCTGGAGCACACGCTTCCGCGACGCGTCGAGAAGCCCTGGGGGCACGAGATCTGGTGGGCTGCCACCGATCAGTACGTCGGCAAGATCCTGCACGTGAACAAGGGGCACCGGCTCTCGCTCCAGTTCCACGAGATCAAGGACGAGACGAGCTACGTGCTCTCCGGCCGCCTGGTTCTCGTCCAGGGCGAGAACGAGCACAGCCTCACCGAACGCATCGTCAGCGTCGGCGACGTCTGGCGCAACACGCCGGGCACGATCCACACGATCGAAGCGCTCGAGGACTCGGACGTGCTCGAGGCCTCGACCCCCCACCTCGATGACGTTGTGCGCCTGCGCGACGACTACGGGCGTGAGGGCACCAGCGCGATCTGACAGACGTGACCCAGCGAGCCTGACGCGCGTCGGCCACAATTAGCCAGTCGCGCCCCCGTAGCTCAGCTGGATAGAGCAGCGGACTTCTAATCCGCAGGTCACTGGTTCGAATCCAGTCGGGGGTACTCAGCAAGCTCGTGCAAAAGCCATGGTTATGGGCTGCGCGCCAGCCTGGCAGCCGATCTCACTCGAGTGGTGCGCGCGACTCTGGGGGAGTTCGCCGCTGCTACGCCGGGTTTGTCCCCCAGAGCCGCGGCCCTCGCTCGTGGCGCATACGAGGGCGGACGTGCTGTCGGTGGTTTCAAGCAGCGTCTGAGCGTGCTGGACGCGGTGGCGCAACGCAGCGATCGCAGCGCTTGCGACGGGTGTTCTCCCGCCCGGAACCTAGGGCATACTGCGCCGATGGACAACCTTGTGGAGCGCACCGACTTCGTCTCGATCCCGGTACAGGACATGGAGCGGGCCAAGACCTTCTATCGCGACGTGCTCGGTATGCACAGCCCCGATTGGAGCGCCGGCTTCCCCGAGATCGAGAGCGGGAACGTCTCGCTCTACCTGACCAACCCGGCCGCGGTGGGGATGGAGTTCGCGCCGCACACCGCGTTCATCGCGCTGCGCGTGGCCGATGTGCCGGCCGCAAAGCAGGCGCTCGAGCAACGCGGCGTCAGCTTTGCCGGCGAGCACGACACCGGTGTCTGCAAGATGGCGTTCTTCAAGGACAGCGAGGGCAACTCGCTGATGCTGCACCGCCGCTACGCGCCCTGACGGGAACCATTTGCGCCCCGGCAGGGGTTGTATGGGTTGATGAACGACTTCGATGAGTTCGTGGCCGGCAGTGTCGAGCCGCTGCTGCGCACCGCCCACCTGATCACCTGGGATGCGGGCGAGGCCGAGGACCTCGTCCAGGAATGCCTGTTCAAGGTCGCGCGCCGCTGGCCGCGCGTGCGGCGCATGGAGCAGCCGCTGGCCTACACGCGCCGGATACTGATCAACCTCGCCGTCGATGATGCTCGTGGGCGTGCCAAGCGCCGTACCGAGCTCGACGGCAGCTCCACCGCCGTCGATGAGCCGGCGCGCGACGTGCTCGCCGGACTCGAGACGCGCGATGAGCTGCTCGCGGCACTCGCGCTGCTGACGCCGCGTCAGCGCGCGGTGCTGGTGCTGCGCTATTTCAACGACTTGACCGAGCCCCAGGTGGCCGAGGTACTCGGCTGCTCGACGGGAACGGTCAAGAGCAACGCCTCGCGCGGACTCGCGCGGCTGCGCGAGGCGCTCTCACCCATTCCCAATCCAACACGGGAGCTCTAAGCAAGATGACCGACCAAATCGAACGGAGCGTGCGCGAGGCCCTGTCGTATCAGGATGCGCAGCTCGACCAGGACGCGATCGCACGGCTGCGCGCGGTCGACTATCAACCGCGTCGCCGCCGGCTCGCCAGGCTCCCGGCATTCGGCGTGCTCGGCACGGCCGGAACCGCCGCCGCGGTCGCCGTCGCGGTATCGCTCAGTTCCGGCGCAGCCTCGGCCTTCGCAGGCTGGCAGGCGACGCCGACGACGCCCACGACCGCGCCCGCGGCTCCAGCCGGGCAGGCGTGCGGGCAGGGCCTCGGCACAGCGGCGCTCACCGACTCGCGTGGGCCCTACACCGCCGCGATCTACTCGCAGGGCGATACGACCGCCGTGTGCCTGAGCGGCAATGGCATCTCGATGTCGTCGCGGGAAACCTCACCGTCGCCGGTCGCCGCGCCCGTCGGACAGCTGCAGTTCGCCGGCGGCGGCACCCGTGACTCCGCCGGCAACCAGCTGATGCTCGCCGACGGCCGTGCCGGCGCCGGCGTGACCGCGGTCGCATTCGACCTCAGCGATGGCACCACCGTGCAGGCGACCGTCACCGACGGCTGGTACATGGCGTGGTGGCCCGGCACCGCCACGGCGACCAAGGCACAGGTCACCACAGCATCGGGCACCACGGCGCTGGCGGTCCCTGCAGCCCCGGACCTGGGGCAGTGCCCGAAGGGCGCGAGCTGCAGCGACGGCTTTTCCGAGGGCGGCTCGGCGTCCGGTGGCGTCGGCACGAGCCGGACGTCTGTCAACGGCGTCGGGAGCGGCTCGGCTGAGGTCGGCGGCTCCGCCTGAACACCGGCTGAGGGCTCCGCCTCGAGCGCCGGCCGGTCGGCGCGCCTGATTTCGCGCCGGGGGTGACGTACCCGTCACTCCCGGCGCAACGGCGGTTGCATCGACAGGCAAACGCTGCTCCGGACCGAAACCTTGAAGGGTCCATGCTGTTGTCTCTGGTGTCGTGATCAGGAGCCGTGTTCGGTTTTCTCGTAGTTCACGTACGGCACTGATCGCGATCTTTGCCGTTGGCGTCGGCGTGCTCGCAAACGCTGCTTCGGCGCTGGCGGCGCGCCCGGCTCAGGCGACCAGGACGGTCCGCTATCACGGCGTCAGCCTGCAAGTCCCGGTGAGCTGGCCGGTCTTCCATCTGGGTGCGCGATCGACCGTCTGCGTGCGCTTCAACCGCCACGCCGTCTACCTCGGGGCCCCCGGCAGCAATCAGATCTGCCCGCGCCAGGCGGCCGGTCGCACCGAGGCGATCCTCGTCTCACCGACGAGCTACCACGGCGCGCTGCTGACTCCGCTGAGCACACTCGCGGCCGGCGCCATCGGTGCGGCGAGCGGCTCGGACGCCCGCATCACCGACGGCAGACAGCACGTCGTGATCACCGCGACCTGGGGCGCTGACCCGGCGACGATCCGCATGGCACTGGGACTGCGCTCGCTGCGTGCGGCGATGCTGGCCACCAACGGCCATCGCCCGCGGGCCGTCGCGGCGCCGCTGAGGCGGCCGGCGATCCGGGCCCACACGACCTCTCCGGAGAGCCCCGCGACGCCCGGCGAGACGTACGCCGGACTCGGCTTCGACGTCTGCACCACGCCCTCCAGCAGTGCGATGGCGGCGTGGGGAACGAGCTCTCCGTACGCCGCGATCGGCATCTACATCGGGGGCGTCAACGCGGCCTGCCTCGGCGGCAACCTGACGCCGTCGTGGGTCAGCAGCGAGTCGGTCGCGGGCTGGCACATGATCCCGATCTACGTTGGCCTGCAGGCGCCCGGCAACAGCTGTGGCTGCCAGTCGCTCTCGGCGACCGTGACCAACGGCGCCTATGCCACCGCGACCTCCGAGGGGACCGCAGCCGCACAGGACGCCGTCGCCCACGCGCAGGCGCTCGGGATCGGGACGGCCAACCCGATCTACTACGACATGGAGAATTACAAGCGCTCCACCAGCACCTCCGGTGCGGTGCTCGCGTTCCTGCAGGCGTGGACCGCGCAGCTGCACGCCAGCGGCTACCTGTCGGGCGTCTACAGCAGCGGCAGCTCCGGGATCGCCGACCTCGTCGCCAACTACGGCACCACCTACGTCGAGCCCGACGAGTTGTGGACCGCGGATTGGGATGCCAGCGCGCCGAGCTCGCAGCCGACGAGCACCGCCAACCCCTACGTGCCCGCGACCGACTGGCCGAACAACCACCAGCTGCTGCAGTACTACAGCGACGCCGAGGGCAGGTCCGAGACCTACGGCGGCGTCACGATCGGCATCGACCGCGACTACGTCGACGCGCCGACGGCCGCGTACGGCAGCGGCACGCTGGTCTCGCTGATCGGCACGACGCCGACGCTCACGATCAGGCCGCAGGCGAACGGTTCGGTCAACCTCACCCCGCGCTGGGCCGGCGAACCCGGGATCACGCAGTACGCGATCCTGGGGGGCGCCTCACCGCTGGCGCTGAGCGCGGTCGAGACGGTCTCGGCCACGGCCAAGTTCCCGGTCAAGCTGCAGGCCGTTCACGCCTACTACGAGGTCCAGGCGCTCAACTCGCTCGCGCAGGTCGTCGGCACCTCGGCGCCGATCCAGGCACCGAGCTCGCTCGCGATCTTCGGCCGTAGCGCCTATGTTGGCGCCAGGGGCCCGGTCGGGATTCCCGTCGCCTGCCTGAACAGCTCTCCCTGCCGGCTCGAGGCGCAGATCTTCGACGGCACCAAGCGCATCGCTCACAGCGACATCGGTCGCGTCTCCGCGCACGGCGGCCAACTGCTGGTGCCGCTCAACAACCAGACGCGCCGGCTGATCGTCAGCGCTCGCCATCTGCCGGTGACGGTGACCGTGACGAGCGCCACCGGCGCCAAGGTCAACCGCCCGCTGACGCTCTCCGCCTACACGGTTTCCGGCAGGGCTCCGACGCGCCGGACGTGGCCGAGCTCGGTGCTGCAGATTCTCGGTTCGACCAGCTACGTCTCCAACGGCTGGACCGGTGGTGTGCTTGCGGCCTGCCGCCTGAGCACCCCGTGCGTGTCGACCGTCCAGGTCACGCTCGGCGGGGTCGCGCTCGCCAAGCGGCGCACCACGACGATCGGCCCGGGCGAGATCGGCTACCTGACCTACAACCTCAACAACAGAGGGCACAAGCTGCTGCGAGCCGAGCTCGGCAATCAGCTCGGCGCCCGTCTCAGCGTCAGCACCAGCTCGCCGGGAACCAGCTCGACGGCGACCACGACACAGCCGACGACCACCACCACCAACGCCCCACTAAGCAGCGGCGGGTCTGCGGCCGGTGGCCCGAAGGCCACGATGGCGCTGATCTCGCTGGTCAGCTTCCGCTAGCGACTCGTCCGCGAGCCGCGCGCGGCAGCGCGGCGCGTCGTCAGCACTTGACGACCCGGTGTTAGCGCTCACCACCGTGGGTACGAGCATCGCCGAACACCCCAAGCTTGCTCACGTCGCAATTCTGCGACACCCGGCCGGGGCAAGCGCGGACGAGAGAGGAGGAGTCGATGAACCACGACTCCAGCGGAAAGCGCGTGCACGCCACGATCGTCGGGCTGGTCGCCGCGGCACTGTCGTTCGGACTGATCGTGGGAGTCGCACCCGCGGCGGCCCACGCCAACAAGCACAAGGCCCGCGGTCATGGAGGCGCGAACGTGCACCGAGGTGTGCGCCGGCACCGCTACGCCGATGGCGGCGTTACGAGCGCGTCATGGGGCAGCGTCAACGGCCAGGCCGTGAATCTGTACACGCTCACCAACGGCAGAGGGATGAAGGTCAACATCTCCAACTACGGCGGTGTCGTGCAGTCGATCTGGGTGCCGGACAAGTCGGGCAAGCTCGTCGACGTCGCGCTCGGCTTCCCGACGCTCGCCGATTACGTCTCCGACTTCACGCAGGGCGCCACGCAGACGCCATGGCCGGAGGCGAGTGGTTCCGGCGATACGTACTTCGGCGCGATCGTCGGTCGCTACGCCAACCGCATCGCCAACGCGTCATTCATGCTCAACAACACCACCTACAAGCTCGACGCCAACAACGGCCCGAACACCCTGCACGGGGGCTACCTGGGGTGGAACACCAAGGTCTGGAACGCGACCGCCTCCAGCGGCCGGCACGGTGCGAGCCTGACGCTGACGGCCAGCTTCCCGGCGGGCGAGGGCTGTCTGACCGCGCTCAGCCCGGGATGCACCGGCTTCCCGGCAGCGGTCACGGCAAAGGTCACCTACACGGTGACCGCCAACAGCCAGCTGCAGATCGCCTACGCCGCGACCAACGACTCGTCGACGGACGCGACCGTGATCAACCTCACCAACCACACGTATTTCAACCTCGGTGGCGAGGGCAGCGGTGACGTCTACGACCAGCTGCTCGCGCTCAACAGCGACGCGTATACGCCGACCGACACCAACCAGATCCCCGAGTCGCCGTACTTCGTGCCCGTCGCGGGTACCGCTTACGACTTCCGTTCGATGCATCCGATCGGCGAATACATCACCGACGCGAGTCTGCCGGACGGCACCTCGGGACCGCTCACGCAGCTGCAGATCGCGCACGGATACGACAACAACTGGGTGCTCAACGGCCAGGGCAGCTATCGCCTCGATGCGGTGGCCCAGGATCCCCACAACGGCGTGACGCTCTGGGAATACACCGATCAGCCCGGGGTCCAGCTGTACACGGGCAACTTCCTGGTCGGCGACCTCGTCGGCAGCAGTGGCCACATCTACCGCCAGGGGTCCGGGTTCACGCTCGAGACCCAGCACTACCCGGACTCGCCGAACCACATCGGCCAGTCCGGCTGGCCGTCGGTGGTGCTCAAGGCGGGCGGCACGTTCAAGACGAACACCGCGTACGCCTTCGGAGTCGAGTCCGGTCGCCGCGCCTCCAAGGTCCAGTTCAAGTGAGAGCAGGGTCCGGGGGGCGGGCTTTGCCCCCCGGACCGGTTCCCGGGGGCAAAGCCCGCCCCCGGGAACTACATCAATGCGCCGCCTCTCCGTCCGGTACGGCGAGCACCTGGGTCTCGGTGAATCCGAGGATGCCCTCGCGGCCCAGCTCGCGGCCGAGGCCGCTCTGGTTGAACCCGCCGAACATCGCGCGCTCGTCGACGGCGGTGGCGTTGTGGTTGTTGAAGAAGATGTGGCCGGCGCGCAGCTGCCTACCGATCCGCATCGCGTGCTCGTCGTCGCCCGACCAGACCGACGCGCAGAGCCCGGCCCAGGTGTCGTTGGCCAGCCGCACGGCCTCTTCCTCGCTGTCGTAGGGGATGATCGGCAGCGCCGGCCCGAACTGCTCCTCGGTGACGACGCGCTCGTCGGCTGACGGGTTCAGCACCAGCGCGGGCTTCATGTAGTTGCCCTCGGCCGGGTCTGAACCGACGTACTCGCCGCCGTCGATCACCTCGGTGCCGCGGGATCGCGAGTCCGCCAGGAGCTCTTCGACGTAGTCTCGCTGGCGCTTCATGTTCAGCGGCCCCATGGTCACGTCGGGGTTGACGCCCGAGCCGATCTTCTGAGCGTCGATGAAGCCGCGGAACCCCTCGACCGCCTGGTCGTACATGCCGCGCGGCACATACAGGCGTTTGAGCGCCATACACACCTGGCCGGTGGTCATGAACGTCGCGAGCGCCATCTTCGTGATCGTGCCCTCGTCGAGCACCGCGTCGTCGAGGATGATCGCGGGGTCATTGCCGCCGAGCTCGAGTGTCACGTTGGTGACGTTCTTGGAGGCCATCTCCATGATTCGCTTGCCGCCCGCGGTCGAGCCGGTGAAGGCGACATGCTTGATCCGCGGATCGCCGACCACGATCGGGCCGAGCACGGCGTCCTGGCCGGTGACCACATTGAGCACGCCCGGGGGAAGCTTCTGCGCGACCTGACGCAGTGTCAGCACCGACGAAAGCGGCGTGGTGGGCGGTGGCTTGGCGATCACCGTGTTGCCCGCCATCAGCGCCTGGGGCAGACTCGCGGCGAGGATCGCCAGCGGCCAGTTGAACGGGTAGATGATCGTCACGACGCCCTGCGGCACGTGGCGGATCGTGGTGTTGTACGGCGGGCCCGGGATCGTCTCCGGTGTGTCGAGGTCCTTGGCGTACTTGGCCGCCTCATGGAAGCGCCCGACGAACACGTGGAGGTCGATCGTCGCCTCGAAGCGAATCTTGCCGTTCTCGCGCGAGAGCACCTCGGCACGCTCGTCGAGGTCGTTCGGGAGCGACTCGAGCGCCTTCATGCAGATATCGATCCGCTCGGCTGCCGAGAGCGCCGCCCACGCCGGCCAGGCGCGTTCCGCGGCCGCCACCGCGTCGAGCGCATCCTGTGTGCCGGCTGCGGCCGCGTAGCCGATCAGCGATCCGTCGTGCGGATCGTTGACCGCGATCGTCTCGCCGGTGGTGCGTTCTTCACCGTTGATGAAAAGCGGTGTGGATACCGCCTCACTAATGGCCATGTCGGCCTCACCCTTTCGTTGACCTGAGGGCGCTGGCCTCAGTCTTGACTGTGCCCGGACATGGTCCGCGATGCAGCTGCGGATGTCCATAGCGCAGAGGGCGCATAGCGGTCGCGGCCGGCGTTCTTGGCGGCGTACATGGCGATGTCGGCGCCGACCATCGCGTGGTGCTCGCTGAGCTCGATCTGTTCGTCGAAGCAGAAGATCCCGACGCTCGCGGTGACGGGCGGGTTGTTGTCCTGCCCGAGCTCGCGCACCGACTCGACCAGCGCGGCGCCGACGACCTCGGCCTGCTCAGCGGTCGCGGCCGGCACCAGCACGGCGAACTCATCGCCGCCGATGCGTCCGACGACGTCGCCCGCGCGCAGCCGCGCGGTGAGGGCGATCGCCACTGTCTGCAGCAGCGCGTCACCGCCCGCGTGGCCATTGGTGTCGTTGTAGATCTTGAAGTTGTCGAGGTCGATCATCAGCAGCGCGCCGGTGGCGCCGTAGCGCTGGACGCGACTGATGTGGCGGCGCAGCTCCCGCCCGAATCCGCGGCGGTTGACAAGGCCGGTCAACGGGTCGTGGTCGGCCTGATGGCGCAGGCGCGTCTCACGGCGGTGGCGCTCGGTGAGGTCGGTCGCCTGACCGACGAGGTAGCTCGTGTGGCCGTCGGCGTCGTGGGCGGCGCTCATCACCACGAGCGCCCAGAGCATCGCGCTGTCGGGGCGCAGCATCCGCTTCTCGCGCGCGACCGCGTCGCGCTCGCCTGAGAGCAGACTGTGCAGCTCGCGCTCGTCCTCGTCGCGCTCGCTGAGGTGAATGAACTCGGACAGCCGCCTGCCGACGAGCTGCTCGCGCGGACGGCCGAGCATCTCGCAGAACGCCGCGTTGACATCGGTCAGGTGCAGCTCGGGATCGCAGAACCAGGCCGGCAGCACCGCATGCTCAAACGCGGTGCGGTACCGATCTCCGGTGACAGCTTCGGTTTCGGAGGGTGGGCTTTGAAGCATCGAGGGAACCTGCTGACCGGCAACTCTGAACCGGCGACTCTGACAATCAGACGCTGCCCGAGCCCCAAAGTGCGCAAACAACGACCGGTGGGTGCTGAGCGTCAACCCGAGCTCAGCGGCAGCGGTGAGCTGGCCTTGAGCTGCTCGAGCCGCAGCAGCGTGGTCACGCGCGTCGCCCCGCCGCGCGAGGAGAGCCGCATGATCACGCGCTGCAGCTCGGCCACCTCGCGCGCGACGACGATCAGGATCGCGTCGATCTCGCCGGTCACCCAATCGGCTGCGATGACCTCGGGCATCGCCTGCACGGCCGCCATGAAACGGCGATGGCCGGCGTCGTCATGGCGCTCGATCGTCACCAGCAGATAGACGTGCAGCGGAAAGCCGGCGAGCGTCGCGTCGAGTTCGGCGACGACGGCTCTGATGATGCCCGAGCTCTTGAGGCGCCGGACGCGGTGCAGCGTCGCGGTCGGGGAGAGGCCGACGAGCCGCGCGAGCTCGACATTGGAGCGATCCGCGTCGAGCTGGAGCTGTTTGAGCAGCTCCAGATCAATTAAATCCAGTGATACGTCATCCATACGAACAATTCCATCGCCATAAGTCTTAGAAGTCAAACATATGGGCGAAATTGGGTCTAAGTGCATCATCATCAATACATATGAAGAACCGCAGTGCCATCCTCGCGCTCGTCGCCGCCGGCTCCCTCTGGGGGGTCACCGTCGCGCTCTCGAAGCTCTCGCTTCGCTGGCTCGACCCGAGCTGGCTGACCGCCGCGCGCTTCCTGGTGGCGGCCCCGATCCTCGCCTTCATCGGGCGCCGCGGCCTGCGTCAGGCGTTCACGCCGCGGATCCTCGCGTCGGGTGCGGTCGGCTATGGCGCGGTCGTGCTGCTGCAGAACGTCGGCATCGACCACACGAGCGTCAGCCACGGCGCGATCATCGTCGGCGCGCTGCCGGTCGTGGTCGCGCTCGTCGCCGCCGCGCTCGGCAAGGGCACCTCGCGCCCGCTGGTGTGGCTCGGCTACGCGGTCGCGCTGGTCGGGATCGTGCTCGTCGCCAAGGGCGGCGGCGGTGGTGCGACCGACTCCGGCGACATGCTCGTGTTCGCGTCGGTCGTGCTCTCGGGCGTCTTCATCGCGATCCAGCCGAGCCTGCTCAGGGGTCGCGACGCGGCGGCGGTCACCGCGGTCCAGTTCCTCGCCGCCGAACTCGTGGCGTTGCCCGTCGCCCTGCTCGGCGGCCCGCTACCGCACGCGCCCTCGGCGCCGGGGTCGGTCGTCGCGTTCGTGGCGCTGGCGCTGGTCGGCACGATCCTGCCGTTCTGGCTGTTCGCCTACGGCCAGGCGCGGGTCGCGCCGGAACTGGCCGGTGCCTTCGTCAACCTCGAACCACTGGTCGGCGCGGTGGTCGGCTGGGTCGCGTTCTCGAACCCGGTCGGCGCATGGCAGATCGTCGGTGCGCTGACGGTGATCGCCGGCATCGTGCTGAGTCTGGTGCCGCCGGAGCTCGAGTTCGGCCTGCCACGCGTGCAGCGCGCGATCGACGCGGCGCTCGCGGGCACCCGTCGCTCCTGGTAACCCGCTAGATTTCGTAGGCCCGTGGTGGGCGTAGCTCAGTTGGTAGAGCTCCTGGTTGTGGTCCAGGCGGTCGCCGGTTCGAATCCGGTCGCTCACCCTCAGAAGTAGTCCGCGAGGGCGGGCACGACGCGCGCCTGAGCCCCGCTGGGCTCAGTTGCTGCGACGGTCTCTGCGGCGGCGGTCGCCGGGACCGCGTGGCGGCTGACGCTGGGACCGCGGCGTGGTGGCGCGCCCGGGTTCGGCCTGCGCGAACGGCTGATCGTCGGGCTCCGGGGTGCGGCCCGCGGAGCGCCGCGAGCGCACCTGCCGCCATGCGAACAGTGTCAGCAGCGGCGCCAGCGTGAACCCCAGCCGCACCTCGGGCCGCCTGCTCCAGTGCGCGTAGTTGGGAACCGGCGGACGGCGAGGCTCGGAGTCGAACAGCAGGTCCGGCGTGACACGATCGCTCAGCTTGATCGCCTGCGCGCTCTCAACCGGATCGCTCAGCGGCGCCATCCCGTTGACGAGCACCGGCGGCGCCGCGGTCTGCTCCTGTGCCGCGACGTGCGCGGCGGTTGGTCCCTCGGCCTCGGCCGCGGCCGCGGCGACGCCCACGGGGACGCCCTGCTCCGCGGCGGGTTCGGCAGCGTGCTTGCCGTTCCCGTTCCCGTCCCCGTCCCCGTTCCCGTTGCCGTTCCCGTTCGTGTCGCGCAGGCGCAGCGCCTGGAAGCGGAAGAGCGTGCCCTGGTCGTCAATCAGGTAGTTGTCGACGTGCTCCTGGTGATCGTGCAGGATCAGGCGCTCGCTGCGTTCGGCGAGTTGAGCGAGCGCCTCGATCGTGCGTACCTCGATCGGCGGGTGCTCGGAGTCCGGAGTGATCGACGAGACCGGCACGATCAGGTGCTTGTAGCGCTGGTTGATGTGCTCGACCGGATTCGAGGCACCGCGAAGCTCACGCGCCCCGGTCAGCAATGCCAACAGCGCGAACAGGACGAAGCCGGCGAGCGCGATCCAGCGAACGGTGCGAACCGGCACGCCATCGAGCTTGTTGGTCGCGGTGCTGGACGACGCGAGCAGGCTGCCGGGCGTGCTGTGGAACAGGCCCGGCTGCTCAGAGCTCGCCGTTGAACCGGTGCCCGAGCTCGCGCTCGAGCCACCGCCCGAGCCTGTCGAGGAAGCGGACGAGTCGATCGCCGAGGTGCCGGACGCCAGCGCCTCAGCCCCGACCGCGAGGTCAAGCGGAGCGGCGTAGGTCGTCTTCAGCGCTGCCCCACCGACCGTGCCGGAAAGCCTCACCTGCGGGACGATCGCAAGCGTATAGGCTTCCCCGCCGGCGGCGCCGATCTGGGTCGACACGCGATCGGTCAGCGCCTGCAGCTTCGGGAGGTCGAGCCGCGCTGTCGCGGAGCCGTGGTTGCCGCCGAACGTGGTCTTCGGGCTGAGCCAGAAGCCTCGGCGCCAGCCGGTGTCGTTGAACAGCGTGCCGCGGATGCGGATGCTTCCGTGAACTTGGGTCGGGGCGGTCGTCTCGAGTTTGTAGGTGGCCGTCACGCTCAGCTGGTGGACCAGCTGGAGGTAGACCGGTTCGCCGGTCGTGACCTCTCCGCCCGGATAGACCGAGCCGGGTTTGGCCGGACCCCGGTAGCCGAAGCTCAGCTGCTGCGTGTAGTGCGTGGTGACGGCATTCGAGCCGGTCGGGGACCGCTCCAGCGCAACCACCCCGAGCGCCGCGAACAGTGCCCCGCCGATGATCGAAACGACCAGCAGAAACCTATTCACCATGTGGCTCCAGGCGCCCGCAGGGTGGCTCGGACGACCCTCCTGCTGACCGTGACGCCGCCTTCGCCGCCGTTGGCGGTCGCCGCCGAGCAGCAGCAGCATCGCCACGCCTCCGGTCAACAGCGCCGCGACCCATGGCTTGTGTATCCACAGGAGCACGGTGCCGCCGTGCGGTATGTGAAGCCACATCCTGCCGAGCAGCAGTGATTTGGTCGGATGCGTCGGGTCGATGAAGTCGTTGTTCTCGCCCTTGAACGTGTAGTGCCCGTGGTGGATCGCGATGACCCGGTGCAGTACCACGGTGTGCAGCAGCGTGCTGCGGTAGGCGACGACCTCGCCGACGTGATAGCTGTCGGCTGGGCGGATCAGCGCGAGATCCCCGGTATGGAGCAGTGGCTCCATGCTGATCCCGTGCGTGATCATGTAGCTGGTCGAGCCCCCAATCTGCGTTGGGGCCAGGAAGAACCAGCCGAGGCCTGCCAACACCAGCACAGAAGCCGACACGAGCAGGGATCGGGTGCGGCTGAGTCTCATGGGCGCGGTCGTTCACTCCAGAACCGGCCCAAAGCTAAAGGCTGGCCCGGACGAGTCCGGGCCAGCCTCTGATGCTGCGGTTACTGCTGCTTGCTAGACGCCGGTGGCCGGGTTGTTGACCAGCGCGATCTGGACGCTTGTCTCATCGGCCGTCGTGATACCGGTCAGCGGGCACGTGTAGGTCGTGTTGCTGTTGGAATCGAGCGTGCCTGCGTCGCAGGTCTGGAGGTCAGTGTTCGGCGCGTTGAACGCGATGCTGGCGGTGTCGCCAGTCGTGTCGCCGTCGAACACGACCGTGGCCTGGGTGAGCGATGTGCCGTCGGTCGACAGCGTGTAGCTGAGCGAATCGACGGTGCCTCCGCTGACGGTCGCGGTGCCGTAGCCCGCGGTCGTGTCGGGCACGGTGTTGCTGTCCGTGAAGGCGGCACCTCCAGCGGCAACAGCCCCGATTACAGCGATCGCGGCGACGATTCGAGTTGGTTTGAAGCGCATAGGAGCACCCCCCTTACAGTCCGGTACCGGCCCAGCAGACCCGGTTGGCCGCCGTAACCTTGCTTTCCCGCATCTAGCGGAAATCGCAGTTTTTGTGGACTAAGGGGTCTGATCGGTCAAAACAGCTCTGAGCTTGAGCAATTGCCGCTGCTTTTGCAGGGAAAACCGATACCACCGCATCCGCGCGGCCCCGATCACGGGGCTTTTACATGCTTTTCACTGCTCGTTGGCGTCGGACTCGTTGCAGTTGTTCTGAAGCGATTGGATGTCCGAACTGCTGAGCCTGTCGCCGGTGAGCATGTCGATCACGTTCTCACCGCTGGAGGGACTGACCCCGAGCTTGCGCAGCTGATCGACGACGCACGATCTGCAGTTGGATTCGGCCGAGGCCCGCGGCAGGATGCCGTTGTAGAAGTAGCTCTGGAAGCAGGCGGTGACGACCTGTTCGCCGGTCACCAGCGGTGGCGTGCTGCTGCTGCTGCCGCCACCAGCGCTGCTGGGATCGCTGCAGCCGGCGATCGCAAGCGTCGTCAACGTCGCGATCACTGCCGCCGCCGCCGCACGCCCGCGCCACCGGCGAGCGATGCTCTGGCGATCTGCTCGTCCGTGCACGGCTAAAAGCTAACCGCTATCGGCGCGCGGCACCAGGAGCGGCCGCCGGCAGTCATTAGCATGGCCAGTTCCAAAGGAGACGAGACGATATGAGCAGCGCATACGTATATGAAGCCGTGAGAACCCCGTTCGGCCGCTACGGTGGCGCGCTGTCCGGGGTGCGCCCCGACGATCTGGCCGCCGCGGTCCTGCAGTCGCTACTGGCGCGGGTGCCGGAGCTCGACCCCGCGCAGATCGACGACGTCATCTACGGCACCGCCAACGGATCCGGTGAGGACAACCGCGACGTCGCGCGCATGGCGGTGCTGCTCGCCGGCTGGCCGACGTCGGTGCCCGGCGCCACCGTCAACCGGCTATGTGGCTCGAGTCTCGAGGCGGCGATCCAGGGCAGCCGCGCGATCGAGACCGGCGACGCCGCGATCATCGTCGCCGGCGGAGGCGAGGCGATGAGCCGCTCGCCCTGGATCCTGCAGAAGCCCTCGCGCGCATTCCCCGCGGCCAACGAGACGCTCTATTCCTCGGCGCTCGGCTGGCGCATGGTCAACCCGAAGATGCCGGCGCAGTGGACGATCTCGCTCGGGGAGAGCACCGAGAAGCTCGTCGCGATCCATGGCATCACGCGCGAGGAGCAGGACGCGTTCGCGCTGCGCAGCCACCAGCTCGCCGCGCAGGCATACGCCGAAGGCGCGCTGCAGGAGGTCGTACCGCTCGCCGACAGCGAGCTGACCGAGGACGAGAGCATCCGTGCCGACAGCTCGCTCGAGAAGCTCGCGAAGCTGAAGCCGGCGTTCGTCGACGGCGGCACCGTCACCGCCGGCAACTCCTCCCCGCTCAATGACGGCGCCGCGGCCGTGCTGCTGGCAGGCGAGGCGGGTGCGAAGCAGGCGGGCCTGGATCGCGCTCCGCTGGCGCGGATCGTCGCGCGGGCCGCGCATGGGGTCGACCCCGACGTCTTCGGCATCGGCCCGGTCGAGGCGGCCAACAAGGCGCTGGCGCGCGCCGGCCTCTCCTGGGACCAGATCGATGTGGTCGAGCTCAACGAGGCGTTCGCCGGGCAGTCGCTCGCCTGCCTGCGCAGCTGGACCGAGCTCGATCCCGAGAAGGTCAACCAGCGTGGAGGCGCGATCGCGATCGGGCATCCGCTCGGTGCATCGGGAGCACGCGTGCTCGGGCGCGTTGCCCACGAGCTGCACAACCGCGGCGGCGGCTACGGACTGGCAGCGATCTGCATCGGCGTCGGGCAGGGCCTGGCGGTCGTGCTCGAAGGCTGCTGAGGCGCCTGACGGCGCCACGGTCAGGCTGACCGCGCCACGGTGAGGCTGACGGCGCCGCGGGTCAGCGGGCCGACGGCGCTCGCCGTTTCAGTGGCCCCAGCCGTGGTTGCCGCGCGCGCCCGAGCCCCAACCGTGACCCCAGCCGTTTGCGGAGCCGCTGCTCGCGCTGCTCTGCGTCGTGGTCACGGTGGTACTCGGAGTCGTGGTGGTCGGCGCCGACGTGGTGGTCGTGGCCGGCGTGGTGGTGGTGCTCTGTGTCGTCGTGGTCTGGCGCCCCTTGCCGGGGTGGTGCGCGCCCGACTGGCCGCCACCGTTGTGCGTGTGGCCCCCGCCGAAGACGACCGGGTTGGGCGACGGTGACGTCGTGGTGCCCGTGGTGGTGGTGCCCGTCGTCGTGCCCGTGGTGGTGGTGCCCGTCGTCGTCCCCGTGGTCGATGTGCCCGTCGTCGTGCCGGTGGTGGTGGTGCCCGTCGTCGTGCCGGTGGTGGTGGTGCCGGTGGTCGTCGGCGTCGTGGTCGTCGACGTCGAAGCGCCGCTTGACGC
>DATASU010000051.1:0-14417 GCA_036269095.1 Solirubrobacteraceae bacterium
GCACGTGGTCGTAGTAGCCGCCGTGCTCGTCGTAGATGTAGATCAGCAGCGTGCGCGGCCAGGCCGGTGACCTGATCACGTGGCGGATCACGTCGTAGGCCCAGCGCTCGCCGAAGGCGACGTCCTGGGGCGCCTCCTCGCTGCCGCTGAGCGGTTCGAGTGCCTCGCCGAGGCCCTCGAGGAACGAATGCTGGACCAGGAACTTGCCGACGTCGGTGACCGCCCCGAGCCCGGGGTCGACGAAGCTGACGCTCGGCAGCGTGCCCGCTCTGCAGTCGTGGATGAACTCCTCGAGCGGCTTGATGTTGCTGTCCCAGTAGCGCCTGATGATCTCGGGGATCACCATCGTCGCGGGCACGTCGGTGAAGTAGTTGCGCCAGGTGATCCCGTGCGTGCTCAGCAGGTCGAAGATCGTCCCGTTCGGTGGCGGCGGGTCGTGCAGGCTGAGCTTGGTTGTCGCGATCTCCCCGTAGGCGGTGCCCGCCATCAGGAAGCGGCGGTTGGGGTAGGTCTGGCACGGCGCCGAGCAGAACCAGCGGTTCGCGACCGCGAAGCTGTTGGCGAGCCAGTAGGAGAACGGCATCAGCTTCGGTGTGTAGTAGCCCATCGGCTGCGGTGAGCCGGCCTGGCGCACGAACCCGTCCATCGCGCCGCCGTCGATCTGGGCGTGGGTGGCGTTCCACGACTGGCTGACGTGTGACTCCTGCTCGGTGCCTGCCAGCGGGAACGCGTGAAACCGCTGCGCGACCCCGTCGGCGCCGGTGCGGCCCGGGTTGCTGTTCTGGGCGCGCCCGTCGCTGAACGTCAGGCCGTCGGCGGCCGGCTGGCCGTGCGCGGGCAGCGCGCCGAGCAGATTGTCGAACGAGTGGTTCTCCATCATCACGACCACGATGTGCTCGATCGGCACGTCGGGATCCGCGGCTCCGGCCGCGCGAGCGGGGTCGGGCAGGCTGCCCGCCCGGCGCAGTGGTGAAGCGGTCGGGTCCATGCCGGTCAGGCCTCCGCAACCAGCGAGGGCTCGTCGGGGCCCGGCCTGCGCTTGCTCTGGCTCTTGACGATCTCATCGGGGGTGATGCGGGCGTAGATCACCGTGTCGAGCTCGGCCTGCCACAGCGGCTCCTCGACACGCGCCGCGCCCGTCCCCAGCGAGGTGCCGATCCCCTTCCAGCTGAGGCCGATGCTGGCGAAGATCGAGGCGCCGCCGAAGCCCGCCGCGATCCCGCTGCCGGGACCGACGATCAGCCACACGCCGACGCCGAGCAGCAGGATCGCGGTCAGCGCGACCCACCAGTAATGGATCAGGAACTTGGCGATCAGCGCGCCGGTGCGCCTGACCATGCCCTCGCCGGCCTTGAGGTAGTCGCCGGTCTCGAGCACACCTGTCGGTCGCTTCTCGCCCGACAGCAGGCTGCGCCACAGCCGACCCTGGGCCGCGAGCTTGCGGCGTGTGTCACCGCCGTCGCCGGCCTGCGACTGCGCCCATCTGCTCCACGCCTCCAGCGACTGGGCCACCGGATGCGCGGCATGCGGCGGCAGCGCGCTGGCGAGGTCGCGGATCCATGTCGCCAGCGTGCCGATCCGGTGGGTGGCGAGCTCGCCGCGCCAGTCCGGTGGCAGCCGTGTCGTGTCGGCCAGCGCGCGACCGAGCCCGTAGGCCTTGCCGAGCCGAAAGTCGGCGGCGGTCAGCGTCGAGAGCAGGATCACGTGGAACTCGCGGATCGCGTCGCCGCGCAGCTGTGGATCGCTGATCGGCACGACCTCCCGCGCGAAGCGCTGCGCGTCGGGCAGCTCGAGGCCCGCGTCGCAGATCGGACCCTTGAGCTTTGTGATCCCGGCCTGAACCTGGAACAGGCCCATCTCCAGCAGCTCCGCTGCAGTGAGTCGGGAGATGCCGGGCAGGTCGTCGGGCGCGGCCGGCTGCGCGCTGCGGCGTCGATCGGGCCGGTAGACCTCGGCCATCTGCCAGCCGAGGCTGAACGCGACCATCACCTGCTCGTCGCCCGCCTGACGCGCGCGGAACGCCTTCTCGGCGCTCGCCAGCGCAGCCGTCAGCGCTTCGGTCGGGCTCTGGTCCTTGCCGGAGCTGGCCGGCGCCTTTTCGGTCCCAGTGGCTGACTTGCCGTCAACGACAGTCATCGCGCCGCACGCTACCGCCTGCGGCGGCGCCGCAGGGAAAGCCTGGGCGCGGTTGCGGTACAGTCGCGCGCGGAGCCCCGGCTCCGTTCTATGCGCGTCAGCTGACTCAAATCCCCGGTCCTCGTTCCTCTCCGGCCATGGAGGTAGTCAGCTCATGCAGCGCATGCGTGGCGTGCTCGCCGCACGCAATCTCAGTAAGTCATATGGCGCCACGGTCGTGCTCGACCAGGTGTCACTGGTGGTGTCTCCCGGTTCGCGGATCGGGATCGTCGGCCCCAACGGGATCGGCAAGTCGACGCTGTTGCGGATCCTCGCGGGGATCGAGTCCCCGGACAGCGGCAGCGTCAGCTATGAGCCGCCGGGCCTGAACGTCGCCTACTTCGAGCAGGGCTCGAACGACCCGAGCTGCTCCGGCGGCGAGGCGGCGCGGCGCAAGCTCAAGGCGATCGCGGCGGCCGGTGCCGACGTGCTGCTGCTCGACGAGCCGACCAACGACCTTGACTTCGAGGGTCTCAAGCAGCTCGAACGCTTCGTCGACGGGCATGGCGGCGGCCTCGTTGCCGTCTCGCACGACCGCGTGTTCCTCGAGGCGATGACGCAGATCATCGAGTTCGAGCCCGAGACGCGGCGGATCCGTGAATACGCCGGCGGCTGGAGCGAGTTCGCCGCCCAGCGCGACCACAACCGCGCGCATGCCGAGCGCGACTACGGCCACTACGCCGGCGAGCGCGCGCGGATCCGCGAGCAGGCGCAGCGGATGCGCCAGTGGGAGGAGCGCGGCTACGGGCAGGGGCGCAAGAAGAAGAAGGGCAAGGACGTCGCCAAGGCGTTTGACAGGAAGCTCGCGCGCGTCGCGGTTGTCGAGAAGCCGTGGCGGCCGTGGCGGCTGCAGCTCGAGCTGGCGCCCGTGCGCCGCTCCGGTGATGTCGTCGCCCGGCTCGAGCAGGCCGTCGTGGAGCGTGGCCGCTTCCGCCTCGGCCCGCTCGCGCTCGAGCTGCGAAACGGCGACCGGCTGGCGGTCGTCGGCCCCAACGGGGCCGGCAAGTCGACGCTCGTACGGGCGTTGCTGGGGGAGCTTCCGCTGAGCGCCGGGCGGCGCTGGATCGGGCCGGGGGTCGTCGTCGGCGAGCTGCCGCAGGGGCAGGGGCCGTTCTCCGGCGCGGCCGGCCTGCTCGACGGCTTCGTCGCTTGCAGCGGGCTTGCGGTCGGGGAGGCGCGCGGGCTGCTGGCCAAGTTCGCGCTCGGCGCCGACGACGTCGGCCGGCCCGGAAGCTCACTGTCGCCGGGCGAGCGCAGCCGCGCCTCGCTGGCGCTGCTGGCCGCCCGCGGTGTCAACACGCTGGTGCTCGACGAGCCGACCAACCACCTCGACCTCGAGGCGATCGAGCAGCTCGAAACGGCACTCGACGGCTTTCAGGGCACGGTCGTGCTCGTCACCCACGACCGCCGTTTCCTCGAGAGCTTCCGCGCGACCAGCACGCTCGCGCTCGACTCAGGCGGAGTGGTGCAGCGCCGTGCCGCGGAGGATGTCGTGCTCTGAGACCTCGATCTGATCGAGCTCGAACAGCCGCATGATCTCGGTGAGGATCACGATCCCGGGCAGGATCGCGATCGCGCGGTCGGGGTGAAGTCCCCTGACCTGCTTGCGCTGCGCCAGCGGCAGCGCGACCAGGCGCGCGAAGATCGCGTCGCGCTCGGCCGCGGTGAGCCGGTAGCCGTGCACCTTGTCTGAGTCATACGGGTCGAGGTCCTGGGCGATCGCCGCCAGTGACGTCGGCGTCCCCGCGACGCCGAGCGCGCGTCCGGGGTGCGCGCGGAGCTCTGCGGGCACCGCGCGCTCGAGCACGCTGCGCACATCCTGGGCGACCGCCTCGAGCTCCTCGCCGCTGGGCGGGTCGGAGTTGATGTGGCGGTCGGCCTGACGCACGACCCCGGCCTGGGTCGAGACGTGGAAGTCAACGCGCTCGCCGTGGCCGATCACGAGCTCAGTGGAGCCGCCGCCGATGTCGAACACGAGCGTCGGCGGGCCATCGGGGTCGGCTTGCAGCTGGTCGGTCGCGCCGAGGTAGGTGAGCTGTGCCTCCTCGTCGCCACTGATCACGTGCACGTCGAGCCCGAAGCGGCCGGCGACGTCTTCGGCGAACTGCCTGCCGTTGGCGGCGTCGCGCACGGCGCTCGTCATCACCGCGATCTGCCGGTCGGGTGCGGTGGCCGCGATCAGCCGGTGGTACTCGTCGAGCACCGTGTACTCCCGCGCGAGCGCGTCGGCCGCGAGCCGGCCGCTCGAGTCGACGCCGGCGCCGAGCCGCGTCACGCGGCTGATGCGCGTCAGCTCGCGCGTGACCTGCCGGCCCTCGACCTCGGCGACGTAGAGCCGGGTCGTGTTGGTGCCGACATCGACGACGGCGATCCGCACGTCAGTCGAACAGCTGGCTGGGGACCTGGTAGGGCAGCGGCTTGCCGTCGAGCCCGGCGAGGATGTTCGAGACGGCGATCTCAGTCATGCGCTCGCGCGCCGACCACGTGGCCGAGCCGATGTGGGGGACGACCAGCAGGTTCGGCGCCTGCCACAGCGGGTCGTCCTGCGGCAATGGCTCGGGCGAGGTCACGTCGAGCGCGGCCGCGGCGATCTGACCGGTGTGCAGCGCCTGCGCGAGTGCCTCGCGGTCGACGATCGGCCCGCGCGCGGTGTTGATCAGGATCGCGGTCGGCTTCATCAGCGCGAACGCGTCGGCGCCGATCAGGTTGCGGGTGCCGGTCGTCAGCGGCAGGTGGATCGAGACGAAGTCAGAGCGCCGCAGCAGGTGCTCGAGGTTGTGCTGGTCGCGGGTCTCGGTCGTCAGCACGTCCATGCCGAAGCCCGATGCGCGCCGCGCGACCGCCTGGCCGATGCGGCCGAGGCCGATGATGCCGAGCGTCGCACCGCTCACGTCGTGGCCGAGGAAGCCGCCCGGATCCCAGGTCTGCCACTGGCCGCTGTGGGCGAACGCCGCCGCCTCCGGGATCCGCCGCGCAGCCGCCATCAGCAGCGCGAAGGTCAAATCAGCGGTCGCGTCGGTCAGCGCGTCGGGCGTGTTGCCGACGGGGATGCTGCGCGCGCTGGCCGCGTCGATGTCGATGTTGTCGTAGCCGACCGCGTAGTTGGCGATCACCCGCAGCTGCGGTGATGCCGCGATCAGCTCGGAATCGATGCGATCGGTCAGCAGCGTCAGCAGCGCGTGCGTGCCGGCCGCGTGTTCGCGCAGCTGCTCATAGCTCGGCGGCAGCTGCCCCGACCAGATCGTCGTGTCGTGAGCTTCCTTGAGCCGCGCGAGCGCCGGACCGGGCAGCTCGCGCGTTACGAAAATGCGCGCCATCCGCGCATTGTCCCTAGATCTCGATCGCGACGGCTGCCTGGGTCTGCGTGGCCTCGGCGCGGCGGGCCTGCGGCATCCCGAACAGCGCCACCAGAATGCCCAGCGTGGCGATGCCGCCGCCGACCAGGAACGCGAGCTGGAAGCCGTTCACGAGCGCCGCGTTGACCGTGTGGATCGCCGCCGTCGGGTGGCGCAGGTCGGCGTTCGAGTGCGCGGTCGCGATCGTCGCGAGGATCGCCAGGCCGAGCGCACCGCCGAACAGCCGCGCCGTGTTGACCGTCGCCGAGGCGAGTCCGGCCTCCTGCGGCTTGACACCCGAGGTCGCGCAGATCGTGCCGGGGATGAAGGCGAACGGCATCGCGAACGAGGCCAGCAAACCGGGGAACAGCACCTCGCCCACGTAGTCCGCGTGCACGCCGATGTCGCTGAGCCACGCCACGCCGATCGCCAGCGCGGTCATCCCGATCACCAGCAGGCGCTTGGGGCCGACGCGCATCGTGATGCGCGAGGCGATCATCGAGCCGAGCACGATCACCGAGGTCATCGGCAGGAACACGAGCCCGGCCCTGATCGGCGAGTAGTGCAGCACGTCCTGCAGGTACAGGGACAGGAAGAACCACATCCCGAAGGTCGATGCACCGACCAGCGCGACGATCGCGTTACCGGCCGACAGCTGACGCGAGCGGAACAGCCGCAGCGGCATCAGCGGCGCCTTGGCGAAGCGGCCCTCGAGCAGCACGAAGATCGCCAGCAGCGCGACACCGAGGCCGATCGCCAGCAGCGTCGTTGGGTCGCCCCAGCCCGAGCTGTCGGTGCGCACGATTCCGTAGACCAGCGCCGACAGGCCGGCCGTCGCGGTCAGCGCCCCGCCGAAGTCGAAGTTGCGGGTGGCGTGCTCGCTGCGCCCCTCGAGCAGCATCCGCTGCGACAGGAACGCGGCCAGCAGGCCGATCGGCAGGTTCAAGAAGAAGATCCAGCGCCAGCTGAGCGCGTCGGTGATCACACCGCCGAGCAGTGCCCCGGCGGCGCCGCCGGCGCCGCCCGTCGCCCCCCAGATGCCGACCGCGCGGTGGCGTTCCTTGGGCTCGGTGAAGGTGCTCGTGATGATCGAGAGCGATGCCGGCGCGACGACCGCGCCGCCGAGGCCCTGAACCAGCCGCGCGATGATCAGCACGGTGCGCGAGTCGGCGAGCCCGCCGGCGAGTGAGGCGAAGGTGAACAGCAGCAGTCCGGCGACGAACACTCGGCGGCGCCCGAGCAGGTCGGCGGCGCGGCCTCCCAGCAGCAGGAACCCGGCGAAGGTGACCGTGTAGGCGTTGACGACCCACTGCAGCCCGTCCTCGGTGAAGTCGAGGGCGTGCTTCATCGAGGGCAGCGCGACGTTCACCACCGAGACGTCGAGGATCACCATGAACTGCGCCAGGCAGGCGAGGATCAGGGTCGCGGTGAGGTGCGTTCTTTTGGGCTGCTCGATGGCGTGCGTCATCCAATGGCCTCCGGTCGAAGGTTTAGTGCGCGCCCGCTCCTCGGTACGACGAGTATCGAACAATAACACATCGGTTCGACGTCTCTCGTACTATCCTGTGAAGCAAGTGGCGCTCGCAGACAAGACGATCGTGAGGGCGGGTTCGTGACATCGACTGTTGGTCTTTCGTCGCTTCTCATCGAGGCGGACACGACTGAAGAGGGGAGCTGGGCGGTCGATCGGCTCGTTCCCGCGAGCGTCGGGCTGCTGAGCCTGCCGACGATCCTGCACGCGCTGAGCGACCCGGTGCGGCTGCGGATCGTCTCCCAGCTCGCCGACGGCAGCGAGCGCACCTGCGGGAGCCTCGACGTGCCCGTCGCGAAGTCCACCTGCTCACACCACTTCCGCGTGCTGCGGGAGGCGGGCGTCGTCTCGCAGCGGGTCGACGGCAAGTGCCGCTTCAACCGGCTGCGCTCCGACGAGCTCGAGCAGCGCTTCCCGGGCCTGCTCGCGGCGGTGCTGCGGGCGTATGAATCGTCGGATCCCAGCCGGGCGTGAGCGGCGAGCTCGCGCCGGCGCCCGGGCTTGAACGGGTCGCGGAGATCGAGTCCCACAGCCTGCGCGCGTGGCCGGCGACGGTGCTCCAGACCACCGACGATGGCTGGGTCTTCCGCGCGACACCCGGCCTGAACGGTCGCGGGCGCTCCAATCACGCGCTCACCCCGGTGCGGCCGCTCGAGCGGGCCGAGTACGACTGGGGCATCAAGCGCGCCGAGGCGTTCGCCGCCGGCCAGGGCATCGACTGTGGCGTACAGGTCAGCCCGATCGACATCCATGTGCCGCTGCTCGACGAGTTCTCGGGGCGCGGCTGGAACATCCAGCAGGCGGTGGTGGTGATGACGGGGGATACCCAGGCGGTCGCCGCCGGCGCCGATCCCTCGTTCGAGCTGACGGTTTCCGATTCCGCCACGCCCGGGTGGATCGACGCCTGGACGCACTGCGACGGCCGCGCCGATGTCGACGAGCATGTCGCCACGGTGTTCCCGCGGATGGCCGGCGTTGCGCGCTTTGCCCATGCGGGGTCGCGCGCGGTCGGAATCAGCGTCGAGCTCGACGGGATCGTCGGCCTGTTCTGCATCGCGGTCTCGCCCGACCATCGCCGCCAGGGGCTGGGGAAGAAGCTGGTGCAGGCGATGCTCGCCCAGCATTCCGGGGCGCTGACCTACCTCCAGGTCTTCAGCGAGAACCAGGGCGGGATCGCGCTGTACCGGAGCCTCGGCTTCGATGAGGAGTACCGCTACTGCCACTGCACGCTGCCCGGCTCCGGTGATTCCGGATCCGGAGCCGCCGGCGGTGCAGCCGCCGCGTCCGGCGGCGGCTGCTGACCAGCCTTCGAGGGGAGCGAGGACTCGGGGGTTGAGGTACGGGAGACGGTTCGCGTCCATGCTCACGCAGTGATGCCCTCCCGCGTGAAGCCGTCATTCGCATCGATATCGCCAACGGTGTCGTCGATATCGACGATCACGAGCAGCTTGTGATCGGGCCAGAGGAAGCGAACGCAAGCCGTCCCATATTCGACCTCGTCTGGAAGGGGCAGCCCGCTGTCCTCAATGAGCGCCATAAACCGGCGTTCCACGAGCCGCTTCTGATCGATTGGTTCCACCCGACCAGCATGCGCCCGGCACATGTGACGAAACAAGACACGTTTGTGCCGAATCTGTGACAACTGGGGCCCTACTATCGAGCCGTGCCTGAGTTGCCTGAGGCCGAACGCGCGCGGCTCGTCCTGGAGCACGCCGTCGGGCGGACGGTCAGCCACGTTGATGATCGCGACACCTACGTCTGCCGTCCCCACCAGCCCGGCGAGTTCGATGCCGCGCTGAAAGGCCACCGCTTCGTCTCGACGCATCGGCGCGGCAAGTTCCTCTGGATGGAGACCGATGACGGCCCCACGCTCGGGCTGCACCTCGGCATGGCGGGCAAGATGGTCTTCAACGGAAGAGCCGAGCACGAGCGCTGGGACCGCTTCACCGTCGAGTTCGAGGACGGGACGTGGTTTGCCCTTCAGGACAAGCGCCGCCTCGGACGCGCGATCCTCAACCCGGACTTCAGTCACGTGGGGCCGGATGCCGCCGACATCTCCCGGTCGGAGTTTCGCGTCCGTGTCGGTGCCGGCAACACTGCGATCAAGGCCCGTCTTCTCGACCAGCATGCCCTCGCCGGCGTCGGCAACCTGCTGGCGGACCAAACACTGTGGCAGGCGCGCATCGCGCCCGATCGCCTGACCGGCTCGCTCAGAGAGGAGGAGCTCGACGTGCTCCGCCGCGAGCTCCGCTCGGCGATCCGTGACGCCATCCGCAAGGGTGGGGTTCACACTGGCGATTTCATCCCCGCCCGCCGCCGCACGCAGATTTGTCCTCGCTGCGGCCACCATCTCGAGCGCGGCCGATTCGGCGGCCGCACGACCTACTGGTGCCCCGTCTGCCAGACATAGACCCGCCTTCGCGCATCGGCGCCCACCGAGCCAGCGCCGCCGTCGCGGTCGGCCGCTTCACACCACGTTATCCGGAGGCTGATTTCGCCGCCGATCTGCTATCACTATCAGTCCGCCGCGGGGTGGAGCAGTCTGGTAGCTCGTCGGGCTCATAACCCGAAGGTCGCAGGTTCGAATCCTGCCCCCGCTACTTTCAAAAAGGTCCGCATTTGCGGGCCTTTTTTGTGCCCAAATTCGGAATCCGCATCGACTCACTTAAGATGGGTACCACTCGTGGGTACCAAGCGAGATAGTCGGAATTCGCTTTCGGACCGATTTTCGGCCCGGTCTTCGGGTCATTAACCCGAAGGTTGGAGCCTTCGGAACCTAGGCGCTCCGCCGATGGAATTGAGGCTCGCTCTGGTGCGGGAGACGTCCACCTGCGGTTCAGCATCAGCAGGTCTTGGTCGATGTAGGCACGATGAGCGCGTCAGCCCCGGGCAAACGGTTGCGGCTACGCCGCGCCGATGTCTGTGTTGTTTGCGACCGCGAGTTGGATGTGGGTGTCGAGGCGCTCTGGCATCGGGGACCGCGTGTCGTGACTTGCCTGGGATGCAGCTTTGACGGCGAGCCGGTCGTCTCCGGCGAAGCAGGCGCGAGCGCTCTGCGGGAATACGAGCGGCGCCAGAAGCCGCGAGAGGATTACGCGCGCGAGAAGCTCGGTGGCCTGGGAGTAGCCCTTGCCCGAGTCATCGATCCGCCCGCAACCACACAGGCTTGGAAGCGTGGCGGCGAAGGCGAGAAGCGCGTCGGCGCCCGGTTGGAGAAGCTCCTGGCCGGAAGCGAGGTCAGGTTGCTCCATGATCGTCTCGTGCCCGGGGCGGGGCGGCAGAACATCGATCACATCGCGATCGGCCCCGGTGGCGTGACCGTGATCGATACTAAGAACTACCGCGGGAAGGTTCGGGTCCAGCGTGTCGGCGGCCTCTTCTCGCCCCAGCACACAATTCTCTCGATCAAGGGTCGTGACCGGACCAAGCTCGTCACAAGCGTCGACAGCCAGGTCGAGCTTCTGCGCACCACGTTGGCCGCCGCAGGAGAGGCGGAAGTGGACGTGCGCGGCGCGCTGTGCTTCGCCAGCGTCGATGGTCTCCCGCTGCTTCGACATCCCAGTCTCCGCGGGATTCTGATTGACGGCCCAAAGACCGCGTCAAAGCTAGCCCGCCGGCCCGGGCCGCTGGGCGCTGAGCGCATCGAGCGGCTCTGGGTTCTCCTCGGGCGAGCGTTCATGCCGGCATGACTGGCGTGCTGCGATGTCGACAGGTATCAAACCTAGGAGACTACGTGCGATGAGAGCTTTGGCGACAGTCGCGGGCGTCACGGTCATGGTTCTCGGTGGCACCGCCGGTGTGGCCGCCGGCAGCTATAGACATGTCGCTCATCCGTCTGTGGCGGCGGTCATCCCGAAGGCCGCTCAGGCGCGGTCGCCGCGTACCAAGACGCTTGTGTCGGTGAGACTGGCTGCCCTGGGGAGCAGTGTTACGTCGCCCCGCGGCCCGTACCGAGCGCGACCCACCAAGCTCGCGTTCGATCTCGGCGGCTACTACGGAGCCGAGACAAACGGCTTATGGATTGACCATCTCAAATGGGTCGACTGGGGACAGCCAGTCGCTTACGCAAGCGGCCTCGTACACGCGCGCGTCTGGCCCGGCCACAGCTACGTCACCAAATCAGGAGGGCTCATGCTCGACCAGCTGCGCTCCTGCGGCACCAAGCCAGGTTCCTATTACACGTCGGCGTCGATGGACGTGCCGGACGGATTCCCGCAGAACACCGAGTCGACCGCGACCGCGATCAGCGAACAAGCGCTAACACCGTGCTGATCGAAATCGCGCTTCATGCAGCAAGATGGTCGGTCGCCGCATTTTGACCTACTGCCGTTGATCAGAGCGCCAGATTGCCTGAGATCTTGACCGAGTAGTTGGTCGTCGGGCAGGCAAAGTACCTTTGACGAAATGGCCGCGACGCTCGACATCGGTCCCCTTGACGAGGCTGGCGGTCTTCTCGGCCATCATCCAATCGGCGTTTCTACTGGGGTGTTCACCGCGCACCGCGGTTTGTGGCCGGACTTGGTTGAGGACGCTTGTGCGGTCTCGAGTTACGTCGTTGAGCTATCGGCGCTTTCAGGTGACGAACTTCCGGGACTCATTGCGTACCTCCGCTCCGAGCCGGTGCTGCCGTTTCGCTACATGAGCGTCCACGCTCCCGCCAAGAACTTCGATGAGTCGGTCGCCGTCGAGTCGCTGTGCGAGCTGCCGTTCGAAGTGCGGTCCGTTGTTTTGCACCCAGACGTGATCTCGGACGCCTCCGTATGGAAACGTCTGAAAACTCGAGCGGTGATTGAGAACATGGACGACCGCAAAGGCACCGGAAGAACTGTTGAGGAGCTCAAGCCGGTATTCGAGGGGCTTCCCGAAGCAGGCTTCTGTTTCGACGTCGCTCATGCCTGGTCGCTGGACCCAACCATGGAACTTGCGCACGCGCTGCTTGACGAGTTCAGAGTGAGGCTCCGACACGTGCATCTCAGCTCACTGGACAACACCGGCAACCACATTCCGCTTCGGCCAGACGACGAACTACGGTTCGCTGATGTGCTCAGCCGCTGTACGGACGTTCCCTGGGTGCTCGAAGCGATGCCGCCGGGGGAATGGGCGTCAAGCCGGAGCTAGGAATGCTTCCAGTAGCCATTCCGAGCGAGCGCTCGGCGTGACCGAAGCGACCGGTGTCGCTGGTCTCGAGATCGCGTCTGGGGCCACGTTCGCGAACATTCAGGAATGCAAGCTGCGAACGGAGGAACGTCTTCAACAACGTCGGCTGCGCTTTGCCTCGGAGCTCTTCGATCCAGACTCAGCCGTTGTCCTCACCGGCTCATGGGGACGCCGGGAGGTGACCGGCGAAAGCGATGATGACTACATGGTCCTGTTCGCCGGCCGGCGTCGACGCGATGCCCGGCCCTCCGTGCATGAAGCCGCCGATATTCTCGAGGCCAAGCCGCCCGGTCGGGAGGCCGTCTTCGGGAAACAAGTCTGGCTTCAGGATCTTCTGCGCAAGATCGGCCGCGACCGAGACACCAACGCCAACCTGACTCGGCGGATGCTGCTGCTCCTCGAATCCGTGTCCGTCAGCGGCATTGACGTGCACGAACGCGCGCGGAGAGCCGTGCTCGAGGAGTACTTGCGAGCGCACAAGGACTACCGGCCCCCACGGTTCCTACTCAACGATCTGGTCCGCTACTGGCGCACGATCGCGGTGGATTTTGAGAGCAAGATGCGCGACCGCAAGGGACAAGGCTGGGGCTTGCGCAACGCGAAACTTCGGCTGTCACGCAAGGCTCTCTTCGCGGGTGGCTTGCTGCCAGTGCTGGAGTGTTATCGCTACCGGGCTGATGGAATGCTGGAGTACCTCGACGCGGCGCTCGCCATGAGGCCACTCGACAGAATCGCCGACGCTTTCACGATGCACAGAGCGATAGACCCAGCCGTGCGCACGTTAGGCGCGTACGACGAGTTCCTCGGGATTCTCAACGACCCAGACAAGCGGAAGGAGCTGGATACGCTCACCATCGAGCGCAGCGGTTCCTCGCAGTTATTCGCTCGCGTTGTGGAACTGGGCGAAGACTTCGAATTAGGTCTTCTTGCCCTCCTGTTCAACGACTCGGATCTCCAGCGACGGGTCCGCGACTACTTGATCTTCTGAATCAAGTCGTCGGTAGCGTGCCGAGATTTCTCACCGGCAGGCAGGTAGGGGACCTCGACTTGGGTTTCGTGTCGTCTATGCAGCCCCCGAGTCCCACGCGAGCGAGCGGCGCCGGCAATGGTCATGCCTCGCATCGGCCAGGTGCAATCGATAACCCGAAAGGTTGAGGCCGCCAATAGCTGAGTCGATCCGGCGCCAGCGATGACTACACGTCTGGAGCTGCCCCGGTTTGTGTGACACGGGGTTGTTGTCGTTGAATTGTTGTTGTTGGGGTGCTCGAAGTTCAACTGTGCTTTGACGAGAGTTGGTGTTGTTCGTAGGTGGTTGGGGAGAGCATCCCGAGGGTGGAGTGTCGGCGGCGGCGGTTGTAGAACGCTTCGATGTATTCGAACACGGCGGTCTTGAGCTCGAGGCGATTGGGCCAGCCGCGGCGGCTGACGAGCTCTTTCTTGAGGGTCGCGAAGAACGTCTCGGCCACAGCGTTGTCGTATGCGTCGCCGCGGGAGCCCATCGAGATCGCGATGCCGGCCTGGTCCGCGGCGCGCCCGAACGCCAGCGACACGTATTGAGAGCCGTGGTCTGAGTGGTGGATCAGCCCCGGTGGCGGGCGGCGGCGCGCGAGCGCCATCCCCAGCGCGTCGACGACCAGCGTCGATCGCATGTGGGTCGCCATCGACCAGCCGACGATCAGGCGGCTGTAGGCGTCCTGCACGGCGGCGAGATACAGCCAGCCCTCACCGGTGCGCAGATAGGTGATGTCAGCGACCCACAGCCGGTCAGGCTCGGTGGGACGGAACTGGCGGCAGACCAGGTCACTGGCGGGCTCCACACCGGGCACCCGGATCGTTGTGAACCGGCGCTTGCGCGGCCTGACACCGGCGATACCCGCAGCTGTCATCAGCCGTGCGACGCGCTTTCGTCCGACCCGGATGCCGTACTCCAGACGCAGCTCAGCATGGATCCTCGGGGCGCCATAAACGCCCCGGCTGTCCTGATGGATCGCCTTGATCTTCTCGGTCAACCACAGATCCTGGAGCGCCCGATCTGAGGGCGCGCGTGACTGCCAGTTATGAAACGCGGTGCGGTTAACCCCGAAGATCCGGCACATGGTCGCGACGGGATAGTTGTTCTTCTCCGCGGCGATGAACGAGTAGACCTCGTCTACCGCCCGTCGTCCTCCTTCGCGAAGAAGACCGCCGCTTTTCGCAGAATCTCCCGCTCCATCCGCAGC
>DATASU010000052.1:0-4405 GCA_036269095.1 Solirubrobacteraceae bacterium
GCGGTTTCCGACAACTCGCCGGTGGACGTCCTCTGGGGCATCGGCGGCACGCCCGAGGGTGTGATCTCCGCGTCGGCGATCAAGTGCCTCGGCGGGCAGCTCCTGGGCCGGCTGTGGCCACGCGACGACGATGAGCGCGCGCGGGCGGTGGCCGCGGGTTACGAGCTCGGGCGGGTGCTGACCAAGGACGACCTCGTCCAGGGTGAGCACGTGTTCTTCGCGGCGACGGGCGTCACCGACGGCGACGTGCTGCAGGGCGTCCGCTACCACGGCGGCGGCAAGGCCTCGACCGAGTCGCTGGTGATGCGCACGCGCTCGGGCACGGTGCGCCGTATCAGTGCCCGCCACGATCGCGCCAAGTTGCGCGAGCTCAACGCCGGCTTCGATATCTAGCCCTGGCGCCGCCATCTCCGCGGCCGCGGGCTCAGCGCCAGTGGCGCAGGCGACCGACCTTCGACTCCTCGAGTTCGAGCGTTGCCAGTGAGCGCAGGAAGGCGTGCGTCACGAGCACGTGCACGAACGACTGGGTCGCCCCGTAGACGGTGGTGCCGAGCCGCGACGCGATCGCCGGGTAGAAGTTCGCGACCTCGACATCGATGTCGAGCTTGGCGGGCTCGCTGACGCCGCCGTCACGACTCACGCGCACCGACAGAAAGCCGCAGCCACGACCCGACCTTGAGACGAGCAGACCGTCGCGGATCGCCCAGCTGACGCTGCCGCGGTTGGCCTCGATCTGATACTGCGGCGGATCGAAGCGCAGCAGCGTCAGCGGCTTGCCGAGCAGCACCACCGAACGCTCGTCGTCGCTATAGACGACACGCACGATGCCGAGCGTCGCGCGCGTCAGGAAGCGCCAGTAGGTGCGTCCGAGGTTCTCGAGCTGCGGCGGCGTCCACAGCCGGTCGAGCTCGGCGCGCGGCAGCTGCAGGTGCGCCGACTGAACCGAATGCACGGAGCCGTCGGGCGCGACCGTCGTCGAGTTGCGCGGCGAGACGATCGCGGCACGGCCGGGCCGGCGCCGCCGGCGGCGGTCACGAAACAGCACCCACGCGACGAACGCTCCGAGAGTGGCGGCTGCTGCAGCCATATGCCGATTGTGCAACAGCGGTGGCGGTTCGCCGGTTGGTTTTACGTGTGGTTTGGCCGGACGTCAGCTGCGCGCGGCGACAGCCGTCGCGGGCGCCGCGTCGAGCGTGCCGATCGTGGCCGTCTCTTTGATGCCCAGAGCCTTCGCCGTGGCCATCGTCAGATCCCAGCTCGCGCCGTTGGCGAACGGGCCGCGGTCGATGACCCGCACCGTGGTCTCCCGGCCTCTGTAGAGGACCGTTACGCGTGTGCCGCACTTGAGCGTGCGGCTGGCGACGCCGAGCGTGGCGCGGGTGAGCTTCTGGCCACAGGCGGTGTGGTGGCCCCAGAACCCCGGCCCGTAGAGCGTCGCGCGCGAGTCCTTGAAGATTGGGATCGTGAGTGCCGAGGTGGCGAGCTCGCCCGAAGCGGCGCTGGCGGAACCGCCGCTGCCGGAGAGCCCCGAGGAGCCTCCGCTGCCGCTGCCCGAGCCGGCCGTCACGGTGCCGGCCGGCGCCAGCACCGCGCGCAAGGCGACCTGGGCGCTGGTGGCCGGAGTCCACCTGGCCACGAAGCTGCCGTCGGCCGCGATCGTCGCGCTGGCGACCTGGATCCAGTTGCTCTGGCCGGGCTTCCCCGACTGGATGTAGATCGCGGCGCCCGCGTCGCTGGTGGGGGCATCGCCGGTGATCGTCAGCGGCTGGCCCTGTGTTCCGGAGGCCGCGACCGTGAACGTGATCCCATCGCCGCTGGCGTTGATGACGCCGCCGAGCCTTACGACTCCCGGTGCGAGCGTGCCGGGTGTGGTCGGCGAGGGGGCCGTCGTGGAGCCGCCGCCGAGGCCCGTGCCGCCGCTGCCGCCACGCGCGGTGCGGGCGAGCGCCGACGTGGGAGCCGCGACGACCGCCACCGTCGGAATCGCGGCGAGCGTGCACAGGAGCGGCACGCACGCCGGCGAACGGCGCGGACGTCGGAACGTGGCTGAAAAGCCCAATGGTTTCTCGCTGTGAAGTTGTGGGGGCAACAGTGACTGGCGCCTACGGGGTGAGCTGACGGGCTCGCGCGTCGTGCGCTACCGATGCAGATGCATCAGATTCGCCCCAGCGGCGCCCGGCAAGGCGCCGCAATGGTTCCCCCGTCGACCGCCCGCGGACGGACGATCGCTCGGCTATGTGAAGGACCGGATTATATGTGTATTGCCGACGTCAACAAGTCAGCGGGTCGTGACACGACCGCCAAGACGCCCGCAAATTCCGCGATTTCTAACGGATTCCGGGGTCCTGACGCCTCGCCGCGAAGGATTCCGATCGCCCTACAACTAGGGGCGCGGAAGCCTCGAGACCGCGGTTCGCAGCGCGCGTGCGCCGACCGTCAGACCTATTTCGGCCAGTTCGGCGGCGGCCTTTACGACCGTGCCCACGAGTTCCGCGCCCTGAGGGAGGGTGGAGGGGTTGGTGGGAGTGGGCGTTGGCGCCGGCTTTGGCTTGGCAGCCGCGGTTGTCTTGCCGGCGCCGCGCGGCTTCGGCTCGGACGCCTTGGGCTTGGGCTTGGTCGCCGCGGGTGCCTTGTTGACGGTGGCGGTGGCCCGCTTTTCGCTGCGCCGGTGCGGCCGCGAGTGCGGTAGCGAGCCGAGGACGGAAGCTTCAGATTTGTCGCTCATTGCAGGACTCATCGTATTGACGTGCTTCCGTGGCCGTAGGTCGCCGGGCTACGCTCTGCCCCTGTGCGTGCAATATTTCCAACAAGCGGCCTTTCGGCGCCTAAAACGAACTACCCGGCTTTAGGTGAGCAACCTTCGCGCCGTTAGTTCGTATGTAGGTAGAGGGCGAGATAGAATCGCACCATGGTTGAGTGGCTGGAGTGCGCGCTCCGCGACCCGCGCAGCCACTTTTCGAGCGACCGGGACAGGCCGGGTCGTTGGGAACACGACGGAAACGGAACCAGATGTCAGTAGCGGAACTGCAGGAACTCGAAGAGGTCAAAGCCCTTGTGAACCGCGGCCAGCAGCTCGGCGTACTCACGTTCGCTGAGATCACTGGCGCGATATCCGAACTGGACCTCGACGAGACGGACCTCGAGGAGCTTCACGGCTATCTCGAGCGGGCTGAGATCGAACTCGTCGAAGAGGTTGATCCGGCGATCGCCGAGGCCGAGGTCGAGCGTGCGCCCGATAAGCGTGGCCGGCGGCGGTCGAAGACGGCTCTGGACCTGAAGCCGGACATGACGACAGATTCGCTGCAGCTGTTCCTCAAGGACATCGGCAAGGTTCGCCTGCTGACTGCCCAGGAGGAGGTCGATCTGGCCAAGCGGATCGAACGTGGCGATCTCGACGCCAAGCAGAAGATGGTCGAGTCGAACCTTCGACTCGTCGTTTCTATTGCCAAGAATTACCGCAACCAGGGGCTGCCGTTCCTCGACCTGATTCAGGAGGGGACGCTTGGTCTCGTGCGCGCGGCGGAGAAGTTCGACTACCGCAAGGGTTTCAAGTTCTCGACATACGCGACCTGGTGGATCCGCCAGGCGATCGCCCGCGCCCTGGCAGACAAGGCGCGCACGATTCGCATCCCGGTACACGTCGTCGAGAAGTTGAACAAGATCGGCCGTGCCGAGCGCAAGCTCGTCACGGAGCTCGGTCGCGAGCCCACGGCCGAGGAGATCGCCGAGGTCACCGGCATCGAGCCGGAAGAGGTCGAGTCGATCAAGCGCTCCGCGCAGGCGCCGGTGTCGCTGGAGAAGCCGGTTGGTGACGAGGAGGAGTCGGAGTTCGGTCAGTTCATCGCCGACGAGCGTGCCGAGTCGCCGTATGAGCGGGCTGCCGAGATCCTCACCAAGGAGGCGCTGCGCGAGGCTCTGGAGAACCTCAGCTATCGCGAACGCCGCGTGCTCGAGCTGCGCTACGGACTTGGCGGCGAGCATCCGCGGACCCTCGATGAGGTGGGGCGTACGTTCAACGTCACCCGCGAGCGCATCCGTCAGATCGAAAACCAGTCGCTGAAGAAGCTGCAGTCGCTGGCTGAGGCCCAGAAGCTGCGCGACGTCGCGTAGCCGGCAGATCGTTTCGGTTGTTGGTGAGGGCGGGCTCGATGAGCCCGCCCTCACACGTTTAACGCTCGGTGCGGAGAAAACGCTGGTGGCGGGGGGTCAACCGACGGTCTCTGGCGCCTCTATTGGAGATGGGTGCCGATGAAGCAGGCAGCGGAAAGAGGGGAAGCTCGGGAGGTTATGCGTCAGATCTGACGCATGGCGTCCACCGCTTCGCGTCCGGACAGGGTGGACACGTCACGCGCGATCAGCTTGTCGCGGCCGGTTTGTCGAATCGGACGATCGATCGCTGGGTCAA
>DATASU010000053.1:0-2090 GCA_036269095.1 Solirubrobacteraceae bacterium
GGGCGCGAGGGCGCCGAGTACGACCACGGCAAGGACATCCGCGCCGCGATCCAGCGCTATCGCGAGGCGGTCAACATGCTCGCCGATTACGTCACCGACAAGGGCTACGGCCTGCGCTTCGCGATCGAGCCGAAGCCGAACGAGCCGCGCGGCGACATCCTGCTGCCGACCGTCGGCCACGCGCTGGCGTTCATCGAGACGCTGCAGCGCCCCGAGATGTTCGGCGTCAACCCAGAGTTCGGGCACGAGCAGATGACCGGCCTCAACTTCGTGGCCGCGATCCAGCAGGCACTCGAGGTCGGCAAGCTGTTCCACATCGACCTCAACGGCCAGCGCGGAATCAAGTACGACCAGGACCTGGTGTTCGGTCACGCCGACCTCTACCAGTCGTTCGCGCTCGTCGATCTGCTCGAGTTCGGCGGCCCGGACGGTGGCCGCTGCTACGAGGGCCCGCGGCATTTCGACTACAAGCCGTCGCGCACCGAGGATGAGACCGGCGTGTGGGATTCTGTGCAGGCGAACATGGCCAACTACCTGCTGCTCAAGGAGCGCGCCGCGGCGTTCCGCGCCGACCCCGAGGTCCAGGAGGCGATGGCTGCCGCGAAGGTCGATGAGCTGCGCCGCCCGACGCTCGACGATGGCGAGAGCTACGAGCAGCTGCTGGCCGACCGCACGGCCTGGGAGGACTTCGACGCGCAGTCCTACTACGGCGCCAGGGGTTACGGCTTCGTGCGCCTGCAGCAGCTCGCGACGCTGCATCTGCTCGGAGCGCGATGACGCTCGTTGCCGGGGTCGACTCGTCGACTCAGAGCTGCAAGGTCGTGGTCCGCGACCTCGGCTCCGGGGTCGTCGTTCGCTCCGGTCGCGCCGCTCACCCCGACGGCACCGAGGTCGATCCGGCGGCCTGGTGGACGGCGCTACAGGCCGCGATCGACGATGCCGGCGGGATCGCCGATGTCGACGCGATCGCGGTCGCCGGCCAGCAGCACGGCATGGTCGTGCTCGACGGCGCCGGCCGCGTGATCCGGCCGGCGCTGCTGTGGAACGACACGCGCAGCGCCGATGCCGCCGCGGCATTGGTCGCTGAGGTCGGCGCCGAGCAGTTCGCGCGGCGCACCGGCTCGGTCCCGGTCGCGTCGTTCACGCTCACGAAGCTGCGCTGGCTGCGTGACCATGAGCCGGACAACGCCGCACGGGTTGCCGCTGTTGCGCTGCCGCACGACTGGCTCACCTGGCGACTGCTCGGCTACGGGCCCGAGGGCGAATCGCCGCTCGGCCCGGATCTCACGGCGCTCGTCACCGATCGCTCCGACGCCTCGGGCACCTGCTACTTCAGCGCCGCCGGCGGCGAGTACGACCTCGAGCTGCTGGAGCGTGGCCTCGGCCGCCGCGACGTGACGCTGCCACGCGTGCTCGGCCCGCACGAGTCGGCCGGGCGCACCCCCGCCGGCGCGACCGTCGGGCCCGGCTGCGGTGACAACGCCGGTGCCGCGCTGGGACTCGGCGCCGGGCCGGGCGACGTGATCATCTCGATCGGCACGAGTGGCACGGTGTTCGCCGTCGCCGAGCGGCAGAGCGCCGACGCGAGTGGCGCCGTCGCCGGCTTCGCCGACGCGTCCGGTCGCTTCCTGCCGCTGATCGCGACGCTCAACGCCGCCCGCGTGCTGGTGTCGACCGCGAAGCTGCTGGGGGTCGAGCTCGATGCACTCGCCGAGCTCGCGCTACAGGCGCAACCCGGCTCCGGTGGTGTCGTGCTGGTGCCCTACTTCGAGGGCGAGCGCACGCCCAACCTGCCGCACGCGACAGCCTCCTTCCACGGCCTCACGATCGTGTCGAGCACGCGTGAGAACGTCGCCCGCGCGGCGCACGAGGGCATGCTCTCCGGCCTCGGCGCCGGACTTGACGCTGTACGCGCCGTCGGCGTCAGCGATCGGCGGCTGCTGCTGATCGGCGGCGCCGCCCAAAGTCACGCGGTACAGACGGTCGCCGCGCAACTGTTCGACTCACCGGTGGTCGTGCCCGCGCCGGGTGAGTACGTCGCCGCCGGTGCCGCCGTGCAGGCAGCCTGGGTGCTGGGCGGCGAGCGGCCG
>DATASU010000054.1:0-74693 GCA_036269095.1 Solirubrobacteraceae bacterium
CCTGTTGCGGGGGCTATTACCGCCTGAAGGCGTCGGGGTACCGCGTGGGCGTCTTCGCCGATCACGGCACGCACCGTCGACTACACGATCCCGCCGTACGCGCCACCGCCGTGATCCCCGCAGCCCGCAGACCTGGTCTCCGCAGAGGCCAAAAGCGACGCGTCAAGCGCCCCTTATGTCAGTCGGGCGGCCGTGCGTACTCAGACGCTGGCGCGGCTGGCCGGCTCGCTGGTGAGTTCCATCAGGACGTCTTCCGCGTGCCGAAACGACTCGAGCGCGGCCGGCACGCCGCAGTAGATGGCGCTCTGGAGCAAAGCCTCACGAATCTCCTCGACGCTACAGCCGTTGTTGACGGCTCCCCGGATGTGGACCCGCAGTTCGTGCATCCGATTGAGTGCCGTGAGCATGACTATCGTCAGCAGGCTTCGATATCTGGGTGCGAGCGCCTCGCGCGTCCAGACCTCCCCCCAACAGTATTCGGTGACGAGTCGCTGAACTGGCTCTGCGAACTCGCTCACGTTCTCCATGGAGCGCTCTACGTGTTCGGCTCCAAGGACAGACCGGCGCATTCCCATGCCTCGGTCAAAGCGCGTCTCACCGTCCTCCATCGTGGAAAAAGCCATGGTTTGTCTCCATATGCCGACGTATGGCTGGTCATCCCGTGATTTGCCGCTACGTCGATGCCGCGGTCAGTTATTTGCTGACACAGATTGTCAGGCGATACGACAGTATTCTCGCAAGCAAGTCTTGTCAAGCGTCAGCCCCGCGTCGTCTGCTTCTCTGACGATGCCCGGTTTCGCGGCCGCGCAGTGAGCCTCCAGGGGACGTTCGGGGGTGGCCTGCGGCGATTTTCAAGACACAGCCGCACTGGGCCAGCACCCGTCCGGGCCACGGCCGCCGCCGCCCATCGCTCGAGTCAACGAGCGAACCACCCTACGGTCCTACACCTGGCCAGCGGCCGTTTGAAGGGAACCCGCGCCCACGTCAGCGCCAAGTTCGGTGACGCTACGTCCACTGAGTCGCGCCACGTCCGAACCCCTGACAAAGGCCTGACCGGCCAGGATCGGGCGTACGGTCCGTGCCACCGTCACGCTGGTGACATGACAGGCTCGGTCGGTCTCCATAACGGCCGCGTTGACGATCATCACCCCGGATGGATGCGCCATCGCGACCACGTCATCGCTATGCGGGCGCGAACCGTAGATTTCACTAACCACGGTTCCTCTCGCGACGGCCGCCACTGCGGTGCAACAGCTTGCCGTCCCGGGATAGGCCTCGTGCAGCGTGTCACGCATCGGCTGGATGCCGGCGAACCTCACGGAGAAGTCGTAGCTATCGGCCGCAACGGTTCCGCCGTCCGGCGACGTGAACTCCGCGGGTGCAGCGATCGCGACCGGCCATGGCGTCGTCTTTGAGGGATCGACGCCTAAGAGCTGCTGTGCGGCCTCCCGCACGGCGACGAATGTCGGCACGATCTCCGGTCCCTGCGCGAGCGTTTCAAACCCCGTCAATCCGGCGTCGGCGGCGCGGAAGAACACGCACATATTCGCGAGATCGACGATTGAGCACTCGATCTCACCTCTGCCTTGCACGGCGATCGCGTCGATCCGGTTACCGGTGGGGAAGAGCCCGCCTCCCAGTGATGCACCCACCGCTCGCGAGAAATCGGTCAACACCGCGGGGCCTGACCCGGTCACACCTGCGATCTCAAGATCCCCATCCATAGTCGGCATGCCCTCGGTGGTCGTCGGGACGTGGATCTGGAGCAGCATCTTGGTGTTGGTCTGGTAGACGCGAACTGTCGTCTCGCCGGGCGTGGCCACGACCAAGCCGGTGAGGATCGCGTAGGTGCCCACACTCGGCGTCAGGTTCCCGCAGTTGAAATCCCAGTACACCCTGTTCTCGCCGATCCCGATCTGCGCAAATGTGTAATCGACGTCCGCATCGTCTCGCTGACTCCGCGCAACGATGCAGCACTTGCTGGTCGTCGGCATGGCGCCTCCGACTCCATCGATCTGGCGCAGGTCGCTGGCACCGAACAGCGCAATCAGGAACGGATCCCAGAGTGAACGATCCGCGGGCAGGTCGTCCTCCATGAGATACACGCCCTTGCTGGTCCCGCCGCGGATGATCATCGTCGGAATCGACCAGAGCTCCGGGCTGACCATCTGACTGTCGGGGGTCGGTGACATTCAAAGGCCTTTCTGACTGCTCTTAGGACGCTCGGATCAACAAGAACCTGGGAAAATCGTACCACGGTCAGACAATCAGGCGAGATTCCATCCGTTCGTGTGACGATCTCCGCCGAAGATATCCGCGGCCGCAAGGGAGGCCGCCTGGTGGCCCGCTCCGGATCTGGCTGAGCAGCGATCGCATCTCGCGTGGGTCGCGGCCGTGTCGCTCCTCCTCCGGCAAGGGGCGCAACCCTCGACTACGCGGCCAACTCGAGTCGGTTGACTTTCCCAAAGAGGCTGGCGTACTATGCCCGTCATGCCGACAGATTGTCTGCCAATCCTACAAGCGTCTCGCCTGACGTCTAGACGAGATAGCTCAGTGAAAAGGCGTCGCGAACCGACACCGCTCGCGCCGAAAGGCAGCTGCGGCCCGTCGGCAGGGGATCCGGAGCCATCGGGGCACACGTGGGAACCAAGCAGCACGGGCAGCGCGGAGGGGCCCCGTAGGCGCCACGCATTGGCCGAGATGGCGAGCCGCCGGGTGAGGGGCACAGCGCCTCACCCGGAACCCGACTTGGTCATGACATTCCACCAGGAGGTAGTGAAAGATGCCCGACGTCAACGGGTACCGGGTCAAGTTCGGAAACATCATCCCGTCAACCAATACAACGGTTGAGCGCGATTTCAGTGCCGTCTACCTCCCGGGTGTCACTTACCACACCGGGCGGATCCACGTGGGCGAATCCAAGCTCAACTCGGCGAAGGACGTCGAGGCCAACATCGCGTCCATCGGTGAGGAAGTTGCCGCAGCGTTTCGCACCACGCTGACTTGCAAGCCCGACTACATGATCATGGGCATGTCCGCGCCGACCTTCTGGGGCGGGAAAGCCGGAGCAGAGGCGTTCGGCGAGCGGATGGCAGAGCACTCGGACGGTCTCGGGATCACCACTGGGGCGGTTGCCTGCCGTTCGGCTTTGGAAGCTCTCGGCGTCCACTCAATCGCGGTTCTCACGCCGTATCTGCCTATTGCGGATGAACAGGTCGTCAAGTTCTTCGAGGATTACGGCTACAGCGTCACGCGCATACGCGGCCTCGAGTGCACGACGATGACAGCGATCGCCGAAGTCACCGAGGACCAGCTCAGGGCGGAGATCAAGGCGCTGGATGGGCCGGACATCGACGCGATCGTTCAGGTGGGAACGGATCTATCGATGATCCGTTTGGCCGACGAGGCTGAGCGCTGGCTCGGGAAGCCGGTCGTTGCAATCAACGGCGCCACGATGTGGCACGCGCTACGTGCTAATGGCGTCAAGGACCAGTTCAGTGGCTTTGGAGCGCTGCTCAGGGAGTACTGAATCCGTTGGATCTGCGCACGCCCTTGTACGGGCTCGGTCGAGGGACCGAGGTGAGGGCTGGCGCGAGGGCCGTTTCGGAGAGTCGCATCAGTTACGTGGCAACCGACTAACTGAGCACTGACCAAGCGGCTGCAGAAAAGCACCCCCGGAGAGAGAAGATGGCATCCACAGTAACCCTGATCATCGCGGGCCTGGCTCTGGGCGCGATCTACGCGCTTGTAGCAACGGGCTACAGCATCGTCTACCTGGCGTCGGAGTCGTTCAACTTCGCGCACAGCCAGTTGATGGTCGCGGGAGCCTTCGTCGCCTACGAGATGCTCGCGGTCGCCAAGGCACCGGCGGCGCTGGCGATTCTCGCGACCGTCGCCTGCGTCGCGGTGCTCGCCGTGATTGAGGAGCGGGTGGCGATCCGACTGGTCAAGGACCCACACACCCAATTGCTGACAACGATCGGGGTCGCGACCCTGCTGGGCGGGGTCTGCACCGTGATCTGGGGAGACGAGCCTCTGTTCGTGCCTCCGATCGTTGGGTCACAGGCAGTGAACGTATTTGGCGGCAACGTCACTCCGACCGACATCGCGCTGATCGCGCTTGCGATCGCCGTCACCGGCTTTGTGATGCTGTTGGTGAAGCGCACACGAGCGGGCCTGGCGATACTCGCGATCGCCGAAGACCCCGAGGCGGCGCGGCTCGTGGGTGTCAACAATCGCGCGTTGGTACTCGGTGCCTTCGCCTTTTCGGGTGCGATCGCTGGACTAGCAGGCCTGTTCATGGCCCCGCAGACGTTTGCCGTCGTTTCGAGCGGCCAGACGCTATCGATCCAGGGCTTCGTAGCCGCCGCGCTGGGCGGCTTCGGGAGTATCCCCGGTGGTCTGATCGGCGGCTTTGCGACCGGAATTATTTCGGAGGTCGTCATCCGTTACGCCGGCGGCGTCTACGCAAATACGGTCGTCCTGGCGCTGTTGCTGACGTTCCTCCTGATCAAACCCTCGGGCTTGTTCGGGCGTCTCCAAGAGCGTGTCGTCTGATGGCCGCGAGCCAGAGCCAGCCGCGCCTGTCGGCAGCAAGTCTCGCCTCGCTTCCTTCCTGGAGTGTCCCGCTCGGTGGCGTGGTGCTCATCGCGCTATTGCCGGAGCTGGGACTGTCCCTGCCCGACCAGCGGCAGGTGATTCTGATCGCGATCTTGACGCTCCTTGTCAGCGGGCTGAATTTGAGCCTCGGCTATGCGGGTCAGCTTGCCCTTGGACAGCCTGCGATTTACGCGGTCGGCGCCTACGTGAGTGGCTATCTGGGAGCTCACGGTCACACCAACATCCTGTTACAGCTCGCGGCCGCGATGGCAGCCTGCCTGCTGATTGGCGTGATCACCGGAGTGCCGGGCCTGCGGCTGGGCAGCTGGTCGTTGGCGATGGTTTCCTTCGGTCTGATTCTGCTGGTCCCTGACGTCACCGCGATGCTGGGGTCACAGACCGGAGGTGCGCTGGGCCTATCCGGCATCGAGACCCCTACGATTTTTGGTGCGCAGATCTCGGCGCATGGGCTCTACGTGATCGCGGTTGTGGCCACGGGCCTCTGGCTGGGCTTCCTCCGCAACACGATCCGATCGAGGTTCGGGCCGGAGTTCGTGATGATCCGCGAGACCCCGATCCTCGCGGCGAGCTTGGGCACACCCATATACCGGCACAAGGTCCTCGCGTACGCGCTTGGCTCCGTGCCGGCGGGCGTAGCGGGTTGTCTGTACGCGAATCTGCAGCAGTTCGTCTCCCCTGAGACGTTCGACCTCACTTTGGCGATAGCGATTCTCGCCGCGAGCATCTTGGGCGGCCGTAGATCGATCTATGGAGCCATAGCCGGGGCGGTGATCCTGCAACTGGGCCCGCTGGAGGCAACATCGTTCCAGTCGTATTCCACGGTCGCCTATGGAGCTTTCATCATCCTCGGCTCCCTTGTCCTTCCGCAGGGTCTGGCGGGAATCGCGGACTGGCTCGGCGAACGGGCCAGCCGTAGCGTTGGACCGCGGGCAGAGCGGGCGCCGTCCGCTGCCAGACCGAGTGCGGACGCCGCCGCCGGCTACACGACTGGTGACGACCGTCAAGCCCCCGCGAGCCTGGAGATTGTTGGCGTTTCGAAGTCATTCGGTGGTGCGCTTGCCCTGGACGACGTTTCGGTGTCGTTCAAGGCAGGAGAGATCACGGCGTTGATCGGCCCCAACGGCTCGGGGAAGACAACGCTGCTCAACGTCATCTCAGGGTTCTACCTGCCAAACGGCGGCCAAGTGAGTATGGAAGGGAAAGCTCTTCCCCTCGGTCGCTCCGAGAGCGTGGCGCGCGCCGGGGTGGCTCGTACGTTCCAGACTGCGCAGATTCCGAGTGGTCTTTCGGTCCTCGACACGGTCCGTACCGGCGCATACATGAACTACCGCTGCTCACTCGTATCGACGGTGGTAAGAAGCCCCCGGTTCCGCCGCAACCGTCGCGCGGCCGCACTCGCCGCCGAGGAAGCACTCGCGCTGGTTGAGCTCACCGTTCCCGATGCAGAGGACGCATCGTCACTGCCACTGGGAACCCGCAGGATGGTCGAGGTTGCAAGAGCCGCGGCCGCACGACCGAAGGTCCTCCTGCTGGACGAGGCAGCCTCGGGACTCGACGGACTGGAACTCGAGCGACTCGGCGACATCCTCCGAAAGCTCAGTGCCGCGGGGATCACGGTCGTGATCGTCGAGCACAACCTGGAATTCGTCTTCTCGCTCGTCGATCGCGTCTGTGTCCTCTCGCGAGGACGAGTTGTGTTCTCGGGTACGCCGGCGGACGCGGCTGAGGACCCGATCGTGCGAGCCGAATATCTCGGCTCGATTGAGGCGCCAGTACAAGTCAACACCGCGGACAGCGCCCGTGGCCAAGAGGCCACAGCAAATGCAGACTGAAGCCCACTCTCTCTCGGTCGACCACATCGCGTCCAGCTACGGAGATGTGCGCGTGCTTTGGGACGTCTCCTTGCAGGTCCCCGTCGGCTCGGTCCATGCGCTCCTTGGACGCAACGGTGCCGGAAAGACAACCACTCTGCGCACGATTGCCGGGCTCAACAAGTGTCAGAGCGGGACGATCCTTCACGCCGGCAGGGATGTGACGAAGGCCGAGGCGCATACCCGCGCTCGCGGCGGGATCGCCCTCGTCGAGAGCAAGCGCATCTTTCGCAGGAGAACCGTCGAGGAAAACCTCGTGCTTGGCGGCTACACGCTTCGGATGCGGCCGGGGCGCGGTGACCGTCACCACGCCTTCGACGAGGTCTACGAGCTGTTTCCGGACCTCCACGGCCGACGTCATGTCGTCGCAGGTGGCTTGTCCGGCGGCCAGCAGCAGATGGTTGCGATCGCACAGGCGCTCGTGAGGCGCCCCGATCTCTTGATGCTCGACGAGCCCACCGCGGGACTGGCACCTGCGATGGCCAGCGAGGTGCTCGCAACCGTTAGAAGAGTGCGCGAGGTCGGAATAACGGTCCTTCTGGTAGAGCAGGCGGTGGAGCTCGTTCTGGGGGTCGCAGACAGCCTGACCGTGATCGATCGCGGTCACTCCACCCTCGACATGAACGTTACCGACCACGATGTGAAAGAGAGGGTTGAAGCCGCCTATTTCTCTCACTGAAGCCTGCCCCCCGGACGGGCAGAAGATCAATGGTCGCCAGTGACGTCTGACACAAGTGACCACGTACTCACGCGCGGCGGCGATCCGAAGCTGATCACCGCTCACACACGTACTAGCGCCGGAGCTAAGACAGTCGAATGAAAGCAAACGGGGAAGAGAGAGCATGACACTCAAATCAGCACATGTAGGGCGATCGCTACGCAATGGTCGTCTCATCGGCAGCGCGCTGCTCGCCGTCGCCGTCGCCACTGCCGCCGCGACTGGAGCGAGCGGGGCCGCTGCAAAGGCCAAGACAAAGGCCAAGGCCAGTGCACCGCTGCGGATCATGGTCAGTGCAACCCTCAGTGGGGCCACCGGTCAAGACGTCGCGGGGGCGATGGAGGCCGGGGCGGCCAAGGCCGCGGTCGCGCAGATCAATGGCTCTGGTGGCATCGGTGGCCGGAAGATCGCCCTGACCGTCGTCGACGACACGGGTGACCCCACGATTGCCGTTTCGAAACTGCAGGCCGCGATCAGCTCTAAGGCCGCACCGGACGTCTATCTCCCGACGAGCTCAGCCGTCGAGGCAGCGACCTTGCCGCTGGTCACGCGTCACAAGATCCTTTCGTTCGGAATCACGCAAACGAGCACTTCGGGCAACCCATCCACGAACCCATACAACTTTGATGTCGTAGCGCCGTCTGCGGCGGTCGCCGCGAAGTTGTGCAGTACCGCGGCGAGCCGCGGCTACTCGAAGGTGGGCTTGCTCTACAGCAACAGTGCCTTTGGTGCGACCATCGGCCCGCTCATTCAGTCGTCTTGCCAGGGCAAGCACGTCAGCGTCTCGAGCGAGCAGTTCGATACCACGTCGCTTGACATGACGGCACAGCTCGAAGCCCTGAAGTCCGACGGCGTCAACGCGTTGATCGTTGATTCATATGGCTCACCGACGACGTACATCCTCCAGGACATCCAGCGGATCGGCTGGAACGTCCCGGTGCTCGGCGATACCGCTGTGGCCTCGTCAAACGCAACGACGCTGACATCTCCGAGCGGACTTGTCGGCACCAGCGCAGTCAACGATGTTCAGATGGTCACGATCTCGGCTGCTGATGCAAACACGGTCGCGTGGGCGGGGCTGAGGAAGATGAAGGCCGCACTCGTCAAGGAGTTCAAGGGGAAGGTCCCTGCGAGCTTCATTCTGGCCCAGGACTACGACGCCGTGGAGCTTGCCGCGGCGGCCTCGAAGGCGGCGCGAAGCGTGAGCGGCCCGGCTATGGCCAAGATCCTCGTGACGAAAAAGTACAGCACGACCAGTCTCGGCTATTTCCAGTACTACAACTTCACCACGAAGTCACACGACGCGACCCTGCCGAACTCCGATCTGACGTTGGTGCCGCCATCAGTCGTCAAGAACGGGCAATACCAGGGCTAGTTCGCTGAATCACGGCCTATGGGTGACACATGTCACCCATAGGCCGCCGGCGAAGCGATCCGTCCTGCCGGGAGCGGCCTTGCTCAGGCCGAGCGATGATGGAAACTCGGACGAGGTGAAGAAATGCGAAGGTCGCTTTGATCGCTACCGATTTTGTGGATGGCGCGGTGGGCTATGACCTCCGAACGTGAGCTGGTGGAGGTTGACAACGGCGTCGGGGGAGTTGTCAGTGCCACGGTGAATTCGCGAGCAGACTCAGGCGGCCCGGTGATCGTGGGTATCCACGGGAGCGGCTACACATCACGCTATTTCGACCTCCCGGAGATGTCGCTTCTGGAAGATTGTGCGCGGGAGGAACTCCTCTGCGTCGCGCTCGATCGCCCGGGCTATGGGGGCAGCGACATCGGGCCTGACGGGTTTCGCTTCGCGTCGGTCGCGGGCATGCTCGATCACGCAGTCACGGAGCTCTGGCGACGGTTCGGGGCCGGCCACACCGGCGTTGTGGTCGTCGCGCACTCGGTCGGGGCAGCGGTAGCGGTGCATCTCGCAGCTCGCGTGTCGCGTTGGCCTCTGATCGGTCTGGCGCTCAGCGGCGTCGGCGACGTCTCGCCTGGCCAAGTTTCGGCGCGCTGGCGCTCGCTGTCCGAGTCAGTTCCTGTGGACCTGAGCGGAGAAGACCGGCGGCGTCTTCTCTACGGTCCGGATTGGTCGGTGCGACCCGACGTCGTGGAGCAGGCGGCCTGTTCCACGTCGTCGGCGCCAACCGAGGAGCTTCTGGAGATTGTCGACGGCTGGTTTGCGGACCTCAACGAGCTCGCTCCGCGCGTGATCTGCCCCCTGCAATACGTGCTCGCGGAATACGACGCGCTACGCATTGTGAGCCGGGAGCGATTGAACGCTTTCGCGGACCGCTTCTGTAACTCCTCGTACGTCGAGCGCTTCATCTTCCGGGGAGCGGGTCACAACATCGACCATCACCACCTCGGCAGGGCATTTCGCCTGCAGCAGATCGCGTTCGCGCTGAGGTGCTCGGAGACGGCGCTGTGCCAAGCCACGTCGAGGGAAGGTGCGGCTACGAGGACCTGAAGCATGTGCTGCCCGGAGTCGCAGCGGGTGTTGTGGTCTCCGTGTGCCAGACGGTTCAGGGCAGCACCGCAACCACTTTCGCTGCTTCGGCAGTCAGCGACACGAGAAACGTTCCGATCACGAGGAGTCTGATGGTTATGAGTACGGAGAACGCCGGGACTGGCCTTAGAGTCGCCATCGTCGGCGCTGGGATGGGTGGCCTGGGCGCGGCGATCGCGATGCGAAAGCTGGGCCTCAATCCGACGATCTATGAGCAGGCTCACGATTTTGCTCGGATCGGCGCCGGCATCCACGTTGCCGCCAATGCGGTCAATGCGCTGACCGGGCTGGGAATAACCGATGAGGTGTTGGCGGAGAAGGCCTTCGTCAACACGACCACGACGCATCGTGACTCCGCAAGTGGAGAGGTCACAGGCACGATCGACCACGGAGCGGCATCGGTTCGGGAATACGGTGCGCCCTACACCACCTGGCATCGTGGCGACCTTCATGCGGCGCTCCACGCTCTCGTGCCCCAGGACATCATTCAGCGTGGTCGCAAGGTGGTGGGAGCGGAGAGCAGCGCGAATGGCGCGACTCTGACCTTCGAGGACGGCTCGGCCGCCTCTGCTGACGTGGTGATCGCCGCTGACGGGGTTCACTCTCCGACACGAGCCGCGCTGTTCGAGGTAAACCCGCCACGCTTCACGCAACGGCTCGCGTATCGGAGCATCGTGGAGGTCGGCAAGGTCGGTGATCCCGATTTGGATGAGTCGTGCAAGTGGTGGGGGCCGGATCGCCATCTCGTCCACTACTACGTCAGCAGCGGACGTGAGATTGGATTCACGACCAGCGTCCCCGAGACCGAGTGGGACGTCGAGTCCTGGTCGGCGGTGGGCGACGTCGAGGTCCTGCGCGCTGAGTTCGCACAGTTCCATCCCCGGGTCCGGAACATCCTCGACGCTGTTGAGCGGGTCAACATCTGGGCTATCAACGCGCACGACCCGATGTCGACCTGGGTGGCCGGCAACGTCGTGCTCATCGGGGATGCTTGCCATACGGTGACGCCGTACATGGGACAGGGCGCTGCCCTCGCAATCGAGGATGGAGTGGTCCTGGCGCGCCTGTTGGCACGTCTGGGCGGTGACCGCAGCGGAATACCGGAAGCCCTGAGTCGCTTCGAAGAGCTCCGGCGTCCGCGAACGACCCGCGTGCAGGTGCTGTCAGAGGCGAACACCTGGGGGAGGTATGGCGCCAATGTCGGCTGGCTGTACGGGTACAACGCCTGGAATGTCGATCTCGATGGCGCGCCTGCGGCAAGCGATGATCCGATCAGCACTGATCACTGATCGGCACGGGCAAACGGGAAGGAGTGCGCCGTAGTGGAAGACATGGAAGAGCAATGGACACGATTCCTGACGCCACGCGACCGAGAGCACCTGGCTGCGACAGGCTTGGATCAGCGGCACCGGTTCGGCCTTGGTCAGCGGCCGGCGCTGCTCGTGGTGGACGACTACTACGCGGCAGTTGGGATAGAGCGAGAGTCATTGCTCGACTCGATCCGCACTTGGCCCTGGTCATGTGGGCTCGATGGCTGGGCTGCGCTCGATCGCACGGTCGGGCTGCTGACAGCGGCTCGCCGTGCCGGCATTCCGATCGTGTATCTCCGCGACATGCCGGGATTCCCCAGTCCCTGGGGACCTCGCGTACCGAGAGCTGGGCTGCCCGAAATTCCCGACGAACTTGCCGATCGTGCAAACGAGATAGTCGCTGAGGTGGCGCCGCTCGAGGGCGAGCTGGTGCTGGAGAAGGCCGCGGCGAGCGCGTTTCACGGCACCCCGTTGCTGTTCCATCTGAACTATCTCGACGTAGACACACTGCTGGTGTGCGGAGAGGCCACGAGCGGATGCGTCCGCGCGACCGTCGTGGACGGGGCAACGTTCAGGTATCGGGTGGGCGTCATCGCAGACTGTTGCTTTGACCGGTCCGAAGCCTCGCACTGGATCAATCTGTTCGATATCGATCTGAAGTACGGGGATGTGATGTCCGCTGACGCGGTCGAGGCATACCTGATGACGCTGTCCTAGGCAGCAGCGACTGAGGCGGAGCCGTTCTCCATCGCGGGCGGAGAGGCTTTGACGCCGGCTGGAGCGTCGAGCGCAGACATGACGACGCGCGCCGGCGCCACGTCCGGTCTCTGATAGGCACGACGCGTGCGTCGAGTGGGCGCGGCGGCGACTGAGCCGGCTGCGGCTGCGCCGTGAGTCGGTGGCCATTCGGTCGGCCACAGACCCACGCGGGCTTCGATACCGCTAGCCACGCCCCGGAGCCCGTCGACTCGCTCACGTAGTCCGGCCGCGGCGTACACGTGTGTGGCATGCGCGATCAGCAGCCACCAGTACTGCGATCGCTGCCGGCCGGGCGCGGTAGCTGGCAGAGCCACAGCTTGCCGTTCGGGATTTGACGAAAAGCGAATGCGTACGGTATGGTCCAACGAACCGATGAGCAGACAATCCGACAATCATCTGTCTGATTGAACGTCGGTACGACGACTGACGTACGGAAGTACCCGGCGCGACGCGGGCAAGGGTGCTCCCCGGATCGAAATTCCGCGCATCAGGAGAGAGGTAGTCAACCGTGAGTAGATTTCGCCGTGCTATAGCGCTCAGCGTTGGACTGGGCATGGCCGTAGCGCTCTTCGCTGTTCCACAGGGAGCCGCCCTGGCAAAGGGCCCTGCTCTGAGCATCGCCTACAGCGACTTCCGGGACAACAACACTTGGACGCAGGAGGCGCACGCCAGTTTCACCGCGGCTGCCAAAGCGGCCGAGAAGCAGGGACTGATCAGCAAGTACACCGTGGTTACCGCCGACAACTCGGCGGCGCAGCAGATCTCCCAGATCCAAACGCTAGAGCTCCAGGGCTACAAGGCGATCATGGTTGATGCTGCGTCCTCAACAGGCCTGAACGGCGTGATTGCAACGGCCTGTGCGAAGGGCATCATCATCGTCAACATCTCTGACCTGACGACGGCACCCTGCGCCTACAAGCTCGGTACGAGCTCGGTCGGTTTCGGTGAGGCCCTGGGCCAGGCCGTGGCCAACTCGCTACACGGTCACGGGAACGTCCTGCTCGTCCGTGGCATCGCCGGCACCGGCATCGATGACCTGCTCACCGGCGGGATCAAAAAGGTCCTGGCCAAGTACCCGAAGATCAAGATCGTCGGCCAGGTCTACGGCGACTGGTCCGAGACGACGACACAGCAGGCGGTCGCTGGGATCCTGCCGAGCCTTCCCAAGGTGAACGCCGTTATCAACCAGGCGATCGAGGCCAGCGGTGTTCTGCGCGCGTTCCAGCAGGCCCACCGACCAACCCCGCTTGTCGAGTGGGGCAACATCGGTACGGAACTGACTCAGTGGAAGTCAATCCTCAAGTCAGACCCGGGTTTCAAGACGATCTCGCTCGGTTCGGTCCCCGGCGAGCTTTCGGTCGGCGGAATGTGGCTCGCCTATCTGATCCAGCAGGGAACCAAGGTGTCCAAGTCACTCACCATGCCGGGACTCGAGATCACTCCCAAGACTCTGAACGCATGGTCCAAGGTGACACCCGGCGAGGCCAACGCCAACGCGATCTTCGACCTCGCACAGGTGAAGACGCTGATCGCGCAGAACAAGTCCGGTCACGTGCCGACCTACAGCACGGGCGGACCTTCGTCGAAGTGATACGGCGTCTGCGGGAGGCCGGCGGTCCGGCCTCCCGCGGAGCCTCTACCTCCGGCAAGAGAAGTCGCAGAACCGAAGCATGCTCACTGTTGAATCGGTATCGAAGCGGTTCGGAACCACCCACGCCGTGAAGGGCGTGTCGCTGACTGTCGCCAAGGGAGCCATGGTCGGCATCGCTGGGCATAACGGCGCGGGGAAGTCGACGCTGCTCCGGATCGTCAGCGGTGTGATCGCTCCCGACGAGGGGCAGATCGTGGTCGCGGGGGAGGCGCTGGCCGTAGGCTCGCAGAAGCAGGCACGGCTGCGCGGCGTCCGCATGGTCCACCAGGAATTGTCGCTATGCCCACAGCTGACGGTCGAGGAGAGTGGCGCGATCGCCGACCGCAGGGCCACGGGCCTGCGCTGGCGAGGAAAGTCCTGGCAGCGGCTGCAGCAGGTACTCGATGAGATGTTTCCGGGCCACGGGATCGGCCGCCGACAGCGCGTAGCCGAGTTGCCGGTTGCCCGACAACAGATGCTCGAGTGCGCGATCGCGATCCTGGCGGGCGGCGACGGACTTCGGCTACTCGTGCTTGACGAGCCGACCTCAGCGCTCGATGGTGACGCCTCCCAGTCGCTCTACGAATTTCTGCATCGCCGAGCCGAGACGGGGCTGAGCGTCATCGTCACCACGCATCGACTCAACGAGATGGTCACCCATCTCGAGCACGTCTTCGTCATGCGAGACGGTGCAGTGGTCGGCGACACACCCTGCGGAGGCGGCAGCGGCGCCAGGATTTTGCGTTTGATGGGCGGAGTGGAAGCTGAAGTCGAGCAGTCGGCAGCCGGCGCTGCCGCGGACCATGGCGGTTCACACAACCAGATCCGCATCCGGATCGCGCAGTCGTATGAGCCGACCGACCTGACAGTCACCGCCGGTGAGGTCGTGGGGCTTGCTGGGCTGGAGGGCCACGGCCAGCGAGAGGTCCTCGCAGCGGTCTTCGATTCGGCTCCCAGCGGATCCGCAAAGACGCAGTACCAGGACATCGCCGCGAGCGGAACCGTCGCGTACGTCAGCGGCGACCGAAGCCAGCGTGGCATCTTCCGCTATTGGAGCGTCCGGGACAACGCCTCGATCGCCTCACTCAAGAAGCTCACCTTGCGAGGGCTCTTGTCAGGGCGGCTTGAGAGTGACCTGATCGACGACTTCAGGAGAAGCCTTTCGATCGTCGGAGCGCCCGATTCGCCGATCGTCTCGTTGAGCGGTGGGAACCAGCAGAAAGTCCTGATGGCGCGCGCACTTGCCGCCGACGCGGAGATCCTGCTGCTCGATGACCCGACGCGCGGCGTCGACCAGATGACCAAGGCCGACATCTACCGCGTGCTCAAAGACCAGGCATCAAAGGGAGTCTCGGTCGTGTGGTTCTCAACTGAGATCGAGGAACTGCAGCAGTGCGATCGGTCCTTTGTGCTTCGTGAAGGAAGGATCGTCGACGTGATCACCAGTGAGCGAGCGTCGGAGGCTGGATTGATCGCGGCATCGTTCGAGGAAATCGTTCGGAGTGAGGAATGACTCCGACACAGTCACCGCCCAAGCCCGACGCAGGCTCACCGCCGCCTCTCAACAGCTCCGGCAGGCCGCCTGCCGCACGGGCGGTCGTGAAGGTCCTGTCGGTCCCGAGCAGCGGTCGCAACAAGTGGATCCTCCCGGCCGTGCTGACTATCGCGATGTTCGTCGTCATCTACCTGCGGAACCCGAGCGTCCTGAACTACAGCGGCATTTCACTGCTGCTGGCCGCGTCGCTTCCGGTCTGCTTCGCGACTGTTGCGCAGATGTTCGTCACGGCCGCCGGGGACCTTGACATCGCGATCGGTTCGTTCATGGGCCTCGTGACGGTGATCACCGTGGTGGTGATGCCAAATCACGTCTTTCTCGGCGTGCTCGCGTTGATCGGACTCGTGTGCGGCTACATCGCGACCGGACTGGTCGTGCTGTTCCGGCGGGTTCCGGCGATCGTTGCGACGCTCGGGATGTCATTCGTCTGGCTCGGGGTCGGGTTGGCGCTGCTCCCAGTTCCGGGTGGTGTCGTTCCATCGGGGATCGTGAAGGCGATCAACCTGAGCCCGCCCCTGATCCCAGAGACCGTGTTGATCCTCGTGGTTCTGGCCGTGGTCGTGGAGTACGGGATGATGCACACCCGTTACGGCGCAGTTCTCCGTGGCGTGGGCAGCAACCCGGAGGCGGTGAGGTCAGCCGGTTGGTCGATCCCGATCGCCAAGGCGGTGTTGTATGGACTGGCAGGCATCTTCGGGGTGCTCGCCGGCCTCGCGCTCAGCGGTGAAGCGACCTCAGGGGATCCCAACCTGGGCTCGAGCTACCTCTTCCTCAGCATTGCCGGCGTCGTCATCGGTGGTGGTGGCTTCACCGGCGGTGACATCGCCCCGGCCGGCGCGGTCCTGGGTGGACTCAGCATGAGCCTGCTGACACCGCTGCTTGCGATCACCAACGTCTCATCCACATATCAGGATGCCGTTGAGGGAGTCCTGCTCGTCCTGATTCTGCTGGTGAAGAGCGCGAGTACGTGGATCAGCAGTCTGGAGTCAAACGATGCCTGAGCTGACCGACGGGCGCGGTCCGCTCTCCCGGGCCAACAGGGGTCGATGGCTGCAACTCTCATTGACCCCCGGCAGTGGTTTCCTGATGCCGTTCGTCGCCCTGATCCTTGTCTGGATCGTGACGGCGGCGATCGCGGGTCGGGGAGCCGGGGGGACGCTCACAGCGGCGATTGAGGTTGGGACCTTCTCGTTGCTTGCCGGTGTCGGCCAGATGTTCGTCATAACCGGAGGCAACGGCGGTATCGACCTGTCGGTGCCGAACGTGATCAGCCTCAGCGCCTACGTTTCGGCAACGGTCGCGAGTGGCTCCAACGGCATGCTCGTGCCGTCGCTGGCGGCGGGGATCGGAGTCGGCATCGTGGCCGCCATCGCGAGCGTGATCCTGATCGAGCTGGCGCGAATCCCGCCGATCATCGCGACGCTTGCCGTTGGCTTCATGCTGAACTCGGTCGTGCTCGAGTTCGCGGGCTCTTCAAACGCCACGGCACTTCCGAGTCCAGGGCTCGGATCGTTTGTCAGCGCGGACGTGGGTCCGATCCCGGTGTTCGGGATCGTGGGCGTGGGCTTGACCGTACTGGCGGCGCTGGTCCTGAGAAGGACACGTTTTGGTCGCGCGGTCGAGGCCGTCGGGCAGAGCGGGGGCGCCGCACGGTTCGCGGGCATCCACGTGACCCGTACGCGCGCGCTCACGTACCTGATCTCAGGGATCTGCGCAGGGTTGGCAGGGGTGTTGCTGTGCGCCTACGCAGGCGGTCCCACCGCCAACATCGGCGATCCGTACGAGCTTGGCTCGATCGCGGTGGTGGTCCTCGGCGGCTGTCTGGTGACCGGCGGGCGCTCCAACGCCCCGGGTATCTGGGCCGCCGGCGTGCTGATGAGCCTGGTTGTCACGCTGGTCGAGGTCGCACATCTCGCCGCCGGCTTCCAGGACATCGTCGAGGGCCTGATCATCGTCGCCGTGCTCGCCGGTCCGACTCGCTCGCTGACATCGAAGTGATGCAGACCCTCGGCGAACTGTTCATCGACGGCAACTGGTGCGCCGCTGAGTCGCGAGAGTTCTGCCGGGTCGTCAACCCGTTCACGGAGGAGGTGATCGCTAAGGCGGTGATCGCCTCTGAAGCAGATGTCGATCGTGCGGTCACGGCAGCCGATCGCGCCTGGCGCAACGGCGTCTGGGCCGGCACCGCGATTGAAGAGCGGATCGCGGTTGTCTCTGAGATCAAACAGCGTCTGCTGCGTGAGGCACATGACCTGGCCGAGGTGACCTCGCGCTCGATGGGGATACCGTTTCACTCCTACGGCGACCTGTGCGGGACGCCGACCTTGATCGACATGTTCATCGCGACCGCGCGCGAGATCAATTGGGAATACCTGCGGATGAGCGAGTTCGGTGATGCCCTGGTCGTCCGTAGACCGGTGGGGGTCGTTGCCGGCATCGTCCCGTGGAACGTGCCGATCCGCAGCGAGGTCAAGAAGGTCATCCCGGCGTTGCTTGCCGGGTGTCCGATTGTGCTCAAGCCGGCGCCTGAGACACCGCTGGGAGCAGCGCGGCTTGTCGAGATCTGCTCCGAGGCGGGCGTTCCCGACGGCGTCGTAAACTTGGTGCTTGGCGACGGGACCACCGGGGAGTACCTCGTCAAGCATCCGCTGGTCAGAAAAGTCGCCTTCACCGGCAGCACGGCGACCGGGTCGAAGATCTGGAGCGCGGTGGCGAACCGATTCACCCGCCTGCAACTCGAATTGGGCGGGAAGTCGGCGGCGATCGTGTTGCCCGATGCCGACCTGGACAGTGCGGCGCCGTGGCTGGCCAAGGGCGTCTTCGCCTTCTCGGGGCAGGCCTGCGTCGCCACGTCCCGGATTCTCGCTCCGAAGGCGATCTACAGCGACGTTGTTGACGCCGTCGTGGCTCACTCCAGGGACTACATCCTCGGCGATCCGTTCGATACCGCGACCACGATGGGACCGCTCGTCAGCGCGAGGCAACGTGACAAGGCCTTGAGCTATGTGGACGTCGGAGTCTCTGACGGCGCGAGCGTCGCGACCGGCGGGAGTACCAGCCACAAGCACAGGCGCGGTTGGTTCGTCGAGCCGACGATCCTCACCAACGTCGACAACAACTCACGTGTGGCCCAGGAAGAGATCTTCGGCCCCGTGGGCGTTGTGATCCCCTACGAGGACGAGGATGACGCGATCCGCCTGGCGAACGCGAGCGACTATGGACTTGGTGGCTCCGTGTACTCAGCGGATCCCGACCATGCGCTTGCGGTGGCCCGCCGCGTTGACTCGGGGTACATCTCGGTAAACAGTTACGGGGTGCCTCCCGTCACCGTTCCGTTCGGCGGGGTCAAGGGTTCCGGCATCGGTCGCGAACATGGCCCTGAGGGTTACGACGCCTTCCTCGAATACGTACCTCATCCGCTCACACATGAACACGCCGTCGAGCTGGCGAAGCGGATCCCCCGTGGCTAGCAGCGACCAAGGAGCTACGAGCATGAACAACCACGAACCACAGCTGCGCGACCTGCGGGCGCGCTTTGAGTCTGAGCAGGGCTATTGGAGTGACACTTGGGAGCAGGTACTCCAGGCGGCCCCCGAGTTCTTCGCGGCCTACGTCGAGCTCGTCGGCGCACCGGTTCGGCGCGAGGCACTCGAGCCACGCTTCCGTGAGCTCGTGCATCTCGCCGTGGCCAGTGCCGGGACCTACCTATACGAGCCCGGCGTCCGCATCCATATGCGACGGGCGCTCGAGTTGGGCGCGACGCGCGAAGAGATCATCGAGGTGCTGCAGCTGACCGCGACGCTCGGGATTCACGCCTGCAACGTCGGCACGCCGCTGCTGATCGATGCCTACCGTGAGGTCGGCCAGCAGCCCGCTGCTCTCACCGGCGAGCTGACGGAACGCCAGCTGCAGCTGAAGGCCGCGTTCGAGCGCGAACGCGGCTATTGGAATCCCTTTTGGGATGGCCTGCTGCGCTTCGACCCCGATTTCTTCGCCGCGTACACCGACTTCTCTTCGATCGCGTGGCGGCAGGGCCCGCTCGCGCCGAAGGAGAAGGAGATGATCTATATGGCCTTCGACGCTGCCGCGACCCATATGTTCCTGCCCGGCCTGCGACTCCATATCGACAACGCGATCGGCTACGGGGCCAGCGCCGAGGAGATGGTGGAGGTCTTCGAGATCGCCAGTGGACTGGGGATGAGCACGCTGGCGATGGCGATCCCGATCCTCAACGAAGAGCTCGACCGCGCCGCCGCGGTGAGCCGGCCCTAGGATTTCAGGCGGGACTGGGCGTCGGCGGGCCGGGGAGGTGAGTCAGGGCCTCGATCCCGCTGTCAGAGGCATTCTCGATGTGCTCGACGGTAAATCCGGCGGCAGCGTCGGCGTCCCCGCGCTCCGCCGCTTCAACCAGCTGACGGATCTCCTCTACGGCGTGCTCGGGTCGTCCGGGTTGTGACAGCGACGCGGCCCGAAGCCTTCTCACTCTGGCCTGCAGGGTTCCGAGGATCGACCCGATCGACCCGTTGCCACTGCCCTTCACAAGGACGCCGTAGATCGCGTCTTTGGCCGCCAGCATCTCATGGATGTCACCTCCGCGGCTGACCAGTTCGGCGAACGACTCGTAAGCGCCACGGAGTTCGGCAAGCTGCTCGGCGTTGGCGCGCCGCACGAACAGACGAACGGCCAAGCCCTCGAGCACGGCACGAACCTCGTAGAGGTCACGCGCTTCCGCCGGTGTCGGCACCGTGACGATCGCGCCCTTCTGAGGGATCGTGGTGACCAGCCCTTCAACCTCGAGCTGTCGCAGAACCTCGCGCACAGTCGTTCTCGACACGCCGATCTGTTCGATCAGCTCGCGCTCGATCAGACGCTCTCCAGGGGCGTAACGGAAGTCAAGAATTGCCTGACGCAGCAGTTCCACGACCTGCTCGCGCAGCGGCGCGGCTACACGTCCAAGCTGTTCTCCTGCGAATGGAGACTTTGGGCTGTCTGGGATTGTCATCGCGCGGATCCTACCGAATGACTGTCGGACGTTCCAGGCGTCCAGGAGCCTACCGTGAGTCCGCCTGTCCCCAGTAGTCAGAGCCGAGCGATCATCGTCTTCATGCGGGTGTAGTGCTCGAGCGCCGCCAGACCCTTCTCGCGCCCATAGCCGCTGTCCTTGACTCCACCGAATGGAGTTTCGACGCCGCCGGCGAAGTACTCGTTGATATAGACCTGGCCGACCTCCAGCGCGGCACTGATGCGATGCACACGAGAGAAGTCATTGGTCCAGATCCCCGCGACCAAGCCGAAGTCAGTGTCATTGGCGATCGCGATCGCCTCGTCGTCGTCGTCAAACGGCAGTACGCACAGCACTGGCCCGAAAATCTCCTCGCGCGCAATGCGCATCTGAGGTGTCACTCCCGCAAAGATCGTCGGTTGGACGAAATTGCCGCCGTTGAGCCGCTCATCCTCCAGCGGGCCACCGCCCGAGATCACCTCGGCGCCCTCCTCGCGACCGATTCGCAGGTAGTCGCAGACCCGCTGATACTGATCACGAGTGGTTAATGGACCGACGTCAGGATCCTCGAGACCCGGACCGACCGTCACCTCACGCTCGAGTGCGACCATCCTGTCGAGCACCGCGTCGTGGATCGAGCTGTGGACTAACAGCCGCGAGCCTGCCGAGCAGTTCTGGCCGCAGTTGAGGTTGATCGCACGCAGCGCGTTGTGCGCGGCAACGTCGACGTCGACATCCTCGAACACGATGTTCGCGGACTTTCCGCCGAGCTCGACGCTCGCGGGCACGAGCCGGTCAGCTGCCATCCTGGCGATGATCCGGCCGGTCTCGACCGAGCCCGTGAATGCGACCCGGTCGACCAGCGGATGCCTCACCAGAGCGGCTCCAGCGTCCTCTCCGAACCCTGGGATCACATTGATCACGCCGGCCGGGAGTCCGCACTCTCGTGCGATCCGTGCGAACTCGAGGATCGTCAGCGGCGTGTCCTCGGAGGGCTTGACCACGCAGGTGTTGCCGGTTGCCAACGCCGGGGCGAGCCCGCGGGCAGCCTGCATAAGCGGCGCGTTCCAGGGCGCGATCAGGGCGACAACTCCAAACGGCTCGAGTGTCGTATACGAGTGATAGTGACCCCCGAGCGGGATCACGTAGCCATCGAGCTTGTCGGCGAGGCCGCCGTAATACTCGAAGTACCGCGCCGAGTATTCGATGTCGAAGCGGGCCTGGGTGATCGGCTTGCCGTTATCCAGGCACTCCATCTGGGCCAGCATCTCCGACTCGGCGCGCAGCTGGGCCGCGATCGCCAGCAACAGCCGCCCACGGTCAGTTGGGCTGGTGTTGCGCCATTTGCCTCTGGCGTCGTAAGCGGCCCGGGTCGCCTCATCCACGTCCTGGTCGCCCGCCCGCGCTACGGACATGAGGGTCGTACCGTCGGCTGGATTCAGCGTCTCAAATTCGGCTCCCGACGCCGCGGCGCGAAACTCGCCATCGATGAACAGCTGGTGCTGGTCGATTGTGATCGCGCTGGTCATGCGCCCACCCGAACCTGACGGGTCTCGGCCTTGGCGAGCATCACGGCGACCAACAGCACGGCGCCGTTGAACACCGGCTGAACCCAGAACGGCACTCCCCAGAGACTGAGACCGTTGAAGCCGACGGCCAGCAGGAGAGTGCCCACGACCGAGCCGACGATGTTGTAGTAGCCACCGCGGTAGGTCGTGACACCCAGAAACGCGGCGGCATATGCCGGCAGCAGCAACGTCGGGCCGTAACTCGGGTCGGCGCTGCCGTTCTGGCCGAGGGCGAAGATCCCCCCACAGGCGACCAGCAGCCCACTCATCACGAACGCAAAGATCTTCAGGCGTCGGGTCTGCACGCCTGCGAGGAACGCGACCCGTTCGGATCCGCCGATCGCGTACAGCGACCGGCCAATCGGCGTGTGCTCGAGGACGTAGAAGAGAACGATCGCGAAACCGAGCGCGACCCAGACCGATACGACGAGACCGAGGAAGGGACCACGACCCAGCGTGACTACCGTGCTCGGGATGCCGATGTCAAGGATTGACCCGTTGCTCAAGCCCTGCGTCAGACCCTGAAGCACGATGCCGGTACCTAAGGTCGCGATGAACGAGCTGATCTTCACGCGCTCCGAGAAGACGCCGTTGACGAAGCCGACGATCACTCCGGTGAGCAGCATCGCCGGGATTACCATCTCGGCCCCGTGACCGTGCTCACCGAGGAACGCCCCGACCATGCACACGAGTCCGATCAGGTACCCGGAGGAGAGGTCGAACTCCCCGACGATCAACGGGAACATGATCCCGAACGTCATGCAGAGCGTGACCATCTGCACGGTCAGGATGCTGCGGATGTTTCCGCCCGTCAGGAAGTCATTCGCCGTCAGCGCGAAGATCACGCACAGCAGAATCAGCAGCATCACCGTCATGTAGTCGCGGATCGCGGGCGCGCGGCGCCGCGCCGGACGGGTGGGGGTGGCCTCCGGTACAGACATCGGCGGCGTCTCGATTTGGTCGGTGGTCACGTGTAACTCAACTCCATTAGTGATTCCTGAGTAAGCGATTCATCGCGCAGGTCAGTGCTGACGGCACCGTCCTGCAGCACCAGCACCCGCGTGCAGACACGGATCAGCTGCTCCGGTTCGGTGGTGAAGAACAGAACGCAGACGTCGTGCGCGGCAGCGTCGCGAATCGCTTCAAAGATCGTTTCGCGGGCGACTGGATCGACGCCGTGCGTGGGATCGTCGAGCACCAGCACGCGCGGGCGCAGCAGCAGCCACTTGCCCAGTAGAACCTTCTGCTGGTTGCCCCCCGACAGCGTGCCGAACAGCACGTCACCGCGCGGCGGGCGTACGTCGAATGCGTCGATCACCCCGCGCACCACCCGCTGGCGCAGCTCTCGGCGGTGCCAGTACTGCCGCGCGGCCGGCAGGATCAGGTTCTCGGTCACCGACAGGGTCGCGACTCCGCCCTCGCGCAGCCGGTCGGAGGGAACCGACAACAGCCCGGCACGCTGCATCTCAGACGGCGAGCTACGACGTGGCATCGCCCGGCCACCGAGAAGCAGCTGCCCAGATTCGATCGCGGTGGTGCCCATGAGGACTCCGGGAAGGTCGGCGATCCCGCCTTCAGCGAGTCCGACGAGGCCGACGATCTCACCCGGCATGCAGCTGATCGAAAACCCAGCGAGAGCGCCGGCATGGAGGTCCTGAGCCTCGATCGCGGCGACACCGGGATCCAGCCCCCGAGCCTCTCGAGCGGGTGGTGCCTGTCCCCATAGGCGTGTGACGGGACCTTCCTCAGCAACGTCCGGTCGCTGCGCGGCCGCCGCAATCGCCTCGTCCGGCACCACAAGCATTCGCACCAGTTCGGTGTTAGGCAGCCTGACATGGTCGCCCTGGCGGTAGACGACCTGTCCGGCCCTCAGCATCGTCAGCTCCCGAGCGATCTCGAGCTCGGCGAGCCGGTGCGTGACCATCAAGACGGCCAGGCCCGAGGCGGCGAGTGACTCGACTCGCCTGAGATGGGTGGCGGCGTCAGCCTCTGGGATCGCTGCGGTGACCTCGTCGAGGATCAGCAGCTCGGCCGGCGCGTTCTCGCCATCCTCCGATGTGTCCTGTGTGGCGATCGCGATCGCGATGCCAGCACGGTCGGCCGGGCCGAGCTTCGCGCACAGTTCGTCGAGTCCGACGTGCAGGTCAAGCTCGTCCAGCAGGGCGCCCACGCGTTTGCGCAGTCGCCGCCAGGGGATCGGTCGGAAGCCTCCGACACCGTATCCCTGGAACGTTGCGACCACCTCCAGCACGCTGAGGTTATCGATCAGCGGTGCCTCCTGATGAACGACGCGGACCCCGCGTCTACGAGCGTCACTCGGAGACGCGAAGACACACGTCTCGCCGCGCCACCGCATCGATCCGCTGCTGGTTGCGTGGACGCCACTGATGAGTTTCACGAGTGTGGACTTGCCACTTCCGTTCGCTCCGACGACTGCGTGGATCTGTCCCGGCAGGAACTCGACCGATACGTCTGCAAGCGCGTGCACGTCGCCGAAGCTCCGTGACACCCGGTCGAGGGTGAGCAGCGGCTCTGCCGCCAGCTCACCCTCCAGGCCCACAGGGTCGTGGTTACCGATGGTCACGACTTGACTGCTCTCACTTCCAGAGCTTGGTGAACGCCCGCTGGTAATTGAACGGGGCGACCCAGCCTGCCTTCTTGCTTGCACTGTTACCAAGGTTCGCCTTGGTGAGGACCACGTACGGCACGTTCTCGCCGTTCGGTGAGAACACCTTCATGTGGTCCATCAGCCGGATCGACTGATCGACGGTTGCCCATCCGATGTATGTCGCGTCCCAGGCGAAGTCGGCGGACTGACCCGCACCACTCTTGATGTAGTTCAGGTTCTGGGAGTCGCCCAGGTTGCTGATGATCTTGACCTTTGAAGCGAGGCCGGCGTTCTGCAGAGCCGTGTAGACGGCCTGCACAGCCGGGTCATACGGGACCGACACGTAGTTGGTATTGGGGTTGGAGCGGACATAGCTCACAACCTGCGGGCCGAGCGTCGTGCCGATGTCGGCGGCGACGAAGTTGATGATCGACGAGGTCGTGCAGCCCTTGCACTTCTTGAGCACGGACTCCATTCCCTGCGGTCCGGTGACCGACCCCGAGAATTCCTTGTCACCGAGGATCATCGTGTGGGCGCTGCCGTGTGAATCGGCGATGATCCAGTTGCCCATCGCCTTGCCGATCGCGCCGTTGTTGACCGACACCTCGGTTGCCGGCCATACGTCGCCCTTGGGCGGCTTGATGACCGGGTTGGGACTGAACCCGCCGGTTGCGCCATCGGCACCCACGATAATGACGCCGGCCTTCTTGGCCGCCGCAAGACCGGTCTGGACCGTCACCGGGTTGACCGCCACCAGCACGATCACCTTCGCACCCCATGTGACCGCGTTGGCGATCACCGTGTTCTGGGTGCTGGTGGAGCCCTGTCCGTCAAAGGTCCGCTCCTGCCAGCCTGCAGCCTTGGCCGCCGTGGCGATAGCCGAGGCAACGTTGGCGTCACCTTCAAGCGTCTGAGCGCTGCTGATTGCAGCGATCTTGACGCCGTGACGCGCCTTGGCCGGCGTCGTTGGCCCCGCGAACTTCGTCGGTGTCGGCTGTAGCAATGACTTCAGCAGCGCTGAATACGAGACCGAAGAAGCAGCGGTCGCTGACCTCGGTGACTTGGTTGCGGCGCTGGCGTTGCCGCCGACGGCGACCGCGAGCGCTGCCATTGCCGCCAGCACCATGACCGGTGCGGGCCAGCGCGGCACATGCTTTGCCCTTCTAAACATCTTCCTACCTCTCCTCCGTCGTTCCATCTGCTTGTTCACTGTTCACGGGCTGCGGATTCGTCAGCCTGTCCCACGTCATCAGCGCGCCAGCGGACGAACACGGCCTCCGAGCTCTGCTCGTAGACCGCTTCCATCCTCTGGCCCACCGACCACGACTCAACTGGCCCCACCAGCAGGCCATACATCTTGTGTCCCGGGTCGAGCTCGATCAGACCGACGGCATAAGGAATGCGGTCCGCGAACTCGGGACTGAACGCGCGGTGGTACACCGCGTAGCTCCACAACGTGCCGTGACTCTGCGCCTCGGCCCAGCCTGGGTTCGGTGTCAGGCACTGCGGGCAGATCGATTCCGGGGGCCACCAGCTGTAACCGCAGCTCTCGCAACGCGGGACCAGTAGCCGGCCGTCGCGAGTGGCCGTCCAGAACGGAGCCAGCAGCGGGTCGTCGACCGCGGAGGGCGGAACGTTTTCGGTCATCTCGTCGGCTCCGTGCTCAGGAGGGTTGCCGCGCCCTTCCAGAAGTCGTGGGTCTGCGCGTGCAGCGCGACGTTCAACCCGTCGATCTGCCGCGCTCCGGCATCTCCCCGCAACTGCCGGACGGCCTCGAACAGATGCATCCAGTTGTGCGAGTAACTCTCCGACAGCTGACCGCCGTGCGTGTTGACCGGCAGCGAGCCGCCCTTGCGGGTGGCGCCGCTGGTCAGGAATGGGCCTGCTTCGCCCTGTCCGCAAAAGCCGAAGTACTCGAGCATCTGCAACACCCACACGGAGGTGCCGTCCTGGAGGTACGCGGCATCAACGTCCGTGGCCGACAGGCCGCTGTCGCGGTAGACACGGTCGGCCAGGGTGCCCAGCCACGGTCGCATTAGCTTGTCCGGGTTCTGTTCGTTGCGGATCGCCGACTGCTGGGCGATGCCGACCACGTGAACCGGGCGGCTGCGCATTGCCGCCGCGCGTTCCGCGGTGGTGACAAGGACGGCCACGCCGCCATCGGAGATCACCGTCAGGTCTGCACGGCGCAGCGGCTCGACGATGTAGGGCTGGTCGAGGTAATCGTCGATCGTGATCGGATCGCGGAACACAGCGAACGGGTTGTCGAGCGCCCACTCGCGCTGAGCCACAGCCACCCAGCCGAGTTGCTCCTCGGTCGTGCCGTAGAGATGCATATGGCGACGGACGGCCATGGCCGCCGGCCCGGCGACGTGTACGAACCCGGCCAGCGCTGTCCAGGACGCAGAGCCCCCGATCGGCCTGGCGAACCCGGTCCGTGCGCTACGCGAGTTGGTCCCGTAGGTCAGCAGCACCGTCGAGGCGAGGCCGGCGTTGATTGCCATCACCGCGAGGTGCAGCGAGAAGCCGCACATGCCGTAATCCAAGGTCGTGCTGTACGTGGGGTTGATACCGAGCAGTGGCCCCATGGCCTCGTCGATGCCGCGTGACGACAGCGGCGGCTTGCAGGTGATGAGGCCGTCGATCTCATCCTTTGAGATGCCCGCGTCGGCAATTGCCAGCGCGGCCGCGCGTACGGCCATCTCCTCGGGGGTCTCATCCGGCAGCTCACCCTGCTCGGTGGCGCCGACCCCAGCGATCGAACACGTGGTCCGGTCCATTTGACTCAGGGGTTGGCGCCGGTTGACGGTTCGGCGGTCAGCTCGAGTAGGACACTCTCGGCGTGCCGGAAGGACTCGAGTGCCGCGGGGACACCACAGTAGATCGCGGACTGCAGCAACGCTTCGCGGATCTCGTCGATAGAACAGCCGTTGTTGATGGCGCCGCGCACGTGAACGCGCAACTCGTGCATGCGGTTGAGTGCCGTCAGCATCACGATCGTCAGCAGGCTGCGGTACTTGGGCTCGAGCGCTTCACGGGTCCAGACCTCGCCCCAGCAGTACTCGGTGACGAGCCGTTGCATGGGCTCGGCAAACTCGCTGACGTTGTCGATCGAACGCTCTACGTGTTCTGCCCCCAGGACAGAACGGCGCATGGCCATGCCCCGATCAAAGCGCGTCTCACCATCCTCCGCAGTGGAAAAAGCCATGTCGTTTTCTCTCCGTACTCCGGCGTGCCGCTCACCATCCAGTGGCTCGCTGCGCGATCCGGCGCTGTGCTCGATGATTTCCAGACCGACAGATTGTCAGGCGATCTGACAGTATTCTCGGAACCACGTGTTGTCAAGACCCTCGAACAGTATTGTCTGCTTGTCTGACGGTCACGATTCTAAAGCTCAGAAAAGCGACTGATTCGGAGGCTTGGATTGCGGCATATGAGCGCCAACGATGGACTTCCGGCAACAAAACGATCCCGAGGAGCGCACCCTTGAGCACCAGTTCTCCCAACCGTTCTGATGGCGATGAGGTGCTGCTCGAGGAGCTGGAGGACGGAATCGCCCGGATCACGCTGAACCGCCCGCACAAACGCAACGCGCTCGATCGGGAGGCGCGAGCAATGTTCCGCAGCCACCTCGAGCAGACGCGCGACCAGAAGGTCGTGATCATCACCGGCGCCGGGGGAACGTTCTGCGCGGGTATGGATCTGTCCGCGCTGACGACGGGCGATCCGAAGGATGCTGATGAACTCAGCAGCAGCTGGGAGCAGACGCAGGACATCATCTCGCGGCATCCCGCGATCATGATCGCGTCGGTCGCGGGCTACGCCTTGGGTGGGGGCGCCACCTTGCTGAACGTCGCTGACCTCGCCGTCGTCGCTGAGGACGCCCAGATCGGGCTGCCGGAGATCGGCTTCGGTTTCTACTCAGGCATCGGCGGCCCGGCGATGCAGCTGCGGCTTGGAAGCAAGCGAGCTGCATGGATGGTGCTCACCGCGAAGCGCATCGACGGGATCAAGGCCGAAGAGTGGGGGCTGGCCAACATCGCCGTTCCGGCGACGGAACTCGAGTCGACCACGCTCGAGCTCGCCAAGCACGTGGCGCAGTTCGAGGCAGCCGCGCTGGATTGGTCTAAGCGGGCGCTGTGGCACGTTCCCGCACGTTTGCCCGAACTGCGCCCGGCGATCGAATACGGCACCTATGTGAACGCGCAGATACACAGGCGCATCTCCTCCCATGAGGAGTCGCTCGAGCGCTTCATATCGGGCAAGCCCAACCCGGGGCAGGGAGCGTCGGGACAGTGAGCAACGAGCAGCGTCTGCGGACCATTGAAGTAGGAACCGGCATCGGCGGATCCGCTTGCGGCCGCCTGTTCTGCGGGCTCGGGCACGAGGTGATCAAGGTCGAGCCCACCGGAGGTGATCCACTCCGCCATCGCGTTCCAGTGAACAGCCAAGGCGAGAGCTACGGGTTCATCAGCCTCAACGGCGGCAAGCAGAGCGCGCTTGCAGATTTTCGGACCGAGGACGGGGCCGCCACCATCGCGGAGTTGCTCGACGGAGCTGATTTGGCAATCCTCGGCATGAGGCCGACGGACGCCTTAGCTGCGGGTTTGGACGCACAGAGTGTGCGCGAGCGCTGGCCCGAGCTGATCGTCATCTCGATCACCGGCTTCGGTCAGACCGGCGAGTTCGCTGACACTCCCGAGGACAGCCTGCTGGCGGAGTCGTTCGGTGGGCTGGCAACGATGGTCGGCGAGCCCGGCCGCCGGCCGTTGTCGCTCGGTGGTGAGCAGATCGCTTATGCGGCTGCGTTCACGGGCTTCCTCGGCGCGACACTGGCGCTGCGCCGCCGCGATCGCGGCTACGGCGGGGATTTCATTGACGTCGCATTGTGTGACGTCGCGGCGTACATGGACTGGAAGGGCGATGTGAACTTCGCGATGTCAGGCACCTCGCCGTCACGCCGGCGCGATGATGGCTGGCGCTTGCTGCGGGCGGCTGACGGGTGGATCGGAATGATCTTCCAGAACCAGCACTGGGCACGGATGGTCGAGCTCGTTGATGCTGACGAGCTGCGCGATCCCGCTCTGATCGACGAAGACGCGCGACTGGCGCGCGCCGATGAGTGGTGGCCGGTAGTGGCCGACTGGGCGGGCTCCCGTCCGGCTCGAGCGATCTACGACCAGGGCCGTGTGCTCGGCTTGCCCCTTGGCTGGGTCGTCGGCGTGAGCGACCTCGCGGAGTCCGAGCAGCTGCGAGAGCGTGGTTTCATCGATCAGACGAGCTTTACCGAGACGCAGCCCGCGCTTGGGTCGCCGTTTCATTCCAATGCGCTGCCGTGGCATCGCGGTCGGGCGCCGTTGCTTGCGGCCGCGACCCCGGCTATCGGCGGCGGTGGCCCAGCACCCACTGCGCGCCCGGGAGGTGAGCCGGCGGCCACTGACGGAACTTCCGACGCTCCGCTGGCCGGCCTGACCGTGCTTGATTTCGGCACGATCACGGCCGGCGCCGCGGCAACGCGGCTGCTCGCGGACTTCGGCGCAAAGGTCATCAAGATCGAATGGATCGACAGGCCGGACACCTTCCGCACCTGGAAGCTGACAGCCAGCGCGGCGGATGAGTCCGGCGCGATGCCGATGTCACCGTTCTTCCCGTCCAACAACGTCGGGAAGCTCGACGTTGCGATCGATCTGAAGACCGATCGTGGCCGTGAATTGGTGCATGCGCTCGCACGCTGCTGTGATGTCCTGGTCGAGAACTTCCGTGTCGGGGTCACCGAAAAGCTGGGGATCGATCGTGAGACGATGCACGCGCTCAATCCCGCGCTCGTCTATCTGTCGCTCTCGAGTCAGGGCCAGTCCGGGCCCGAGTCCCGCAACAGCTCGTATGGATCGACGCTCGATCTGCTGGCGGGGCTCGCGTCGGTCACCGGTTACGACGCCGAGCAGCCGATGTGGTCCTCCTCGGATGTGAACTATCCGGACCAGATCGTGTCGATGTTCGGCGCCGCGGCCGTGGTGTACGGCCTGCAGACAGAACTGCCCGGCAGCTATTTGGACATCTCTCAGCGTGAGGTCGTCAGCTTCACCCTTGGCGGTGAGGTGGCGGCCTTCATGGCTGACGGTCTGATGAGCCTGCCCCAAGGCAACCGGCGCCCCGGCCGTGCGCCGCACGACACCTATCCGTGCCTTGATGATGATTCCTGGGTGGCGATCTCGTGTGAGGACGAAGCCGCACGGGCCGGTCTGGTCACCTTTGTCGAGCACCCGGAGGTCACCGGTGCGCCACCGAGCTGGTGGGAGCAGAATCAGGATCTCGTCGACGAGTGGATCTCCGCACGTACGCGGGCGATGCCGCGCGATCAAGTCGTGGCTGAGCTGCGGCGACTCCAGGTCCCCGCCGTGCCTGTCTTGAACGCCGCCGATCGGGCGGAGCGACAGCGGTTTGTCGACCGCGGTGTGACGATCGCCGGCAGTAACCCGCCGGTCAAGGGCCTGCCGATGGTGTTCCACGAGTATCGCGCGCGGCCCGCCCAACGGCCGGCGCCGGAGATTGGCACTGACACGCGCGAGGTTCTGAGCCAAGTCCTCGGGCTCAGCGACGCCGAGATTGCAGAGCTCGAGGCGGCGGACGTGGTCCGGTGCCTCTGAACTAGCCGGTTCTGAAGCGCGCCAGTTCCTCGGCCAGAATCGGCGCCGCGCTGGTGACCGACTGGATTCCGATCAGTGCCGCAATCTCGAGAATCTCCGCGATCTCCCCGATCGAAGCGCCATAGCCGAGCGCATTTTCGATATGCAACCGCAACCCAACCTCATATAGATGGGTTGCCGATGCGTCGAACGCGATGTACATGAACTCCTTGACCTTCGGCTCGAGTACACCGCTGCGCCATGGCAGCGATGAGAACTCGGTGTAGGCTTCGAAGAAGTCGGGATCGAGCTCGAGCACCGCATCCCAGGTCGTGTTCCAGTAGCCGCGTGAGCGAGTGAACTGCTCCTGCAGGTAAACCTGACGTTGGCTGCGTGGCTCGGAGCCTGCCCGCTGGCCAAGTTCGGATGCGACGTCGAGCAGGATCGGAATGCCGACGTTCATCGCATGGATGCTGACCGTCGCGCTGAGCTCCAACACCTCCATCAGCTCCGCCGCCGAGGCCCCGTGTCCGAGCGCTGTCCGGATGTGCTGTCGGACACCCGGGAGATGCAGGTGCGTCGAACTCGCGTCTACGCAGAGCGCGACCAGCTCCTTGGTTTTCGGTTCCAGACGGCCGCTGCGGCGCGGCACGGACGCGAGTTTGCTGCAGACGGCCACAAGCTCCGGGTCCAGGTTGAGCACCGTCTCCCAGGTTGCGTCCCAGAGGCCACCGGCGGCGATGAAGTCGGCCTTGATCTCTTGAGCGCGAGCCGAGCCGGACATGCCCGTGTTACGCCGATGCGGCGGGTGTCGCTGCCCGCTTGTCGACCCAGCGGGCGACCTCGGTGTGGTCGGCTCCGCCTGCAAGATCGGCCATCGCATGCTGCCAGGCGTCATCGATGGCCAGGCTCACTTCACTCGGCGTTCCGAGCGAGCGCAGTAGATCCGTCGCGATCCTCACGTCCTTGCACATCAGGTCCAGCGCAAAGCCGGAGTTGTAGGTCTCGGTCAGGACGAAGTTCGGCCATTTGTTCAGCGTCGAGCCGCTCTGTCCACTAGCGGTATTGAAGACCGCGAGCATCGCATCGGCTTCAAGGCCGAGCTCACGACCGGCCCGCATCGCCTCCGCGGTAGCCATCAGGTGCGTCGCCGATAGCAGGTTGTTGAGCGCCTTGACCGCATGACCGGAGCCGACCGGGCCGACGGAGAACACGGTTCCGAGCGCCTCGAGCACAGGACGACCGGCATCGATCAGGCTCGCGTCGCCGCCGGTCATGATCGTCAACTTTCCGGTTTTGGCTCGCGCAACACCGCCGGACACGGGTGCGTCGATCAGATCAACACCGTGGGCTTTCAGCTGCTCAGCGAGCGCCCTGGTGCGCAGCGGTTCACTCGAGCTCATATCGATCAGCAGATGGCCTTCGGTCAGTGCCATGTCGTCGAGCAGCTGCTCGACGACACCCTCGACGGCCGCGGAGTTGGGCAGCATCAGGATCAGTGTGTGAACCGAGCGGGCAACTTCACTCGCATCCGCCGCTGCCGTGCCGCCGCTGACGGTCAGCGCTGCCCGAGCCGGCTCGAGCGGGTCGTACCCGACCAGATCGAAGCCGGCCGCAAGCAGGACCGCCGACATCGGCTGGCCCATCTTGCCGAGGCCGATCAGACCGACCGGCCCAGACGTCTTTGGCCGGTCGCTCATCGTGTCGCCGCGTCCGTGTCATGCAGCCGCACGCCACCAGATACATCGCCGATTGCGTCGACCACCCGGTTGCTGATCTGGGTCCCGTAGCCAAGCCCGTTTGCCAGGCCGAAGCTCGCGACCGGGCCTGAAGAGTTCAGACTCGCAACACCGAGGTTGCTCAGCAGATCCACGTACAAAGTCACGTCCTTCAGCATCAGCTCACCGGTCAGGCCGCCCTCCAGATAATCGCCATGAATGATCTTGGGGAACCGGTTCTGGGTTGCGAAGTTCACCCCGGAGCTCGAATTCAGGATGCCGAGCAGGACCTCGAGATCAAGGCCTGCCTTCTTGCCTGCAACCATCACCTCGGCCGTGGCTGACAACGCGACGGCGTTGAGGAAGTTGTTCAGCAGCTTTGCGATGTGGCCGGCGCCACTAGCGCCGCAGTAATAGACCTTGTTGGAGAAGAGGTCGAGCGTCGGCCGGGCCTGCTCGAGCCCGGCCTGTTCGCCTCCGACCATCAGCGTCAACGTGCCTGCGTCGGCTGCGGCGGCGCCGCCTGAGATGCCGGCGTCGAGGAAGGTCGCTCCACGCTCGGCGAACTGCGCCGCAAGCCGGCGGGTCGAGTCAGGTGCGGAAGTGCCGAGGTCGACAATCACCTGTCCGCTGTGGGAGGCGTTGAGCAGGCCGTCAGGGCCGAGCACCACGGCCTCGACCGCAGGCGTGTTGGGCAGCGAGAGGAAGATGAGGCCTGAGCCTTTGGCTGTGGCTGCCACCGATGCTGCCGGTGAGACTCCGGAGGCGGCGACCACCTTGGGCCGGGTGTCGAAGCCGCTGACCGGCGCTCCGCTCTCAACGATGTGCCGGACGATGCGCCCGCCCATGTTGCCCAGCCCGACGAATCCGATCTGTTCACTGCTCACGAGATACCTCTTCCTTTTGGAGCCACTCCCCGTAGGTGGCAAAATCAAGTTCGTCTGTCGACCAGGCACCGGCCCCGCCCGAGGGACGGACGGTGTTGACGATCGTCGCCCCACCGTCCGCCGAGACGATCTGTCCGGTCACGTAGGCGGCGTCGTCACTCAGTAGAAACGCCGTTACGCCGGCGATGTCCTGCGGGGTCCCGGCCCGGCGCAAGGGGGTGGTCGACGCGCGGTGTCGCATATCGTTCTTGCCACCGCTCTCGCCCGCCGCGGCAGCAAAGAGTTCCGTCGGCACGATGCCGGGTGCGACTCCATTGACGCGGATTCCCAGCGGTCCTCCGAACATCGCGCCGCCACGGACGAGACCGAGCGTCGCGTGCTTTGACGTTTGATAGGCGATCAGGTCGGCGCTGCCGGTGAGGCTTGCAATCGATGCCGTCAGCACGACGGCACCTGAACTGCGCTGCTCCCGGTAGCGACGGAAGGCGGCGCGCAAACCGAGGAACTGCCCGCGCACGTTGACCGCCTGGACGCGATCGAACTCTTCGACGGCGAGGTCTGGGAGTGGCGCGAACGTGCCGAATATGCCGGCGTTCAGATGGTGGAGGTCGATCCGCCCAAATTGCGTTACGCCGGCCTTGATGTAGGCGTCGACCTGGGCCGGATCGCTGACGTCGGCGGTAACGGTGAGGATCTCGCCGTCGCTTTCAGCGCGAGCCTGCGAAAGTGTCGTCAGGCCGGGCTCGTCGATGTCCACTGCGATCACCGAGCAGCCTTCGGCGGCCAGCCGAAGGGCCGAGCCGCGACCGAGGCCCGAGGCGGCACCGGTGACCACCGCCACCTGTCCGGTCAGTCCAGCGGGATTCATGCGTCTCCTTCCGGCGCGGAGCCGATCGTCATGATCACGTCGCCCAGTTCCGAGGACCACGGCCGGCCGACGCCGGCGAGCCGCTCAAAGGTCGCCGGGTCATGGCCTGACACCAGATGAGCGGCGCTGCCATCGCCGAGGAGCCCGTCGATCGTGTCGAACGAATCGAGCATGTCCACGATGCTTGCGAGCGTGACGAACGGCATGCGACGCTCGTACTCCTCGTAGTAGTGGACGGCGTCTGAGGCCAGCAACACGATGCCTTCGGAGGTTGGCACCAGAAGCATGCTCTGCCCGGGGCTGTGGCCGCCGACCTCGATGATCTCGACACCAGGTGCCACCTCGGCTCCCCCCTCGAATAACTCGACGCGGCCTTCGTCGTGGGCCCGCTTGACGAGCGCAAGCTCGTCGTCCTCGACCGAGTGATGGAAGAGCGCTTGCTTGGCGTGCGGACCCATCCAGAACTCGTAGTCGCTGCGCGGGATGAGGATGCGGGCGTCCGGGAACGCGTCGACGTGTCCGGTGTGGTCGTAGTGCAGGTGAGTCATGACCAGCAGCTCCACCGCGCTCGGGGAGACTCCGATTTCCGCGAGTGCCCGCATTGGCTCGATCACGGTGTCTCGCCTGCGCTTGGCCCCGCCGGCCGCTGAGAAGCCGGTGTCGACGACGATGTCCCCATCGCGGCCGCGCAGAACCCAGAAGAAGTAATCCATGCCGATCGGCCCGTCGGGCTCGTCGTACAGGTGGTACTCGAGAAAGACGCTGCTGCGCTGCGCCTCACGCGTCCCGTAACGGATCAGGAACAGTTGGTACTGCGGCGCTGACGACGCGTTGATTTCTGGCGACGGCATCTTTGTTAGACTATAAGATCGTCAGACATATTGCCGCGAGATCCATCTGGAGACTATTTTTGCAGGCTGTCATACCGTCTGACCGAGAGTGCAACTACCGTGAACTTTGTGTGATGCTCGAGCTACCAGTCGATAGGAGTGCCTAATGGATGCGGCTCAGCCGATGCCGAATGGTTGGGTCAAGGAGCCGATCGGCCGCGTTGCCGCTCCGCTTCGCGATCAGGTTCTCCAGGTCGTACGCCAGGCGATCCTCGATTTCGAGCTGAGGCCTGGCCAGCGACTGATCGAACGTGAGCTGATCGAGCAGCTGAACGTTTCCCGCGCCACCGTGCGCGAGGTTGTCGCCAGGCTCGCGGCGGAAGGGCTCGTGACGATCGTGCCTCAGCGGGGCGCGATTGTGAGCGTGATCAGCCCTGAGGAGGCGGCCGACATCTACGAGATGCGCGTCTCACTGGAGGCGCTCGCAGTCCAGCGCTTCGTCGAGCGCGCCTCCGACGAACACTGCGCCGCGCTGCGCGAGGCTTTCGAGGATCTCCGCGCGGAGCACCTCGGCCGCCAGAACCTTGACCAGGTCCGCGCCAAGGACGCGATGTACAAGGTGCTCTTCGAGGGTGCCGACAGCCCGCCGCTGACCGAGATCCTCACGATCTTGCAGGGCCGGGTTCGGCTCCTGCGCGCCACTTCGCTGTCAGCCCCGGGTCGTACCGCTGAGATGGTCAAGGAGATGCAGGAGATCGTCGACGCCGTCGAGGCACGCGACATCCCTCGCGCGACAGCCGCTTCGGCGCTGCATATCCGCAACGCCGCGAACGCGGCGTTCCGCCGCTTCCAAGACGACAGCGAAGCTCCGGCCGAGCTGATCGTCTAACACGGCGCGGGATTCGTCCCGTGTCCTAAAACTTCAGACCACCCGAACGAGGTAACGCACATGAAAGTCACGCACGGTCACGAGTCTGGCGAGTCATCTGAGACCCGCGGACCGACCTTCACCGGCACCGTCCATGCAGACCCGGTGATCAAGGGCATCGACGGTGTCACCGTGAACACCGTCTTCTTCCCGCCCGGAGCACGCACCCACTGGCACAAGCACGACCTCGGCCAGTTGCTGTTCGTGACCCACGGCGGCGGCTACGTGGGCGATCGCGCCGGTAACGTGACCAAGATCGGCCCAGGCGACGTGGTCTGGTTCGAGCCCAACGAGGAGCATTGGCACGGGGCGGGCCCCGATACCTACATGAGTCACACCGCGATCTCGCTCGGGGGGCACGAGTGGCTGGATGAGCTGGGCGAAACTGCATTCGCGCAGGCGATCACCTCGGCCACGCCGGCTTAGTGAGAAGGGCCGACCGGGCGCCGAAACTGCTCCGGATTGCCTTTACAGGTCTCGCTGGTAGACGATGAACCCGCGATTCTCGGCGACTTGGTCATACAGCGCTCGAGCTGCCACGTTGGACGCCTGCGTGCGCCAGTACAGCTGGCCGCAGCCCCGCTCACGTCCCCAGTCGGCGACGTGCTCGATCAGTGCCCGACCGACCCCGCGGCCGCGGGACCGGGGATCGGTGAATAGATCCTGCAGGTAGCAAACGTCGGCGGCGTTCGTGTGAGGGTGAGTGAGGAAATGAACTATCCCGACCACTCTCTGGTCGTCGCGTGCCACGCGTCCGTGGATCTCGATGTCGGCTTGGAGGCGCTGCCAGGCACGCTCGTATTCGTCGTCGGCCAGCGTCCGCTGGTAGAAGTCGATGTAGCCGCGGAAGAGGAGTTCCCAGGCGTCACGGTCGCTGGGCTGGAGTCTGTCGATCGTGAGCACCGAGCGTCAGTCTAGTGTCGTGAATCGCCAATTCGCGGCCCCCCCGCGGCGTCCGGACGCGCGTGGCGCCACCCGCTTCGCCGCAGATACGACCAGTATCTGACTTGCGATCGTGTGACCCCGTGGGCCAGCTTCGTGAGTCGCTCGCGTATATCTACGGCGCAACGTGCGGGCTACCTGTGGGAGTCGCCGCCGAGCGCGCCCGGAGGGGTGGCCCTACTTCGGTTCCCAGCGCCAGTACGAGCCGTTCTCCTCGCAGACGATCGCTTCGCCGTCCTTGGCGATCCCGGACTCGCCATGCTCTGCGTCGGAACAGAACTCACCGGCGCTGTAGCAGTTCCCGCTGGAGGTCTTCGGACTACAGGCGCCGGTCGGAGTCGGTGTTGTAACGGAGCCACCCCCGCTTGTGCCTGTCGATGTGCCGCTCTGCCATGCGCTCGCGTTTGCGAAGTCCCGGTCAAACGTGGACGCGACCGACGCGATCACCGCATGCGCTGTCTTGTCGGTCAGAAGGAGAGAGAGCTCACGGTTGCGTGTGAGTGAATAATCGCCGGCGTTCTGTGAGCCGATCAGCATCGACGCTCTCGTGCTGCCGGCGTCGTCGAGCACGATCTTCTCGTGGATGTAGAGCGCTGAGGACGAATCGGGGAACACGTGCACCTGACAACCGGCTCGCCGAGCCGCGGTGAAGCCGACCGACCACTCCGAGGACTCGGTCATCACGATCTGACAGTGCACGTCCCTCTCCGCATCGGCGCCGAGCGCGTCGTAGACCGCCGGGTCGGAGAGCTCCTCGCTGGTGAAGAAGACCGAGCTCTTAGCGGCCCGAATCTCCGCGACCATGGCGTCCTGTGCGGTACCGGTACCTGTGTTGGGCGACCACACCAGTCCGGCCGCCTGAACCGTCTGGCTTCCCGGTTTGCCGCCCGGCGCCGCGCCCCAGTCCCGCGCGAAGGTCCCGTCGATCGCTGCCACCTGGGCAGGGTTTGTGTCGATGATCATCGCGTCGCGCGTGTCGGCGTAGTACTTCGACGTCAGATTGGCGGTGCTCACATCCGACGTTCGCCTGTCGAACGTGATCGCCTTGATGTGGAAGATGTAGCCGGCCGGGCCCCAGCGAACCGCCACGCCATGACTGTGCAGGTATGTGTACGCCGGTCTGTTCACGGTGCCACCGGAGAAGTCTCTGTCCAGCAGAACGCGGACGGTCACGCCACGCTTGGCCGCGGCGGCCAGTTCATTCTCCTCCAGGCGGTCGGTCAGCTCGTACATCTCCATGTCGATTGACTTCTTTGCGGCAGCGGTCTGTCCATGGACGCCGGCAAACCCGTAATCGGACGAGGCTGCACCCGGATACTGAACCAGCCGGTAATAGGAAGTCGCGCTCGCGTCGGCGACCGAGGGCACGGCGCAGGCTGCCAGCGCCAGCAGGACGAGGGAGCGCAGATGAAGGCGCATGTGGCCACCAAGTTAGAGCAACGAAGCCGTCGCCGCGACGTCTCGTGGCGAGGCGCGGCAGCCAACTCGATCGTTCCACCCGCGACAATCGTCGCTTGTCCCCAACGGTGTCGCGGGCAAGACTTGGGAGCGAGAGGTATGTGTGCCATGACCATCGATCACAACGCGAAGTTATGTCCATAGATGCAGTTGCACGGTGAGCCCACGGGCGCCACGGAGCTCGTGAATGCCCTCGACCAGCTCGGTGTTCGGCTTGTGTTCGGGCTGCCGGGAGTACACAACCTGCCGATCTGGAGAGTGCTGGCGGGCTCTGGCATACGAGTGGTGGGCGTACGCCATGAGCAGGCCGCCGTCTACGCGGCCGACGGGTATGCCCGCGCGACTGGACGTCTCGGCGTCGCTCTGGTCACCACCGGCCCAGGCGCCGCGAACACGTTGGCCGCGACCGGCGAGGCGATGGCGTCGGGCTCACCGGTGCTCATCGTCGCGACCGACATCCCGGTCGCGTTGCGGCGCGACGGGGTGTATCGCGGCGTCCTGCATGAGAACCGGGATCAGCGCTCGATGTTTGTTCCCGTGACCAAACAGGCTCACACCGTGGATCAGCACCAATCGGTATATGTCAGAGCGCTGCACGCGGGCCGACTTGCGCTGACCGCCTCCACTGGACCGTGCTATCTCGGTATCCCCACTGACCTCCTCACGCGCCCTGGCGCACACGAGCCTGAGTTCGACGTTGATGCCCCGCCGCCCGTCACCGACGCAGCCGCCCTCGGAAAAGCGGTCGACATGCTCGCGGAGGCCCACCGACCCGTCGTCTGGGCCGGAGGCGGGGCACTCCGTGCGGGTGCCGGAGATGCGATCGGCGCACTCGCCAGCTCGCTCGGCGCGCCCGTGCTGACCACCTATATGGGCCGCGGGATACTCCCGGCGGATCATCCGTGCGCGGTCCCCGGTCCCGTTCATGACCCACTCGTCGGCGAGCTCTGGGACGAGGCGGACGTCGTCGTCGCGATCGGCACCGATTTCGACGGGATGATGACCCAGAACTGGGCGCTTCCTGCACCGCCTCGGCTGATCGCCATCAACATCGACGAGCGGGACGCCGGCAAGAACTACGTGCCGGACCTGGTACTGCTCGGCGATGCGCAGGCTGTCACGCACAGGCTGAGCGAACTGGTCGCTTCCCGTGATGGCCTGAACGCGTTGACCGAGCGCCTCGCGACCCTGCGCGTGACCGTCGAGCAGCAGGTCCGAGCCGATGAGCCGGCAGCGGCCAGCCTGCTCGAGGTCTTTCAGCGGGCGCTCCCACCCGAGGCGATGGTCGTGGTTGACATGTGTGTCGCCGGCTATTGGCTGGGCGGTTACTGGCGGGTGCCTGCGCCGCGCAAGCTTGCGTATCCGGTCGGCTGGGGCACGCTTGGCTTTGCGTTCCCCGCTTCGTTGGGTGCTGCGCTCGCCGGCACCGGGCCGGTCGTGTGCGTGTGCGGTGACGGCGGGTTTCTCTTCGCGTGCGGCGAGTTGGCCACCGTCGTCCAAGAACAGATCCCGGTGACGATCGTGCTGGTCGATGACGGCGGCTACGGCATGCTGCGCTTCGATCAGCTCGAGGCGGGTGACGACCCCTTCGGGGTCGACATCGTCGGGCCCGACCTCGTGGCTCTGGCCGCGTCCTTCGGAGTACACGCGACAGCCGTCGACGGGTTCGGCGCGGACTTCGAGGGCGCCCTGGCCCGCTCGGTTCGAAGTGACGCGCCCGCGATGATCGTGGTCAGGGCGGCGATGCGTCCGCCCGTGACCACATCGCCACGTTGGTATCGAACCAGGCGTTGATGGCCGGCGCGCCGCCGCCGCTCACACGCGTGTCTACTTCCGCCGCTTCTTCTTCGGTGCCCTGAAGACCGGCTTCCTGGTCGCCAGCGCCTTGCCGCCCTGAGAGACCGACGGCGCTGACCAGCGCCAAGAGCATCAGCATCGCGGCAAATGTCGAAAGCCCCACGCCAAGTCGTCGCGCGTAGCGCTGCCATTCGCAAGAACAAACCACAGGAGTCCCCTTTCGCACGCTTGCCGGGCGGCCCCCCCGCCGGTTTGCAAGCGAATGAGCACACGGTGCCAGGCGCCGTGTGCGCGGTCAAGCTCGCTGTCGTTTGGCGCCGGGGAACGGGCGACGCGGAACGCTACCTGTCGCCCGCCACCGCGAAGTTCACGGGGTCCCCGAGCAGCGTCGTCCGCGCCGGGATCGTCTCGGCGATCACGCGGCCACGGCGGACTACGTACCGGCGGGTCGCACGCAGGCTGATGACGTCGATCGCGGTCGCGGCATCGAAGATGACGCAGTCGGCGGGCTTCCCCTCCTCGATCCCGTACTCGTCCGCGACGCCGAGCGTCCGCGCGCCGCGCTCGGTGGCGATCCGCAGCATCTCGGTGATCTCCTCGCGGCCGCTCATGTAGGTGAAATGCAGCGCGAGATGGGCGGCGTCGATCAGGTCGGCCTTGCCCATCGGGTACCACGGATCGATGATCACGTCGTTGCCGAGCGACACGTTGACACCCTCGGCCAGCAACTCCTTCAACTGTGCGAAGCCGCGGCGCTTCGGATAGGCGTCGAGGCGACCCTGGATCAGCGAGTTGGCGTAGGGGTTGACGACGATGTTGATGCCCGACCGGCGCAGGAACCCACGCAGCTTCGAGGAGTAGTAGGGCTCATACGAGCCCATCGCGGTGCAGTGGCTCGCGGTCACGCGGCCGCTGAGGCCGCTCTTGACCGTGTTGTCGGCCATCACCTCGAGGTACCGCGAGCTCGGGTCATCGGTCTCGTCGCAGTGGATGTCGATCCGGCGGTTGTGCGCCTTCGCGAGCTCGAACACACGGTGCACCTCGCGCAGCCCGAGCTCCGCCGTGGGTTCGTAGTGGGGGATGCCGCCGACGCAGTCGACGCCGAGGCGGATCGCCTGCTCGAGTCGCTCTGCGTCACCCTCGTTGCCATAGAGCCCGTCCTGCGGAAACGCCGTCACCTGGATCGTGCACAGGTCAGCGAGCTCGTCGCGCACGCGCAGGAGCCCGCGCAGCATCGCGTCGTTGTCACCGGAGACATCCGCATGCGCGCGGATGAAGAGCGTCCCCTGCGCGGCCGACCAGCGGACGATCTCGCTCGCTCGGTCGAAGACGTCCTGCGCGGTCAGGGTCGGCTTCAACTCGCCCCACACGTGAATCCCCTCGATCAGCGTCCCGCTCGCGTTGAAGCGCGGAGACCCTGCGGTGAGCGATGCGTCGAGGTGCAGGTGGCAGTCGACGAGCGGCGCCGTGACCAATCGGCCCTCGGCGTCGATCACGTTCGCTGAGTCGAGATCGAGCGCCGGGGCGATTCGTGTGAAGCGCGCGCCCTCCACGGCTATGTCGAGCAGCCGGCCGTCGAGCAGCCGCGCGTTGCGGATGATCAGATCGACCATCGGCCTGCGGTCATCGGGGCTGTCGCTCGGCGCACTGCGACACCGATGCGCTGCCGTGCCGGCACGTCAGCCGGCTGCGTCGGGGATCACCAGTGTTTCCGCGCGCTTGTCGGGGCTGATCGTGAAGAACAGCCAGTACAGCAGTGCGCTCAGCACGAACCCGACCTCAAACGTGAGGTCGCCGATTCCCGGGTGCTTCCTGGCGATGAACCCGACGAACTCGGTCTGGTTGGAGAACAACAGGATCGAGACGGCCATGCCGATCAGCATCGCGACCGCCCCGGCCCACGGGTTGTGCTTGCGGTCGAACAGGAAGCCGTCGACACGCTGGCCGCGACGCAGCAGCCAGTCGGCGAAGAACACGCCGAGCCACGGGCCGATCCAGTAGGCGATCACGAGCAGGAAGTTCTCGTAATCGGAACCGGCGTTGTGCAGGCCGGTGCCGGCGACGACGAAGCCGATCGACCCGAAGCCGAGCGCGACGACGGCACGCCGCCACTTGAGCGGCATCCGGATGCCCGTCGACAGGAACGACATGACGCCCGAGTAGACGTTCAGCGCGTTGGCGCAGATCGCGCCGAACGCGATCGCGATCAGCGTGATGTCGGCAACCGCGGTCGACATGTGAGAGGTGAACAGCGCTGTCGGGTTCGAGTTCGACCCGGGGATCGTCGCCGACGCCGCGCCCACGATCTCGAGTGCGACGCACGACACGAACACGCCTGCTCCGGACCACAGTCCGGCGCTGCGGCCCGTGCCTGGCTTGAAGTAGCGGGTGTAGTCGGAGGCGAAGGGATTCCAGCCGCAGGCGTACCCGAAGGCGGCGCCGACGCTGAGCAGGAAGCCGCCGAACCCCTGGGTGGTGTGCACGGCGCCGGGGTGGCTCTTGGAGAGGATCACGACCGATGCGATCACGAACGCCACGCCGAGTGCGGGCAACATCCAGCGCTCGAACATCTGGATCAGGTTGTGCCCGTAGAACGCGAGTGCCGTCTGCGCGATGCCGACGAAGATCAGGCACACCCAGTCGTTGACTCCCAGGAGGGCATTCAGCGCGAGCGCGCCGCTGACGCTGTTGACGGCGAACCAGCCGATCCCGGCCGTCACCGAGTTCAGCCCCGCCGGCAGGATGTTGCCGATGAACCCGAACGAGATCCGGCTCTGGACCATCTGCGGCACGCCGAATGTCGGGCCGCGGCTGCACAGGAAGCCCTGCGCCAGCGAGCCGAGCCCGGTTCCGACGATGATTGCCAGCACCGCGTCCCAGAACGACTGGCCGAAGAACGCGACCGCGATCACCCCGACGAACACCGTCGCGAACTCGAGGTTCGGTGATGTCCATGTCCCAAACAGCGTGCGCGGTACCCCGTGTCGCTCCGAGAGCGGAATGAACTCCGCGCCGCCCGGCTCAACCGTCGCGACGGCGTCGCCATAGATCCCGTCGCGAACCTCGGCAACGACCCCAGTCTCCTGATCCAGAACCGCCATACCTCACACCCTCTCCAGTTGAAATGCGGGCCGAAGCTATCACGTCTGCGAGCGGCTCCAGTAACAAGAAAGCACCAAATTCGAACGTTCCGCTGCGGCGGCGGTGCCGCGGTCACGGTCAAGATCCTCGACCATATGCAGCACCGAAGCCGGAGGTGGCACGTGTTGAACATCAGAATCGCTGAGCGGGCCCGCGCGGGCTACCCGGACGTCTACACCCCGGACGCCATCGCGGCGCTGGAGCAACTCGCGCCGCTCGATGCCAGACGCGCGGAGCTGATGGCTGAGCGCATCGCGCGGCGCACCGAGCGTGCGCGCGACAACAGGCCGATCGAGTTCCTGCCCGACGACGCGACCATCGCCGGCACCGACATCACGGTCGCCGATGCTCGTGCCGGTCGCTTCATCGGCGCGGTCGTTCCCGACGACCTCAGACGGCAGTGGATCCAGGGCACCGGTCCGGCGACCAAGCCGCGTTCGAGCACCGCGGCGGGACTGCGCAATGTCGCCTACGCGATGCTCTCGGGAGCCGACGGCTGGATGTTCGACGGCGAGGACGCGCTCGGGCAGATTGAGACGATGTCACTGGACAACCAGCGCAACCTCAAGCTGATGATCGCCGCGGACGCGCAGTTCCTGTCGGTGGCGGAGCAGGTTGCAACCGAGGTGAACGCCTGGGCCCTCAAATTCCTCGGCCGCGAGACGATCACGGATTGGCGTGAGCAGTTGGGCTACACGACCCGCATCTTCCGCGCACGCGGACTCCACCTCGACGATCGCCACATCGCCCACGCCGACGGCCGCGGGTTCTCGGCGTCCCTGGCCGACCTCGTTCTCTACGTCACCAACAACCACGTCGCATTGCATCAGCAGCGACGCTCGATCGTCCTGTATCTGCCGAAGATCCAGACTGCCGGCGAGGCGGCATATTGGGCCAGCCTCCTCGATGCGCTCGAGGACCACCTGCAACTGCAGCCCGGAACGCTCCTCTGTTACGTGCTGGTCGAGCAGATCGAGGCGTGCTTTCAGCTGATGGAGATCCGCGCCGCGCTCGGCCGTCACTTCGTCGGCTTCAACACCGGACGCTGGGACTACATCAACTCGGTCTCCGACGCCTACGCCTGGGACGCCGCGTTCGTCAACCCGAACATCGACCAGATCACGATGACGTACGGCTACATGCGTGTCTACGAGGATCGCGTGCGGCGGGCCGTCAACACTCCCGACGCGAACGGGAACTTCGCGCTCTGGCAGGGCGGCATGGAGCCGAACATCCCGGTCGGCAGCGCGAGCGGCGTGGAGGCGGCGATGCGGAGGGCCGTCGCCGGCGGTGAGCGCGAGCAGCGTGAGGGCGCATCGGGCAAGTGGGTCGCGCACTGGAAGATGGTGCACATCATGCGCCCGGTCTGGGAGCGGGCCGGCCAGGACAACCAACTCGGTCGCGAGTTCCCGGCCCTCACCTACAGCGACGCAGACGGGCAAGCGCTGACCCTGCTGGAACCAGCCCCGCGCACGGTGCGCGGTGCGCGCGACCTGCTGAGCGTCGGTCTGCAGTACGGCAACGCCTTCGGGCAGGGCTATCAGGCGGCGGCGCTCAAGCCCGCCGACTTCTTCGGTGACGACGACGTGCTCTACCTGATGGAGGATGCGGCGACCGGTGAGATCCGTCTCTCGGTCCTATGGGAGTGGCTGCACAAGTCTGGGCGCTTCACCGCCGACGACGAGCAGACCGGCGTCCGCGCCGGCGACTCCCTCACCGAGGAACTATTCGCAAGGCTGCTCGACGAGGAGTACGCCAAGCTGCTGGCCGCCGACGACAGGGACGTCCACGACGACTCGAAGCACACGACCCTGCCGATCGCCCGCGCGATCGTGGATGCGTATGTCCGCGAGCCGGTCAAGGCGCCGTGGTACATCGACCTGCTCAACCTCAACACCGACAACACGGATCTCGCGATCGGCGAGGCCCGGATCCGCGATTACCTCGATGCGTTCGGGCGCGACGGCACGCGCATCACCGCCAACCTCGACTTCGCTTAGAACCGCTGCAGCGAGGGATGCCGATGGACGTCCTTGTACAGCAGATAGCGGAACGGCTCCGGGCCGGCGGCGAAGCAGGACTGCGGGCAGAACGCCCGTAGCCAGATGAAGTCGCCGGCCTCGACCTCGACCGCGTCGCGGTTGAGCACGTAGAGCGCCTTGCCCTGAAGCACGTAGAGCCCGTGCTCCATCACGTGCGTCTCCGCGAACGGGATCGTCGCGCCGGGCTGGAAGGTCACGATGTTGACGTGCATGTCGTGACGCACGTCCTCGGGGTCGACGAAGCGGGTCGTCGCCCACGCACCGTCGGTGTCGGGCATCGCCTGCGGCTCGGCGTTGCGGTCGTTGCCGATCACGGCGGGCGGCCGATCGAGGCCGGGGACGGGCTCGTAGCGCTTCCGGATCCAGTGGAAGCAGGCTGTGCGGTCGCCTCCGTTGTGGAGCGTCCAATCGCTGCCCGCGGGGAGATAGGCATAGCCTCCGGCGTCGAGCGTGTGCGCACCGCCGTCGACCACGAGCTGCAGCCGGCCGTCGACCACGAACAGCACCGCCTCGCCCAGCGCGTCCGGCTCCGGCTGATCGCTGCCGCCGCCCGCGCTCACCTCGGCGATGTAGTGCGAGAACGTCTCCGCGAATCCGGACAGCGGACGCGCGAGGATCCAGAACCTGGCGTCGTTCCAGAACGGGAGGCGGCTGGTGACGATGTCGCGCATCGTGCCTTTCGGCAGCACGGCGTAGCCTTGAGTGAAGATCGCCCGGTCGGTCGCCGGCTCCCGTTGTCCGGGAAGCCCGCCGCGCGGGACGTAATAGTCGGTCATCTCTGCTCTCCTCGGACGAGCAGTCTTCCACGTGGGGCGCCGGTCCCGTCGACACGTTCACCCCGGAGCCAGGTCTCGCGGACGACGCCATGAAGCTCGCACCCCGCGTACGGGGTCACGCGATGGCGATGCAGCAGCCGCGCCGGGTCGACCACGAACGTGGCATCGGGATCGAATCTGACCAGGTCGGCGTCGGCCCCGATCGCGATCCGCCCCTTATGGCTCAGACCGGCGAGATCCGCTGGGGCACGGGCCATCCACTCCGCGACCTCGCCGGGGCTTCGGTCACGGGACCGGGCCGCGGTCCAGACGAGCGACAGACCGAGCTGCAGGGACGCGATCCCGCCCCAGGCCTCGCCGAAGTCACCGCTGTCGAGCCGCTTCAGCGCGGGCGGGCACGGGGAGTGATCGGAGACGATCATGTCGATCTCTGCGGCAGCGAGCGCGTCCCACAGCCGGTCCTGGTTCGCCGCTTCACGGATCGGGGGCGCGCACTTGAACTGGGTCGCGCCGTCCGGGATCGCGTCTGCCGTCAGGGTCAGGTAGTGAGGGCAGGTCTCGACGGTGACGTTCACGCCGGCGGCACGGGCGGCACGCAGCTCTGCCAGCGCGCTGCTGCTCGAGAGATGGACGATGTGCGCACGCCCACCTGTCGCCCGCGCGGCGGCGACCACGCGCGTGATCGCCACGTCCTCGGCGGCCGCCGGGCGCGATCTCAGGTAGGACTGGTAACTCGCTCCCGCCGGCAGCGGCGCCGCTGCGATCGTGCGCGGGTCCTCGGCGTGGACGAGCAGTAAGGCGCCGAGCCGGGCCGTCTCGGCGATCGCATCGATCAGGTCGCCGTCACCGAGCCCCGGGAACTCGGGGACGCCGGAGTCGACGAGGAACGCCTTGAATCCGAGCACTCCCGCCTCGTGCAGGGCCGACAGCTCGGCGACGTTGCCGGGCACCGCACCACCCCAGAAGCCGATGTCGACGTGCGCCTGCGCGCGCGCACTCGCGCGCTTGCTCTCGAGCGCCTCGCGCGTCGTGGTCGCCGGGATGCTGTTCAGCGGCATATCGACGATCGTCGTCACACCGCCCGCTGCCGCGGCCCGCGTCGCGGTGTCGAAGCCCTCCCACTCGGTTCGCCCCGGCTCGTTGACGTGCACGTGCGTGTCGACCAGACCGGGCAGCAGCACCTCGGTCGGCGCGAGGCGCACCGACTCGCGGGCCGGCAACTCCGCATCGACCGCCTCGATCGCCGCAATGCGCCCGTCCTGAACTCCGATCACGCACGCCCTCTCGCCGCCGTCGACGATCGCGCGCGCGGCGATCAGCGTCAGATCGAACATCGCGGCCGGCCTCTAGACGAAACCCGGCACGCCCAGCCAGGCGTCGCCGGCGTCGGGGGCGTCGTCGCGCTGCACGGTGGTCTCGATCAGCCCGTATGGACGATCCGCGGCGACGAACACCTCGCCGTCGTTGCGGAGCCCGAACTGATCGAGGTCGACCAGGAAGTGATGCTTGTTCGGTGCCGAGAACCTGATCTCGGCGAGCTCGTCGCAGGTCTCGAGCGCTCGGCGGCCCATCAGGTAGAGCGTCTCCTGGAGCGCGTGGCTGTAGGTGGTCGCGAACGTCTCGAGCAGCGTGGAGCGGATCGTCGCGTAGCGTTCGTTCCAGGGCACGTCGCCCCTCGAGTACCTCCATCTCGCGACCAGCGAGGTGGCGAGGATGCGGTCGTCGGTCTCCTGCAGCGTCGTGTAGCGATCCTTGAGGAAGCCCTTGAACTCCGAGCCGGTCGACTTGAGCAGCACCAGGTCGCGCAGACCGGAGATGACCCAGACGCGTTCCTGCGAGCCGCGACCGCTGACCGTCACCACCGTGGTTCGCACGGCCCCGCCGCGCTGCACGAAGGCGTGGTCGTGACCCGACTCACCAACGGTGATCCGGTCCCAGGGGTACTCCTCGACCTGGATCTGGGCGCTGTCGGCCTTGGGCGTCGCCTCCAGCAGGCGCCGGCCCAGTGCGATCGCGTAATCCTCGAGTGAGGACACACCGTGGTGCTTGGCGTAGGCGAACGCCGTGTTCTTCTGGGTGTCGGTCGGGAGCACCGCGCCCTGATCGCCGCTCACGTGCGCCTCGCTGAAGTCGCCGCGCAGCGAACTCGACACGTTCAGGTCGACGATCTCGTGCCGGGCGCTATCTCGATAGATCCGTACGACTCGGCTCTCGGCCTTGCCGTACTGGTTTGCTCCGAGAGAGATGCCCATATAGGAGGCTCCTTCAGCTTGCGGGATGGTCGTTCAGGTCCCGGTACATCTATCCGGCCGCCGCGCGATCTTCAAGTTGCCCGGCCTGCCAGCTGTGCCAGCCGCGCCTGATCGAGGCCGGTCTCATGCTGGACTTCCTCGGCGGTGGCGGCACCGCAGTGCAGCGCTCGCAGCACGTAGTCGGCGAGCGCACGCGCCGTCGCCGGCTCGTCGAGGATCGCGGAGCCGGTGCGCGAGAGGTAATCGTGCAGACGCCGCTGCGCATCCCCCAGCCCATCGCGGTAGAAGGCGTAGGTCGCGGCGAATCTGGTTGGAAGCTGCGCTGCGTGCAGGTCCCAACCCTGGTAATAGCCGCGCCGCAGTGAGCGCTGGACCAGGCGCAGATGCAGCTCCCAGCCGCGCCGCACCAGCGGCGGATCACCGATCGGCAGCACGTTGGTGGAGCCGTCGGAGAGGCGCACACCGGTGCCGGCGGCCGCCGCCTGCATGACCGCCTTGGCGTGGTCGGCCGCGGGATGTTCGAGGCTCTGATAGCGGGCCGCGATCCCGCAGAACGCCGAGTAGTCGTAGGTGCCGTAATGCAGCCCGCTGCAGCGGCCGCCGGAGGCGTGCACCATCCGCGCGACCAGTGCCGAGCCGTCGGGCGCCAGGACCGATTGCGGAGTCTCGACCTGGATCTCGAATCGCAGCGGCCTCACACCCAGGTCGGCTTCGAGCTGCTCACAGAGGTAGACCATCGCCTGTACCTGCTCGACGCTGGTGACCTTCGGCAGCGTCACCACGAACTGCTGCCCCGAGACACCACCATCCGCGAGTACGCGCAGGAAGCCGATCAGCGTCCGCAGCGCACGTGCGCGGGTGCCTGCTTCAAGGCTCTTGATGCGGATGCCGTACGACGGTGGCGCGGCGCTCGCTTCGATGGCCGCGACCAATGCGGTCGCCGCACGCCTGACGTCGTCATCCTCGGTCGCGTCGGGGCGGTTGCCGTAGCCGTCCTCGAAGTCGAGCCGCAGGTCCTCGATCGGCTCGACCGCGAGCTTGTGTTCGACGCGCTTGACGATGTCGTCGTCGGCCACGAGCTCGGAGAACAACTCGCGGTGGGCGTCGAGCGCGGCTTGCGCAGCATCGCTCCAGGTCGCGGCGAGCCCGGCCTCGAACTTGTCCGCCGGCGTGTAGACGGTGTGCACCGGTTGCCGTCCCGCGCGGTTGCCGGGGAACTTGGCCGCGAGCGATCGGTCGGCGTCCGCCAATCGCGCGTCCAGTTCGGCGGCCAGAGCTCGGGCGAGTTGGTCACTTTCGCTGCTCACCGCCACCTCCCAGATTTCTGTCGGACCGGGTCGCTGCCGTTCCCGCCGCCGGTTGATACCCGCCGCCTATGGTGAGAGCCTAGACGGATGTCTGCTGCCGAGGTCACGATCAACGGACGCGCCAGGCCGCTCACCGATGTCGCTCCCTGGACATCGGCGCTTGACTTCCTGCGTGAGCAGGGTCTCACCGGATGCAAGGAGGGCTGCGCCGAGGGTGAGTGCGGCGCGTGCTCCGTACTCGTCGCCCGGCCCGGCATCACAGCACCGACGGAGTGGGTCGCGGTCAACGCGTGCCTGGTGCCGATCGCGGCGCTCGACGGTCAGGAGCTGATCACCGCCGAGGGTCTGGGAGACTCGTCGGCGCTGCATCCCGTTCAACACGAGATGGCGATCCGCGGCGGCTCGCAATGCGGCTACTGCACGCCCGGGTTCATCTGCAGCATGGCCGCCGAGTACTACCGTCCCGGCCGCGCCGCGGCCAACGGGCATGCCGACGCAGAGCATGGGCCCAACGGCTTCGACCTCCACGCGCTCAGCGGCAACCTCTGTCGCTGCACGGGCTACCGGCCGATCAGGGACGCCGCCTATGCGCTCGACGCTCCGGACGCCGGCGACGGACTGGCCGCGCGGATGCGGCAGCCACCGCCGGCGACCGTCGCGACGCGAGTACGCAACAACGGCAGCAGGTTCGTGCGGCCCGCGACGCTCGCCGAGGCACTCGACCTGCTGGGCGCCGAGTCCGGCGCGGTCGTGATCGCCGGCTGCACCGACCACGGCGTCGAGGTCAATCTGCGCGGCCGGCGCGACGAACTGCTGGTTGCGATCGACAGGCTTCCCGAGCTGCGGAGCTTCACCGAACAGGACGACGTCATCGAGGTCGGAGCAGCGCTCTCACTGACCGAGGTCGAGCGACGACTCGGCGGGCGCGTGCCGCTGCTGGCCGCGCTGTTCCCTCAGTTCGCATCGCGCCTGATCCGCAACACCGCGACGCTCGGTGGCAACCTCGGCACCGGCTCTCCGATCGGCGATTGCCCGCCGGTGCTGCTCGCGCTCGACGCAAAGCTGGTACTCGCCGGGCCGGACGATGAACGCGAGGTTGAGCTGGCAAGCTTCTTCACCGGCTACCGCACCAGCGTCTGCCGGGCCGATGAACTGATCCGGGCGATCCGCATCCCGCTGCCGCTGGCGCGTCTGACGGCCTTTCACAAGATCGCGAAGCGGCGCTTCGACGACATCTCGAGCGTCGCGCTCGGGATCGCGATCGAGCTCGACCAGGCCGGCCGCACCATCGAGCGGGCGCGCATCGGAGTCGGCGGCGTCGCGGCAACACCGATCCGGGCGTTCGACGCCGAGGCGGCGCTGATCGGACAGGATTGGTCACTGGCGACGTTCACCGCGGCCGCCGAGCTGCTGGCTGGTGAGGGGACGCCGCTCGACGATCATCGCGCGAGTGCCCGCTACCGCATCGCGATGCTCCGGTCGAGCCTGCTCAAGCTGTACGCGGACAACAGCCGCAACGAGCTCAGCGGGGTCGCGGCATGAGCAAACTCTCCGAGCGGCCGCAGCGCCCCGCGGTCGGGGTCGCGGTCCCGCATGAGAGCGCCACGCTGCACGTGACCGGTGAGGCGCTCTACACCGACGACCTGGTCTATCGCACCAGGCACGCGCTGCACGCGTGGCCGGTGCAGACGGCTGTGGCGCACGCGCGGATCGTCGCCCTCAATGCCGAGCCGGCGCTGGCGGTGCCCGGCGTCGTGCGTGTTCTGACAGCCGCGGACGTGCCCGGCATCAACGATGCCGGGATCAAGCACGACGAGCCGCTGTTCCCGACGACCGAGATCATGTTCCACGGGCAGGCTGTGTGCTGGGTCCTCGGCGAGACGCTCGAGGCGGCCCGGCTTGGCGCCGCCGCGGTCGACGTCGAGCTCGAGCCGCTGCCCGCGTACGTGACGGTGCTCGAGGCGATCGCCGCCGGCAGCTTTCAGGGGGCCCAGCCGCAGGTGGTGCGGGGCGACGTCGAGCAGGCGCTCGCCGATGCACCGCGGGTGTTCGCCGGCGAGTTCGAGTTCGCCGGCCAGGAGCACTTCTACCTGGAGACACAGGCGGCGCTGGCACGGGTCGAGGACGCCGGGCAGGTCTTCATCGACAGCAGCACCCAGCACCCGTCCGAGACTCAGGAGATCGTGGCGCACGTCCTCGGCCTGCAGAGCTCGCAGGTCACCGTGCAATGCCTGCGGATGGGCGGAGGCTTCGGTGGCAAGGAGGTGCAGCCCCATGGGTTCGCCGCGGTCGCGGCGCTCGGAGCGGTGCTCACGGGACGCCCCGTGCGGCTGCGGCTCAACCGCACCCAGGACCTCACGATGTGTGGCAAGCGTCACGGCTTCCACGCGCGCTGGCGCGTCGGCTTCGACACCGACGGTCGGCTGCTCGCGCTCGATACGACGATCACCGCCGACGGCGGATGGAGCCTCGACCTGTCAGAGGCCGTGCTCGCCAGGGCGGTGTGTCACGTGGACAACGCCTACTGGATTCCGAACGTGCGGATCAACGGCCGCATCGCACAGACCCACACGACCTCCAACACAGCCTTCCGCGGCTTCGGTGGCCCCCAGGGAATGCTCGTCACCGAGGACATCATCGGCCGCTGCGCGCCGCTGCTGGGCATCGACGCCGGCGAGCTGCGGCGGCGCAACTTCTACAGCGCCGGTCAGGCCACGCCGTACGGGCAGCCGGTCCGTCACCCCGAGCGCCTCAACGCCGTCTGGGATCAGCTGATCGACGAGGCCGGCGTGCAGGAGCGCGCGCGTCAGATCGAACGGTTCAACGCCACCCACGAGCACGTCAAGCGCGGCCTCGCGATGACCCCTGTCAAGTTCGGGATCTCGTTCAACCTGACCGCCTTCAACCAGGCCGGCGCGCTGGTGCTGATCTACAAGGACGGCTCGGTGCTCGTGAACCACGGCGGGACCGAGATGGGGCAGGGGCTGCACACGAAGATGCTCCAGGTCGCGGCCACCACGCTCGGTGTTCCGCTGAGCCGGGTGCGACTCGCGCCCACCCGCACCGACAAGGTGCCCAACACCTCGGCGACCGCGGCGAGCTCCGGCGCAGACCTGAACGGCGCGGCGGTCAAGCACGCCTGCGAGCAGATCCGCGAGCGCCTGCTGGCGGTCGCCGCGGAGAAACTCCGTGCCGACGCCGCGGACGTCCGCATCATCGACGGCGTGGCTCAGGCAGCGGGCGCCCCCGACGCGACGATCGCATGGCACGACCTCGTCCAGGCCGCCTACTGGCAGCGCGTGCAGCTGTCGGCGGCCGGCTTCTACAAGACCGACGGCCTGCACTGGGACGCCGCCGCGATGCACGGCTCGCCGTTCAAGTACTTCGCCTACGGCGCGGCGGCGGCGGAGGTCGAGGTCGACGGCTTCACCGGGGCCTACCGCACGCTGCGCGTCGACATCGTCCACGACGTCGGTGACAGCCTCTCGCCGCTGATCGACCTCGGCCAGATCGAGGGCGGATTCGTCCAGGGGGCCGGTTGGCTGACACTCGAGGACCTGCGCTGGGACAACGGTGACGGCCCGGGACGCGGACGCCTGTTGACCCAGGCGGCCAGCACCTACAAGCTCCCGAGCTTCTCCGAGATGCCCGAGACCTTCAACGTCACGCTGTTGCGCAACGCAACCGAGGACGGCGCCATCTACGGGTCCAAGGCCGTCGGGGAGCCGCCGCTGATGCTCGCCTTCTCGGTGCGCGAGGCACTGCGCCAGGCGGCCGCTGCCTTCGGCCCGCCTGGATTGAGTGTCGAGCTGGCGAGCCCGGCCACCCCCGAGGCGGTCTTCTGGGCGCTGGAGCAGGCACGCGCGAACGCCGAGGCCAGCGCTGAGTTGACGGAGAGCAATGCTCTGGCTTGACGCGATCACGATGCTCCGCCGGGCGCGCGAACCGGGGATCATGGTCACCGTGGCCGACGTGCGTGGGCACGCTCCGCGCAAGGCGGGCGCCAAGATGGTCGTGAGCGCAACCGGCTCGTGGGGTTCGATCGGTGGGGGCGATCTGGAGGCCGCGGCGATCGTGCAGGCCCGTGCGAGCCTGGCAACGCCCGGTGCCGGCGCCGAGCTCGTACGCAGCGAGCTGTCGGATCGGGTTCCGCATGAGCACGGCGGGCAATGCTGCGGCGGTGTCGTCACGGTGCTGTTCGAGCCGCTGCCGGTCGTGCCGGCGGTGGCGATCTTCGGTGTCGGTCATGTCGGCTGGGAGCTCTCACGCATCCTCGCGCGCCACGACCTCGAGCTGCACCTGATCGACACGCGAGAAGAGATGCTGAGTGAGGATCGGCTGCTGGCGCTCGCCGACGCCGTCGCGACGGTCGCGGTACATCGCGTGCCGTTGCTGCCCGAGACCGTGATCGCCGAGCTGCCGCGCGGCTGCCACGTGCTGATCATGACCCACGACCACGTGGAGGACCTGGCGCTATGCGACGTCGCGCTGAAGCGCACCGATCTCGGCTCGATCGGCCTGATCGGCTCACGCGGGAAGTGGGCGCGCTTCCGGCGCAGGTTGAGCCAGGAGTCCGGTCACGATGCCGAGAGCTTCGCCCGGATCAAGACTCCGATCGGCATCCCGGAGATCAAGGGCAGCGAGCCGGCGACGATCGCGGTAAGTGTCGCGGCCGACCTGCTGCGCGCCTTCCAGCGCGAGCTCGAAGACGCAAGCCCAGCGGCGGGCCGGCGCGGAGCCGGCCAGAGCCCGGCTGACGTTGCCGTGACGGCGACGCGCCGATGATCTATCGCGGCCGGGTTCTCGACACCCCCGAGGACCCGTTTCATGGTGGTGCTCTGCGGGTCGAATCGGATGCCGGGCTGTTCGTCTCAGCCGACGGGCAGATTGCCGATCGGGGCGCCTATCAGCAGGTGCGCGCGCGGCATCCGCAGGAACCGGTCCGCGACCTGGCGGGCGGTCTGCTGCTGCCCGGCTTCGTCGACACCCACGTGCACTTCCCGCAGGCGAGAATCATCGGCGCGCTCGGCATGCCGCTGCTCGAGTGGCTGGAACGTTGCGCCCTGCCCGAGGAGGCCAGGCTCGCGGACGTCGCATACGCGCGTGCGGTCGCGAGTGAGTTCGTCGGCGCCCTGGTCGACGCGGGCACCACCACCGCGCTGGTCTTCGGCGCGCATTTCGCGCCGGCGGTCGACTCCCTGTTCGAGGCCGCGGCCGGGCTCGGGCTGCGCGTCACCAGCGGGCTGGTCGTCAGTGACCGACTGGTGCCGCACGAGCTGCGCACGACGGCCCAGCGTGCGTATGACGAGGGCCTTGCACTCGCGACGCGCTGGCACGGGACCGGCCGCAACCGCTACGCCGCGATGCCGCGGTTCGCGCTGTCATGCAGTGATGAGCTGTTGGCGTCGTGCTCGGCGCTGCAGCAGGCTGTGCCCGGCAGCTGGTTGACCTCGCACCTGAACGAGAACGTCGCGGAGATCGAGCAGGTGCGCGAGCTCTGCGGCGGCAGCTATGTCGACAGCTACGACCGCCACGGGCTCGTCGGCCCGCGCAGCGTGTTTGCGCACAACGTGCACCCCGAAAGCGCCGAGCTGGCGCGGCTCGCCGATGCGCGGGCGGCGGTCGCTCACTGCCCGACGAGCAACGCCGCGCTGGGCAGTGGACTGTTCCCACTCGCTCGCCATCTGGCACACGGAGTCCCGGTCGCGCTTGGCTGCGATGTTGGCGCCGGCACCGGGTACTCGCTGTTCAAGGAGGGCCTGCAGGCCTACTTTGCCCAGCGGCAACGCGGTGCGGACGGCGTCGCGCTGAGTGCCTCGCAGCTGCTCTATCTGGCAACGGCCGCCGGCGCGGGCGCACTCGGTCTGCAGGACCGGGTTGGCGACCTCAGCGTCGGCAAGGCCTTCGACGCGCTGTGGCTGCGGCCACCGCCCGGCTCGCCATTGGCCATCGCACTCCGCCATTCCGACACCGATGAGCAGGCGCTCGCGCGGGCGTTCGCGCTGGCGACCAGCTACGACGTGGCCGGCGTATGGATCGGCGGCGCCGAGACAAAGCCCGTCTCCGCGACCGACTCGGCGGCGGTTAGGCTGCTTCCGTGACGCCTGCGCTGAGCGCATTCAACACAGCCGGTGACGAGCGACTGCGGACCCGCCTACGGAGCTGCTGCGCGGCGGAGCCCTGGGTGCGGCGCGTGCTCGCCGCGCGCCCCTACGCGACCGCGGCCGAGCTGTTCGCCGCCTCGGACGCCGCCGTCGGGGAACTCGATGACGCGGGGCTGAGTCAGGCCCTCGGCGGACATCCTCGCATCGGTGAGCGCCAATCGGCTCACACCGGTGAGGACCGAGCCAGTACCTGGTCGCGCCAGGAGCAGGCCGGCGTCGCGAGCGCGGAGGCCGAGCTGCTCGCGGCGATTGCCGTCGCCAACGCCGAATACGAGCGTCGCTTCGGGCACGTCTACCTCGTCTGCGCGACCGGCCGCGGCGCCGCGGAGCTGCTCGATGTCTGCCGCGCGCGGCTCGACAACGACCGCGAGACCGAGCGCGGCGTCGTGCTCGGCGAGCTGGCCAAGATCAACCGTCTGCGCTTGAGCAAGCTGCTGTCAGAGGAGCTGCAACCGTGAGCCTGTCAACGCATGTCCTGGATGCCACCAGCGGAGCGCCCGCCGTCGGGATCGCGGTGCGCGTCGAGACCCAGCACGGCGATCACTGGCACGCGGGCCCGGAACACCGCACCGATCACGACGGGCGGATCAGCGCGTTCGACGCACCGGCTCCCGGGGTCCACCGGATCCGCTTCGATACCGGGGCATACTTTGCCGCCAAGGGGATCGAGACCTTCTATCCGGAGGTGGCCATCACGTTCCTCGTCAACGACGCCCAGCGCCACCACCACGTGCCGCTGCTGCTGAGTCCGTTCGCCTTCTCCACCTACCGAGGTAGCTGAGCAGCGCCGGACTTGGCGCGGCGCGGGCGTCGGGTTTAGGCTGCCCGCGTGCTCATCCAACATGTGATCGAGTCCGGCGCCACAAGGCGGAACGTGCTGGTTGCGGCACCTGCCGGTGATCCGGTTGCCATCTTGCTGTCGCTTCATGGCAGCGGCTCGACGCCGGAGCGTCAGGCTCGGTTGAGTCGTATGGCGTCGCTGGCCGATGCCGGCGTGCTGGTGGCGTTTCCTCAAGGCTCGTTGCCCCGGCGCTCGGGGCGCGAGTGGGACCTCGACGGAGACGTCGCGTTCATTGATTCCGTGGTCGAGTATCTGCGTGAGACGTTCGCTCTCGGGACGCTGCCTCTGTGTCTGACAGGCATGTCAGGCGGGGCACGGATGGCGAGCCGGTTCTCGTCTTCGGGTCGCCACCCGGTGCAGCTGCTGGGCGCGGTCGCGGGCCTTCGCGATCCCGCGGTCGACCGACTCAGCTCGGCGGTTCGCGTACTCGCATTCCACGGGACGCGTGACCGGATAAACCCCTACCCGGGTGGCAGCACGACCCGGTGGAGTGAGAGCGTGCCTGACGCCGCGGCGGCATGGGCGCGGGCCAATGGCCACTCGCCAGAGCCGGATCGAACCGAGATCACCGCCGCCCTCAGCAGACTGTCATATGGCGATTCAGACGCTCCCGGCGCGGTGACTCTGTGGGTCTGTGCCGGTGCCGGACACACCTGGCCCGGGACGCGGCTTCCGCTCCTTGTTCGGCTGTTCCTGGGCAAGGTGGCCTACGACGTCGACGCGACCGCAGAGATCTGGAGAGCTGTTCAGAAGCGCTAGGACCAGCCGCTGTGGGCGGCGGAGGCGGTCAACCGAGCTCTGCGGCCACGACGTTGAACTCGCCCGTCTCGGGCGGGGCCGTGATCGGCGTGCGGGTCACGACCCGACACATGAACACGTAGGTGAGCGCAGCCACCAGCGCGATGCCCGCTTCCCAGTGGAAGCTCGCGCGGTAGGCGGCCTGCACGTCGTTGGCCTGCGTCGCGCCCGCGCGCAGTTGCGCCTGCAGCATGATCGCCGCGATCGCGGTGCCGAACGACGCGCCCAGGCGCATCGTCACCGTGACCAGCGGCGAGCCGTGGGAGATCTCGCTGCGCTTGAGCCCGACGTAGCTGGCGGCGGTGGCCGGGACCCAGCTGAGTCCGGCACCGAAGCCCGCGCACAGCAGCGTCAGGCAGATCGGCCAGGCCGCCATCCGTGGCCCGACGCCGGCAATCAGCAGCGTCGTGACCACGAGTACCAGCGCGCCGGCTGCACCGAGGCGCCGCGCAAGGGGTCCGTCGCCGAGGCGTCCGCAGAGCCACATTCCGACGGCCGTGCCGAGCCCCTGCGGCGCCATCAACAGGCCGGCGGACAGCGGGCTCGCGTGGCGCAGCTGCTGGAAGGCGAGCGGCAGCAGCACGAGCACACCGAACCAGGCGATGTCGACGAAGAAGATCGCGATCAGTCCGGCGCTGAAGGTGGGGCGGGCGCACAGGCGCACATCGAGCAGCGGGCGCTTCGAGCGCAGCGCGTGGCGCACGAAGTCGGCGACGAGCAGGATCCCGGCGAGCAGCGGCAGCGCTGCACTCGGGCCAACGAGGCTCCCGGTCTGCTCCGCCTGCGCCAGCGCGAAGACCATCGCCGGCACGCCCAGGCTGAGCCGCACCAGCCCGCCGATATCGAGCCGCCCAGCGGGGCGGCTCGGCGTCTCGGGAAGCAGATAGAGCGCCGCAACGGTTGCGATCAGGCTGATCGGCACGTTGATCATGAAGATCCAGCGCCACCCGAGGCCCTGCACAAGGCCGCCGCCGATGGTCGGCCCGAGCATCGAGCCGATCGAGCTGAACATCCAGATGCGGCTGACCATCTTGCCCATCCGGCTCGGGCCCGCGACCTCGGCCGCGATCAGCTGTCCGAGCGGGACCAGCATGCCTCCGGCAACGCCCTGCAGCAGCCGGCACGCGACCAGCATCTGCAGCGACCCCGCGAGCGCGCAGAGTGCCGAGCTGACACCGAACAGCGCCAGCGAGCAGACGTAGACCTGGCGCGCGCCGAAGCGGCGCGAGGCCCAGCCACTGACCGGGATCACTCCCGCGACGGTCAGCAGGTAGGCGGTGATCACCCACTGGACGCTTGCGATCGAGGCGTGGAGGTCGTGCTCGAGCGTGTTGAGCGCGACGTTGGTCACCGTCGCGTCGACCGCCGACATGACGGCGCCCAGACAGACGATGATCAGCGCGTTGCGGATCGTGCGGGCGTCGCCTCGCACTGCGGCGCGCGGCTGCGGACGGCGCCAGGCGTCGCGTCGCTGTAGCTCGTGTCCGCGGCGCCGACGCCGAGCGGGGGTGGACTGGACCGAATTGGCCACACAGCCAATCTAGGCTCGAGTTATGATTTGCACAAATGAACCTTATTTGCACTTTTGATCAGTGTCAGTGAACGTAGATCCGATCGATCCCCGCACTCTCCGGGCCCTTGTCACGGTCGCCGAGGCGGGCTCGTTCAGGGCGGCCGCGCGCTCGCTGGGTTACACGCAGTCGGCGATCTCACACCAGATCGCATCGATTGAACGACGCCTCGGCGTGACCGTCTTCGTCAGGCCCGGTGGCCGGGGCAAGGTCGGCCTGACGCCGCACGGTGAGCTCGTGTACCAGCATGCGCAGCGGGTGATGGCCGCCAACCAGGCGCTCGATGCCGATATCCGCGCCGCGCTTGCGGGCGAGCGCGGGACGCTGCGCATCGCGGTCTCGCAGAGCACCTGCGCGATGCTCGCCGAACCGCTGGCGTACCTGCGGCGGACGAACCCGGGGATCGAGGTGTCGCTCATCAACGCCGGGACGGCCGAGACGCTCGCCCAGCAGCTGCACCAGGGGCAGGTCGACGTCGGGCTCTACATCAACGTCGAGCCGGACGAGCGGGTGGTGACCACACCTCTGTTCGAGGACACATGGGTGGTCATTGCCCACCGCGACAATCCGGTCGCCGCCTCCAGCTCGATCACGCTCGATGCGCTGGATGGCGCCGAGATGATCGCCTGGCATCAGCGCTGGCGGGCTCAGGCGAACCTCGAGCGGCTCTGGCGCCAGCGTGGTGTGCGCCCACGCATCGTCTACCGGACCGACGACAACCTGATGATCCAGGTGCTCGTTGCCAACGGTCTCGGTTGCGCGTGTCTCGGGGCGCTGTCGGCGACGGAGCTGATCGATCAGCGGCTGCGGCGACTGGCGTTGCGCGATGAGGTTCCGCCACGCACTCTCTCACTGTGCTGGGCCCGCGATCGCGAGCCACCTGCAGCCGCAGTGGTGCTGAGCGACGCGATCCGCAGGCTGGCGGCTCAGCGATCGCTGAGCGGCGGCCTCTGACGCAGGCACGGGCCCTCAGCTGACCCGCCTGTGCTCTCGGCGCGTTCGTCGGTATAACCTGGCGATGCCCGAGTCGGCTGATCGTCGCGTGGTCCTGACCGGTGCGGCCGGGCGGATCGGAACCGTGGTTCTCGACAGGCTTGGCGCGCGTTGGCAGATCCGCGCGACCGATCTGAAGCCCGCGAACGGGGTCGAGGCGCTCGATGTGACCGACTTCGACCGCTGCATGACGATGTTCCGCGGAGCGGATGCGGTGGTTCACCTTGCCGCCAATCCAAGCCCCAGTGCCGAGTGGAGCGCCCTGCGAGCACCGAATGTCGAAGGTGCCTACGCGGTTGCCGCGGCCGCGCGCGACTGTGGTGTCCGCCGGCTTGTGCTCGCCTCCAGTGTGCAGGCGGTCTCGGCCTACCCCGAGACGCTGCAACTGCGCGTCGATGATGCTCCCCGCGCAGCGAATCTCTACGGGGCGACGAAGGCCTGGGCCGAGGCTCTGGGCGGCTGGGTCGCCGCGACTTCTGACACGTCGGCCGTCGCCTTGCGGATCGGTTACTTCTCCGAGCGGCCTCCGGAGGGTGACAGCGCCACCCCCCGCAACCTGTCGGCGTGGCTCAGTCACGGCGATTGCGCACGGCTCATCCAGGCGGCAGTCGAGTCCGAGCATCACGGATTCATGGTCGTCAATGGGGTCTCGGCCAACCGCTACCGCATTTCCGAGCTCGGAGCGGCCGAGCGTCAGATCGGCTATGCGCCGGTCGACGACGCCTGGGTTTAGCGTGATCACAATTTCCCTGCAAAACAGGGTATTCGAACTGATCGCGACGGAGGGCTCGGCCTCCCCCTCGACCGGGAGAAGGCTTCGCCGACGATGTCGGTTCCGCTCGCCGGCATGACGCGAGTGTCGTCATGCCGGAGACCCGCCGTTGCCGAGGGCTAATTTTGCTGTTGGACCGGCCGATAAGGGTGGGATGAGGCGCTTCTCGGTGCCCCGTGGTCGCGCCTGGCTCACGGGGCTCGCAATCCTATTCGTCTTCGGCCTGGTGGCCTGGAGCCTCTGGCGCTCTGACGCCGCCGGGGTCGCTCGTCGTCAGCGGTCCCAGGAAGCCGCTGGGCGGCTCGCGCTGGGCCAGGCCGTTGGTGGGCTCTTGAGCAATGAGACCGAGTTGGCGCAGATGGTCGGCGCGCTCCCGTCGGGGGTCAGCGGCAACTGGTCGCTGTTCTCGCAGGGTGTGCTCGCAGACCCTGCGACGAGCGGCGTCGCCTTGATCGTTCCAGTTGCGGGGCGTGACCGCGCCGCGTTCGAGCGGACGCATCGGTTTGGAATTGTCGAGGTCACGCCGCATGGTGTGCTCGCGCCGGCGCCGCAGCGGCAGCGCTATTGGGTGCTGGTCGCGTCGGCTGCTCGGCAGAGCTCGGCCGCCTCGGAGCTCGGGCTCGATGTCGGCGGCAGTGTGTTGCGCCGTGAGGCGATGAGCCATGCCGCGGTCACGGGCCGGCCGGTGGCAACGCCACCGATGCGTTTTCTGATGGGCCCGACGCGTTACGGGGTGGTCGTGTACGTCGCCGCCAAGAGTCCTGATGGTGATGTCCGTGGCTGGGTCAGCGCGTCATATCGGGCCTCGCTACTTACCGCGGCGGTTCGCGCACGCCTGCCCGGGGCGGAGCTGAGCATCGCGGACGGCTCGACGGCGCTGGTGTCCGATCCCGCTGCCGGCGCCGGCAGCCCCGCGTCCCTGCTCGTCGCGGGCCGCCGTTGGACGGTGCGGGTGTTTGTACCGGCCGCCGCCGTCTCGTTGGTGCCGCTACTGGTGCTTGCTCTGGGTTTGCTCGTCAGTGCCTTTGTGGTTGTCGCGCTGCGTCGCCTCGACCAGCGCTCGCGTGAACGTAGCCAGGGTCTGGCGGAGGCGCAGCGGCTGGCGCAGCTTGGTTCGTGGTCTTGGGATCTCCGCGAGGACACCGCTGTGTGGTCGGCCGAGCTGTTCAGGATCTTCGGCCGCGATCCAGCGCTCGGTGCGCCGGCTCGACCTGAGTTCCTCGCCTACGTCGCCGTGGAGGACCATGTCAGGACCGAGGCCTGGTACGCCGCGATGCTCGCCGACGACGATCGCGCCGACCTTGAGTTCCGGATCACCGACGGTGATGGCGTCGAGCGCGTGTTGCACGCCGTCGCATCACGCGACAACCGCCGCCGCGGCAGATATGTCGGAACCGTCCAGGACGTCACCCGGCTGCGGGCGATCGAGGCCGAGCTCGCGCGCGGAAAAGCCAGGTTGCAGGCGATCATCGACCACGCGCCCGCGTCGATTGTCGTGCGCGACCTCGACGGGCGCTACGAGCACGTCAGCCGAGCCGTGGTCGATTCGATGGGTCGCAGCTCCGAGGAGATCATCGGCCTGACGGTCTCGGAGTTCTGCGACCCGGACACGGTCGCGACGATCGAGCGCCAGGACGCCGAGATGATCGCTGCCGGAACCCCGATCGTCGAGGAAGTCGAGGCGCTTCACGGCGATGGCACCCGCCACGTCTACCACACCGTCCGGTACCCGATCGTCGACGAGTCGGGTTCCGTTTCAGGACTCGGCTCCTTTGCGCTGGACGTGACCGACCGCAAGCACGTTGAGAAGAACCTGCGCGAGCGTGAGCAGCAGCTCGCCGACGCCCAGGCGCTTGCGCACCTCGGCTCCTGGGAGCTGGATCTGGTGACCGAGCGGTTGTCATGGTCAGATGAGCTCTGTCTGATCGCCGGTCAGCCCAAGGGCTACTCACCGACACTCGGTGAGTTCATCGAGCTGGTTCATCCTGACGACCGCAACGATGTTCAGACCCGGATCGAGCAGGGCCGGCACTCGGAGTTCAGTGACAGCGAATACCGGCTGATCCGTCCCGACGGGGAGGTCCGCCACGTGTACACGCGACGGTTCGGCCGCTTCGACGGAGCCGGCGTCATGACGAAGCTCTGGGGCACCACTCAGGACATCACAGAACGCACGATCATCGACTTGGCGCTGCGCGAGGCACGCGAGTACGCCGAGGCGATCATCACCGCGATGGGCGAGGGCTACGCGCTCACGGTCAACGGCACGCTCGTCGCGGTCAACGATTCGCTGTGCGCGCTGACCGGTTTCACGCGCGACCAGCTCGTTGGGGCGGGCATGCCCTTCCCGTTCTGGCCAACCGATGAGCTGACCGAGTCATGGGGCATTCGCGACCGCGTCGTCGGCGCCGGCGGTGGCACCTTCGACATGACGGTGATGCGTGCAGATGGAAGTCGCTTCGACGCCGAGGTCACCGCGCACCCGGCCCACAACGCGGACGGGACGTTGCTCGGGTTCGTCAACACCATGCGTGATGTGTCGGAGCGCAAGCGCTACGAGGCGGAGCTCGAGCGTGAGCGCCGCGATCTCAACGAGGCACAGGTGGTGGCACGCGTCGGCTCCTGGGACTACGACCCCCTCGCTGACCCGCCGCGGCGCTGGTCACCGCAGCTCTGGCGGATGCTCGGCCTCGAGCCCGACGACACGGCAGAGCCGCCGGTGGACGAGTTCTACGCGATGATCGCCGCGGTCGATCGCGACCGCATCCGTGACGCTCTCAGCGAAGCGGTTGACCGCGGCGAGGAATCCTGGGACGGCGAGTTTGCGCTGAACGCGGCCGACGGCCGTGAGCTGATCGTGTCGATGCACGTCGAGTACCCGCGTGACGAGCACGGGCAGCCGGCTGGCTCACACGGCACCCTCCAGGACATCACCGACCGTGCGCAGCGCGACGCTGAGGAGCGCGGGCTGCGTCGTATCGCGGAGCTGGTTGCCGCCAACGCGGGCTCGGCCGCCGTGTTTGAGGCGGTGGCGTCCGAAGTGCAGCGGCTGCTCGGCGCCCACAGCGGCCTGGTCGAACGCTTCGACGAGGCAGGTGGCTCCTGCACCGTCATCAGCGGCCACCAGCGCGACGGCCAACCGGTCGGGGAGATCAGCTTCCACCAGGACGGCGATTCGGCCTCGGCGACCGTCGTGCGTACCGGCGAACCGGCCAGAATCGACACCCCGTCCCCTTCCGGCACGGATACAGGCGCGGCGTGGCTGGCCCGCAATCAGATCGTGGCTGCCGTTGCCGCGCCGGTGATCGTCGGGGGCAAGCTCTGGGGAACGCTCGCGGCGAACTTCACGGAGGACTCGATCCCAGCTGACGCCGAGCAGCGGCTCGGCCGTTTCGCGCGTCTGACCGCGATGGCGATCGGCAACGCCGAATCCTGGGACATGCTCTCGCGCCATGCATCAACCGACGCCGTCACGGGCCTCGCCAACCACCGCACCTTCCAGGAGCGCCTGCGCTCCGAGGTAACTCGCGCGCGGCGGTACGAGCGGCATCTCAGCCTCGTCCTGCTCGACATTGACCATTTCAAGGACATCAACGACGCTCATGGCCACCAGGCCGGTGACAAGGTGCTCGCCGAACTCGGCCGCCGGCTCACCGCGCAGGCGCGCGACGGGGAGACGGTCGCCCGGATCGGTGGCGAGGAATTCGCCTGGCTGATGCCCGAGACGGGGCGCGAAAGCGCCTTCCAGGCCGCGGAACGTGTGCGGCAGGCAATCGAGTCAGAGCCGTTCGCGCGGGTCGGCAAGGTGACCGTCTCGGTCGGGGTGTGCGCAAGCGAAAGCGACCTCGACGGTGAGGAGCTCGTGCGTTTCGCAGACCGTGCGCTCTACTGGGCCAAGGATGGTGGTCGCAACACCACCTTCATCTACACCGACGACGCTCACGCGCTGCTGAGCGCGAAGAGTCATCGAGTCGAGGCCTCGCAGACGATGGCGAGCATCCGCGCGCTCGCGCGTGCGATCGACTGCAAGGACATCGACACACGTGAACACTCAGAGCGCGTTGCCAGCCTGGCGCAGCGACTCGCCCTGCACCTCGGCTGGACCACGACGCGCGCACGGTTGCTACACGACTGCGGACTGCTGCATGACGTCGGAAAGATCGGGATCTCGGACGAGATCCTGCTCAAACCGGCAAGACTCACCGACGCCGAATACGAAGAGATCAAACGACATTCGGCACTCAGCGCCCGGATCGCGTCAGAGGTACTCGCGGACGAGCAGGTGCGGTGGATCCGCGGCCACCACGAACGCTGGGACGGAACCGGCTACCCCGACCAACTCGTAGCCGATCGCATCCCCGATGGCGCCCAGATCCTCGCCGTCGCCGACGCCTACGACGTGATGACCGCCGGCCGCGTGTACCAGCGGCAGCGAACCGCAGCCGAAGCCCTCAGCGAATGCCAGATGCTGGCCGGCTCACAGTTCTCGCCCGCGGTCGTTGAAGCGCTTGCCCTGGTCGCGGTCGCCGCCGCCCCGGAGCTCGGCATCGCCGGGAACAACTGAGCAGAGCTGAAGCGCCGCCGGCGCCGCTGATAATTGCGGCATGGGCAACGAGCGGCAACGTGTTCGGGACGCTGGTTCCGGTGTTGGGCGCGGCGGTGCTGTTGAGCAGATCGTGTTCGCGACGCGCGACCTCGATCGGATCATGTCGCTGCTCGATCGCTTCTGTGTCAGCGAGATCGGTGCGGGGATCTCCGAGCTGCTGTTCCGCGCGACAAGTGTTGGTGTCGTGGTCGGAGCGCGTCTCGACGACGGCCGCCGGGTCGTGCTCAAAGCCCATCAACCGCGGGAGAATCGGGCGAGACTACTGGCGGTTCATGAGATCCAGGACGAGCTCTGTCGCGCCGGGCTCCCGTGTCCGCAGCCGCTTGTCGCACCGGTGGCGCTCGTCAACGGTCACGTGACCGCCGAGACGCTGATCGACGACGGCGAGTTCCGCGACACCCATGAGCCGATCTGCCGTCGGCTGATCGCGCAGGCGCTTGCCTGGCAGCTTGCAATCACCGGCTCCCGGTCTGCGCCGGCGGCACTGGTGGGGGGCTGGAGTTTTGTCGACCGGGATCGGCTGTGGCCCGTGCACGCTCACTCGCCGATCTTCGACTTCGACGCCACCGGCGCGGGCGCGGAGTGGATCGACGCGTTCGGCCGCGAGGCCAAGGCGGCGATCGTGAACGGCGGGCGGCTGATAGCTGGTCACAGCGACTGGAGCGGGAAGCATTTCCGGTTCGCGGATGACCGCATCACCGCGATCTATGACTGGGACAGCCTGGCGGTTCGCACCGAGGCAGAGCTGGTGGGCGTGGCGGCGATGACCTACACGACCCGGTTCGACCTCGCGGGCGTCGCGCGTGCCCCGACACCCGAGGAGATGAATGCGTTCCTCGACGAGTACAGCGCCGCTCGCGGCGCGCACCTGACGCGCACGGAACGTGGCCAGATCGCAGCCCACGGGCTTCTTCTGGCGGCCTATACCGCTCGATGCGAGCACTGCGGCATTGATGGCTATGACGCAGACCGCGATCCCGCGAGCTTCACGGCCGCGCTGCGCACGCATGGCGACGCATATCTGCAGCTGTAGCCAAACATCGTGCGTTTCGACCACGCGAGGTAGGGTGATCGCGTGAATTCCTGCGATGTCTGCCGCGAGCTGAATGGCGATGTCGATCTACCCGGCGGCTTCCTCTGGGAGTGCGAGCTTGCGGTCGGCTTCCACGTCCCGCCGCTGTTGGAGCCAGAGCCGCAACTCGGGCATCTGCTGATCGCCCCGCGTCGCCACGCCGACACCTGGGCGGACCTCACTCAGAGCGAGGCAGCGCAGATCGGTGTGGCTGCCGCGAAGCTCGGCGCCGCGCTACGGCAGGAGACGCGGGCCGAACGGCTGTACTCCGCCGTGATCGGCCATCACTCGGCGCATTTTCACCTGCATCTGTTCCCTCGCTATCCCGGGACGCCGCCGGAGTTCTCGTGGACTCAGTGCGAGGACTGGTCCGGCTCGCCCCGCGGCGGCGCCGACAGGATCGCGGCATTCGTCGAGCAACTGCGAACGGCCCTAGCCCCGCAGTAGCGCTTCGACCACGCTGTTGAATCGCTCGTCGACACGCTGACGCGTCGGGTCGGCGTCGAACCAGGTGATGATCTCGCGTGTGGCTGCCGCGAAGCTTGTGCGGGTCGTGAAGTCCGGAACGAGCCGCTTGATCTTGGTGTTGTCGAACACGAGGCTGTGAGCCATGTCGCCGAGCAGCGCGTCGCCCCAAGCGCGGTCCGCCTTGGCGATCGCCTCGGACGGGAGGTGGACGAGCTCCGGTTGGGGTGCGCCCGCGGCGGTGGCGAGCATCTCATAGATCTGGTTCCACGTGAAAACCTCGTCCGAGGTGATATGGAACGCGTGTCCGAGCGTGCGCGGGTCGCCGAGCAGACCGAGGAAGCCGACCGCGAAATCCGAGCTGTGTGTGAGCGTCCAGAGCGACGTGCCGTCGCCGTGGACGATGACGGGCCTGCCGCGACGCATGCGGTCGATCTGGGTCCAGCCTCCGTACACCGGGGGCGTGCGCTGGTCGTAGGTGTGCGACGGTCGCACGATCGTGACCGGGTAGTGCTCGTCTCGGTAGGCGGCGTTGAGTAAATCCTCGGACAGGATCTTGTCGCTGGCGTAGCGCCAGTCGGGGTTGAACATCGGTGTCGACTCAACGATCGGGAGCAGCGCAGGCGGCTTCTGGTAGACGGTCGCGGAACTGATGAACACGTACTGACCAACGCGGCCCCGCAGCAGGTCGAGGCGCTCCTGGACCTCGGCGGGAGTGAACGCGCGAAAGTCGGCGACGACATCAAAGCTACGGCCGGCGAGCGCGCCACTGAGCTGCTCGATCTGCTGGGCATCGGCGACCAGCGTCTCGACGTCGGACGGGAGATCGCGGAGATCGGAGACGCCGCGGTTGATGATCGAGACGTCGATGCCACGCGCGTGCGCGAGCCGCACGCAGGCCGAGCTGATTGTGCCGGTACCGCCGATGAACAGGATGCGCATATGCCCGCGTCACCCTACCGAGGTCCCGACGTAACGGTTGGCGAGCTCGGCGGACTATCCAGAGAGCAACACAACGAAGTTGTCACACTTCGTCTGAAGTGCGGTGAGAACGGTTGGCGAGCAAAGGAGCGAACAGCATGGCTTCAACTGAGAAGGCGATCCTGGCGGGCGGCTGCTTCTGGGGCGTCCAGGATCTGGTCCGCAAGCTCGACGGAGTCCTCAGCACCCGGGTCGGCTACAGCGGCGGCGAGGTCGCGAACGCGACCTATCGCAACCACGGAAGCCACGCCGAAGCGATCGAGATCATCTTCGACCCGGAGCGGATCTCCTATCGAGACCTGCTCGAGTTCTTCTTTCAGATCCACGATCCCTCGACCAAGGACCGCCAGGGCAACGACATGGGGGCGAGCTACCGCTCCGCGATCTTCTACTTGACCGACGAGCAGCGTGCGATCGCCGAGGACACGATCGCCGACGTCGACGCGTCGGGCCTGTGGCCGGGGAAGGTCGTCACGGAAGTCACCCCGGCCGGGCCGTTCTGGGAGGCCGAGCCCGAGCACCAGGACTACCTCGAGCGCTACCCGAACGGCTACACCTGCCACTTCGTGCGCCCGGGCTGGAAGCTCCCGCGCCGCGCAGAAGAAGCCGCGCACGCCTGAGGGCCGGGCACCCCGGTGGCGAGAACCTCACGGTCGAGGTTCTCGCCGGGCTGGCGCCGGCGCGCCCAGGACAGCTACGGCAGCAGGACGGCAGGCTCGGTTTTGGCGCGCACCTCGTCTGCGGACACGTCGGGCGCGAGCTGCACGAGGCTCAGCCCGGTGGGCGTGATGTCGAGCACGCAGAGGTCGGTGATGATCCTTTGGACCACTCCCCGACCCGTGTAGGGAAGCGAGCACCGCTCGACGATCTTGTAGCTGCCGTCCTTGGCGACGTGTTCCATTAGCACGATCACCTTCTTCGCGCCGTGCACGAGGTCCATCGCGCCGCCCATGCCCTTGACCATCTTGCCGGGGATCATCCAGTTGGCGATGTCGCCGCCGGCGGAGACCTGCATCGCGCCGAGGATCGCGGCGTCGATCTTGCCGCCGCGGATCATCCCGAAGCTTGTCGCGGAGTCGAAGAAGCTCGCTCCGGGGCGGATCGTGACGGTCTCCTTGCCGGCGTTGATCAGGTCGGGGTCGACCTGATCAGCGGTGGGGTAGGGGCCGGTGCCGAGGATCCCGTTCTCGGATTGCAGCACCAGCTCGACGTCGTCGGGAACGTAGTTGGGCACGAGCGTCGGCAGTCCGATACCGAGGTTGACGTAGTCGCCGTCGGACAGCTCCGAAGCTGCCCGTGCGGCCATCTGTTCGCGCGTCCAGCCCATCAGGACACCTGCTCGCGGACGGTCACACGCTCGATGCGTTTGTCGGCCGCCTGCTCCGGGGTCAGCGCGAGCACCTGGTGGACGTAGGCGCCCGGCGTGTGGATCTCGTTCGGGTCCAGCTCGCCCGGCTCCACCAGTTGCTCGACCTCGGCGATCGTCACGCGACCGCACATCGCGGCCAGCGGGTTGAAGTTGCGGGCAGCGTCGCGGTAGACGAGGTTGCCGTGGCGGTCGCCCTTCCAGGCGCGCACCAGGCCGTAGTCGGCGACGATCGCGCGCTCCAAGACGTACTCGAGCCCATCGAACTCGGCGGTCGGCTTGGGCGGTGACGCGATCTCAACCTCGCCCGAGGTGTCGTACTTCCAGGGCATGCCGCCCTCGGCGACCATCGTGCCGACACCCGTGCGGGTGTAGAACGCGGCGATCCCGGAGCCGCCGGTGCGCATCCGTTCGGCCAGCGTGCCCTGCGGTGTGAGCTCGACCTCGAGCTCACCAGCCAAATATTGGCGCGCGAACTCCTTGTTCTCCCCGACATAGGAGGCGATCACCCGCCGCAGCCGACCGGCTCCAAGCAACAGCCCGAGCCCCCAATCATCGACCCCGGCATTGTTGGAGACGACCTCGAGCTCATCGACCCCGCTCGCGAGCAGCGCATTGATCAACACCGACGGGATGCCACAGAGTCCGAAGCCCCCGACCGCCAGCGTCGAGCCAGATTCGACCTGCGAGACAGCCGCCGCCGCCGATTCGATCGTCTTATCCACGTCGCACCTAGCTTCGCTTGCCTCTTCCGGGATTGCATCCTAGACACCGCCGTCCGGGCGGCGCCGGCCGAAGCCGCTTGCGAGCCCTTGGTCGCGGGCCGCGAGTGGCCCCGATCCCGAAACTTGGGCGCGATCCTGATCTATCCGAGAGGTTCCGCCGTACCGTAGAGGGATGCCGCGCATCGATCGCCGACCTGCCATCGCCGAGCACAACCCCGAGAAGGCCATGGACGACCCCGGTGAGGTGGCGCGTTTCTACGACCGCTGCAGCGATCTGATGCGCGAGCTGCTCAACGGGCTGGCCGCGGCGCCCGACGAGCCACGAACCTTCCCCGGCGTCGAGGACGCGATCGCCTGGCCGCGCCGGCGGATCGCCAGCGTCCTGGGCGGGGTCTGGCACCTGCGGACCACTGAGTTCGGAGGTCGCCGGCCCTACCGCTTCCTCGACGAGCGGTTCTCCGCGTCGGGACGCTGGGAGATCTGGTGCGACTCGACCCAGGCCGACGCGATCCAGGCGGCGCGGGCCGATCGCTCAGGCTGACTCGACGGCGGCCTTGATCCGCTGCGCGAAGGCCGGCGCGTCCTTCGCGGCCGCCCCCGACGCGAAGCCCACGAGCAGCTTTCCGATGCCATGGCCCGCGAGCGTGTTGTGGATCGTGACCTTCGTCTGCGAGTCGCCGACGGACTCGAGGTCGTAGCCGCCCTCGGGAACCGTGACCGCGTTCTTCGAGCGCTCGGTCCAACGGATCCTGGTCGGCGCCACGAATTCCGTCAGCTCGAAACTGCGCGTCGACTTCATGCCGGCGTCCTTGACCGTGCTCTCGAAGACGGTGCCCACGCCGATCGGATCCGCGGTCGTCTGCCGGATCTCCTGCACCCGCGGGCTGAACTTGCGGTCGTTGGTTCCGTCGGCCAGGAACGCGAAGACCTCGTCGATTGGCCGGTCGATCACTGCCGTACCCGTGAACCCATGCGCCATGCCGGTCGGCTCCCCATTTCGATTGCTCAGAGCGCTGAACGATACGCCCAGCCGGCATTCGGGCCGGCCACGCGGCCGGGTGCATGCGGGGATCGCGCCGCGCTTGATCCCTTAGGCTTCGGTGATGACCGATGGCGGCTCGTCGATCCCCGAAGCTCAGGCACTGCTCGCGGCGCCTGAGGCGCGCCGCTCCGGCGTGCAGGTCATCTCCCGCGCGGCGACGATCCTGCACATGCTCGCGCGCTCGCCGACCGGGCTCACTCTGGCCGAGGTCGTCAAGCGCAGCGGGCTGGCGAAGAGCACCGCCTACCGCATCCTCTCGGCGCTCGAGCAGGAGCAGATCGTCGAGAGCTTCGACAACCGCTATCGCGTCGGCCGCATCCTCACCCGCATCGCGACCTCCGAGACCGAGCAGGTGCGGCTGCGGGTGCGGCCGCTCCTGGAGGCGCTGGCCGCCGAGCTCAAGGAGACGGTCGATATCACCGTGCTCGTCGGTGACCAGATCATGATCGTCGATCAGATCATCTCGATGCGGCAGCTGACCGCAGGTCATGGGATCGGCGCGACTCTGCCCGCGGCCAATACCGCATCGGGCTGGGTGCTCGTGGCGTGCTCGCCGAACTATGCGGGGCTGACATCGGTGGCGACCGCCTTCGAAGCCCGGGCCGAGGTCGACGGCGAATCGATGGACGCGAGGCTAGAGCGAATCCGCAGGGAGAAGATTGCGGTCGACGTCGAGGGACTCGCGGGCATCTCTGCCACCGCGACGTTCGCGACCGACGACGCCGGGAATGCGTTCTCGCTCGGTGTTCCCGTCCCGACCGTGCGCTTCCCCGAGCAGGCGGCGAGGATCCGCACGACGCTGTTGAGGGCTCGGCCGGAGTTCGAGCGGATCGTCAGCGGTCGCTGACTGGTACCACAATGCGGCACGCGCGTGCCGCATTGTGGTTGACACGCCTCTCCGCGTTGGGTAAATAACAAGGCCGCAGTGAGGATGACCCGCGACGCACCGGCGCGCGGACGACAACCAGGAGAGGGTCACATGAAGGCAGTCTCGGGACCGCGAGAGCGGTCACTTTGGCGTGCTCGCGGACGGTCCAGGCTGACCGCGATCGCGACCGGCGCCGCGTTGCTGAGCGTCGTCGTGGCGGTACCGGCTCAGGCACACGCGCATGCGCCACGACCGGTCAAAGCCGCGCACCAGACGCAGGGCAACCACGGCTCCAACGACGGCACGCAGCTCGCGAATCTGAAGGTGATCGCATCGAAGGAGTCGTGCGCGAAGCTGGCGACGACCACCGTGGCCGCCGGCCAGGCGCTGGACATCAGCGAGTTCCAGGTCGGCAAGGACCCGGACAGCGGCGTCGAGTACTGCGCGCTGACGGGCACGATCGACACCAACATCGGCTTCGAGGTGCTGCTGCCGGTGAGCACCTGGCGTCAGCGCTACCTGCAGATCGGTTGTGGCGGACTGTGCGGCAACATCGGTCTTAGCGCGCCGCAGTCGACCGGCTATCAGCCGCTCGAGGACGGTGACTTCGTGATCGCCTCCCAGGATGAGGGCCACAGCGGCCAGGGCACCGCCTGGTCGACCAACGGTGCGCAGCGGGTCGACTTCGCCTACACCTCCGACCACCTGCTGGCCGAGGTGTCGAAGGGGCTCGCGAGTGAGTTCTACGGTCTCGCGCCGAAATACTCCTACTTCGATGGATGCTCGCAGGGCGGCCATCAGGCGCTGACCGAGGTCCAGCGCTATCCGGCCGACTTCAACGGCGTGCTCGCGGGCTCGCCGGCAAACATCATGACCGAGCTCAATTCGGTCTTCCACGAGTACGAGAACGACGCGGCGCTCGATCCGACTCGCATGAACGCGACGATCGATATGCCGATGGCGCAGCTGATCAACAAGGCCGCACTCAACCTGTGCGACAAGAACACAGACGGACTGATGCTCGACTACCGCGCGTGCGAGCGGAAGTTCAACCTTGAATCGCTGCTCTGCGCAAGAGGCGTCACGCCCGATCCGACCTCACCCGCCTGCCTCACGCAGGCCGAGATCAACGCCTTCGCCGAGGTTTACAACGGACCGGTTGACCCCCAGGGCAACCACCTGTTCCCCGGTGGCTATCCGCTGGGCAGCGAGCCCGACATGAACAACGGGACCAGTGTGCTGTTGCCGGCCAGCCTGCCGGCGGTTGCCGGCAACGCCGGGTTCATCACCGAGTGGTACCAGTACTTCGGGCTCGGGACGCCGGCGGTTGGGACCGATCTCGGCAATGACGCCGTGCTCGACGAGCAGTTCACCGACGTCTCGTTCCAGCAGATCGAGAAGCTCGCCCCGTTCTGGGATGCGACCAACCCGGACATCGGGCAATTCGCGCATGATGGCGGCAAGCTGCTGTTGTGGGCCGGTGAGGCTGACTACTCGATCCCGACGGTCAGCTCGCTCTCCTACTACCAGGCGGTCGTCAAGGCCAACGGTGGCGTGGAGCGCACCAAGGCGTTCGCTCGCTACTACCTTCTGCCGAGCGTCGGTCATTGCGGCGACTCCAACGTCGACGCGGGCGCCGACACCTACAACGGCCTCGGTGCCGTGGTTCAGTGGACGGAGCTGCATCAGGCCCCGAACAGCCTGCTGGCGACGAAGTACGAGCCCGCGGCGGGCAGCGGCGGCGGTGCGCCGGCGGGCGGAGGCTCGACCTCTGATCTGACCGACTCGATCCCGGCCGAGGGAGCCCCGAACACCAACGCCGTCGTCCGCACGCTGGACATCTACCCGTACCCGGAGCTTCCGGCGTACAACGGCAGCGGCAACCCCGACGTGGCGTCGAGTTACCACGGCCAGGTCAGTCAGGCCGTCCAGCAACCGACGCCATGGCTCGGGAAGTTCGACTCGACCACGATGTGGTGCAGCAGTCAGGGCACCAACTGCTACGAGACCGGCAACTCGCCACCCTGGTCTCCGTTCTACCGGCGCAGCGTCTGACGCATTGAGCTAGCGGCCCCGCCCCGCTGGGCGGGGCCGCAGTCCGCGCGCCCCCCGATCCGCGAGTGCTTAGCTTTGGCGCACGAGCGACGCCTGGAGGACGACGATGGATCAGAAGGTCAATCTCGCCGAGAAGTTCGCCCTGCTGCCGGGTCCCTATCAGCCGGGCATCATCGGCTACGTCAATGACTACAAGCTGCAGGTGGTCAAGGTCCTCGGTTCGTTCGTCTGGCACAAGCACGATGACACCGACGACTTCTTCCTGGTGATCAGCGGCCGGCTCACGATCCACCTGCGCGATCGCGACGTCGAGCTCGAGCCGGGTGAGCTGTTCGTGGTCCCCCGCGGGGTCGAGCACTGCCCCGAGGCGTCGGAGGAGACACTGGTGCTGCTGATCGAGCCCGACGGCACGCCCAACACCGGCGACGCCGGCGGCGCGATGACGGTTGAGCCCCGCATCATCTGACGCGCATCCGAAGCGAGGGACGTTTTGCGTCATTTCTGGCGGTGAACGTCCACAGCTTCTGTCACCTGAGTGGTTCTGGGCCGCTTCTTTTTCTTCAAATTGCGGGTTTGGGGTGGTTGTGGGGTTGCGCTTGTGGCGTCTGTCGCAATATGTTGGTTGCAGCGGTTCGGGAGGGAGCAGGGTTCGCAGAAGCCA
>DATASU010000055.1:0-14664 GCA_036269095.1 Solirubrobacteraceae bacterium
ACCGCACCGCCGAGCATCGGCGTCGAGTGGTTCCCCACCCCCAACGCCGGCGAGCAGTGCGGCGACGGGCCGACCAGCCAGTGGGCGACCTCGCCGAACTGGACCACCCCCATCCTGATCGACACCGACAGCCGGGCCGGCGGCTGCCAGCTGGCCTTCGGCATCTACGACCCGGGCGGCGCCCTCACCGGCATGACGGCCAGCTACACCTGGGCGGTCAGCTCCGGCGGAGACGCCGGGCAGTGCCAGAACGCTGCGAACGGTGACAATCAGGGCACGTTCAACCTGCCGATCGAGCCGTTCCAGACCTTCGGCAGCACCGTCCTGGACGACACCGACAACCGCTCGGGCTACTGCAACCTGACCTTCACCGTCTCCGGGCTCAGCGGCGTCGGCCTCGACATCCAGTACTACCCGCAGGACGACCTGGCCGACGCCAGCCAGTGCAGGGGCTACCTGCCCGAAGGCTCCTACTACACGGCCTACGCCGGAGCGCCCGTGACGATCGGCCTGGACACCGACGACCGCGGCGGCGGCTGCGACCTGTCGCTCCGGATCGAGCACTTCGGCTTCGGCCCCGTCCAGCACATCACCAAGGCGACGAGCGCGAAGTGACCCCGCTCGGCACGAGAGAGGGGACGCGCTGATCGAACCTGGTGGCGCGGCCGGGCCTGGCGGGTCCCGGCCGCGCCGCCACTCCCACTACCCCCGCCACTCCCACTACTCCGGCGCTCCCGCCACCCCCGCCACTCCCGGCGTCGCGTCAGTCGGGCCGCTCGCGCCAGTCGCGGCGCTCAGACCACCCGCTGCCCCTTGCCCAGCGCGATGATGTCGTTCGCGGAGGCGTGGTAGATTTCGCGGTCGCGCTCCAGGTTGACGCCGACCGTGGCGCCCGGCGGGACGACGATGTTCTTGTCCAGGATGGCCCGGCGCACCACCGCGCCGCGGCCGATGCGGACGTTGTGGTGCAGGATGGAACCCTGGACCATGGCGCCCTCCTCCACCACCACTCCGGGCGAGAGAACCGACTGGGTGACCTGTCCCGAGATGATGCAGCCGGGCGCGACCATCGACTCGCTCGCGATGCCGCCGGCCACGAACTTGGCGGGCGGCAGTTGCACGGTGTGCGTGTAGAGGGGCCATTCGCTGTTGTAGAGGTTGAAGACGGGGTGGATCGAGATCAGGTCCATGTGCGCGTCGTAGTACGCGTCCAGGGTTCCCACGTCGCGCCAGTAGCCGTGGTCGCGCGCGGTCTCGCCGGGGACGCGGTTCTGGTCGAAGTCGTAGACCTGGACCTGGTCGTCCTCGGTGAGCATCGGCAGGATGCTGCCGCCCATGTCGTGCACCGAGCGCTCGTCGGCGGCGTCCCGGTAGAGCGCGTCGAGCAGCGTCTTGGTGGAGAACACGTAGTTGCCCATCGACGCGTACACCTGGTCGGGGGCATCGGCAAGTCCGGTCGCATCGCGCGGCTTCTCGCGGAACGCGGAGATCTCGAGGCTGCCGGGGTGGGTCTCGATCACGCCGAACTGGTCGGCCTGCTCGATCGGCACGCGGATCGCGGCGACCGTGACCGCGGCGCCCGACGCGATGTGCTGGGCGACCATCTGCGCGGGGTCCATGCGATAGATGTGATCGGCCCCGAAGACGATCACGTGATCGGGACGCTCGTCGCGCAGCAGGTTGATGTTCTGGAAGATCGCGTCGGCCGAGCCCTCGAACCAGCGGGGCCCGCGGCGCATCTGCGCGGGTACCGTCGCGACGTAGTTGCCGAGCAGGTTCGACAGGCGCCAGGTCTGCGAGATGTGGCGGTCGAGCGAGTGGCTCTTGTACTGCGTCAGCACGACGATCCGGCGGTAGCCGGCGTTGACGACGTTCGACAGCGCGAAGTCGATCAGCCGGTAGTTGCCGCCGAATGGCACCGCCGGCTTGGCGCGGTCCAGCGTCAGCGGCGCCAGGCGGCTGCCCTCGCCACCGGCCAGGACGATCGCGAGCACTCTTGGTTCGTGGCGGAACTTGGCCATCGTTCACCTAATTCTCGGGATTTGGTGCGGATCATTGCAAGCCGGTCATCTCAACGAGCGCGTTAGAGTGCGCGCCGTGCCTGCAGAGCCATCCAGCGAGCGCGGAGACCGACCGAGCGTCCTGGTCGTCGGCGCCGGCGCACGCGAGCACGCGATCCTCCACGCGCTCGCCCGTTCCGCGCACCGGCCCGAGCTGATCTGCGCTCCCGGCAACGCCGGCATCGAGAACGTCGCGCGGGTCCTGCCGGTAGCCGTCGACGACATCGCGGGGCTGGTCGAAGCGGCGCGCCGCGAGCATGTCGATCTGGTGGTCGTGGGTCCGGAGGTGCCGCTCGTCGCGGGCCTCGCCGACGCCCTGGCCGACGCCGGTATCGCCTGCTTCGGGCCGTCCGCCGCCGGAGCGCTGCTCGAGGGTTCCAAGGCCTTCTGCAAGGAGGTGATGGAGGCCGCCGAGATCCCGACGGCCGGCTACCGCGTCGTGACGAGCGTCGAGGACGGCATCGCCGCGATCGCCGAATTGGTCCCCGATCCCGCCCGCCGCTACCCGGCCGTGATCAAGGCCGACGGGCTCGCGGCCGGCAAGGGCGTGATCATCGCCGCCTCGGCCGAGGAGGCGCGCGACGCGCTCGGTGAGCTGCTGGTCGAGCACCGTTTCGGCACCGAGCGGGTGGTCGTCGAGGAGTACCTCGTCGGTGCCGAGGTCTCGCTGCTCGCGATCTGTGACGGCGTCCGCGCGCTGCCGCTGGCCTCGGCTCAGGATTACAAGCGCATCTTCGACGGGGACGCCGGGCCCAATACCGGTGGCATGGGCTCCTACTCACCGGTCCCGGCGATCGGCAACGAGCAGGCGCGGGCGCTGGCCGCGATCGTGCATCAGCCGGTGCTCGACGAGCTCCGCCGCCGCGGGATCAAGTTCCACGGCGTGCTCTACGCGGGGCTGATGCTGACCGAGAGCGGTCCCAAAGTGCTCGAGTTCAACGCGCGCTTCGGCGATCCCGAGACGCAGGCGATCCTGCCGCGTCTGCAGACCGATCTGCTCGAGCTGCTGTCGGCCGCGGCCTCCGGGGGCGACGGTCTGCAGGGCGTGTCGCTGCAGTGGGACGAGCGCAGCGCCGTCACGATCGTGCTCGCCAGCGCCGGTTACCCGGACGGCTCGTCGAGCGGCGACGTGATCCTCGGCCTCGACGACATCCCGACCAGCGTGCTCGTGACCCACGCCGGCACCGCGCGCGACGCCAACGGGCAGCTGGTGACGGCCGGCGGCCGCGTGCTCAGTGTCACCTCCCTCGGTCCCGATCACGCGCTCGCCCGCGCGACCGCGTACGCGGCGGCCGACGAGATCGACTTCGACGGCAAGCAGCTGCGCCGCGACATCGCCGAGCGGGTCGTCGGCGGATGACCTCACTCGAGCCCGAGGGCCTCGAGCCGCCGGCTCCGGACCCCGAGGTCGCATTCGACGATCTGCCCGTCGACGCCCCACGGGTGGGCATCGTGATGAGTGCCAAGAGCGACCTGCCGACGATGCAGAAGGCGGAGAAGGAGCTCAACGACCGCGGCATCCGCAGCGAGGTCCGCGTGATGTCGGCCCACCACGATCCCGACGTCGTCGCCGACTACGCGCGCAACGCGCGCCTGCGCGGCCTGCGGGTGATCATCGCCGGTGCGGGTCTGGGAGCGGCGCTGCCGGGTGTCGTCGCCGCGCACAGCGACCTGCCTGTGATCGGCGTGCCGCTGACCTCGAGCAGCTCGGTCGCCGGCGGGCTCGATGCGCTGCTGGCGATCGCGCAGATGCCACCCGGCGTGCCGGTGGCGACCGTCGGCGTCGACGCCGCCAGGAATGCCGCGGTGCTCGCGGCGCGGATTCTGAGTCTCTAACTGTCCGCGCTGCTGCTGCTGACGCGTGCGTCCGCAGCTTTGGCCGACTGCGCCTGAGCGTCACGGAAGCTCTCGAGCTGGGCGCGCAGGCCGGGGTCCCCGACGGCCAGGATCCGTGCCGCCAGCAGTCCCGCGTTGCGTGCGCCGTCGATCGCGACCGTCGCCACGGGCACCCCCTTGGGCATCTGCACGATCGACAGCAGGCTGTCGATTCCGTCGAGGTTCTTGAGCGCGACCGGCACGCCGATCACCGGCAGCGTGGTGACCGCCGCGAGCATGCCCGGCAGATGCGCCGCGCCACCGGCGCCGGCGATGATCACCTGGAGCCCGCGCGCGGCCGCCTGCTGGCCGTAGGCGATCATCTCGACCGGAGTGCGATGCGCCGAGACGACGCGCGTCTCGGCCGCGATCCCGAGCTCCGCGAGCACCTCGCCGGCCTGGCCCATCACGGCCAGGTCGCTGTCAGAGCCCATCACCACGCCGACGATCGGCTCAGTCATTGTGCTCGAGCCTATCAGCGGCCTGGCGGGCCAACTCGAGCGCCTGTTCGGGCGTCTCGGCGCAGACCGTGACGTGGCCGAGCTTGCGGCCGGGCCGTGCGCCCTTGCCATAGAGGTGGACGCTCGCACCGGGCACTCGCAACGCCGTGCTCAGATGCGCGGCGGGGTCCGAGCCGTCGCGCTGGCCGACGACGTTGACCATCGCCGCCGCCCGCGCGACCGGCGTGGTCGCGCCCAGCGGCAGGTCGAGCACGGCCCGCAGGTGCTGCTCGAACTGCGACGTCGCCGACGCCTCGGTGTGCAGGTGCCCGGTGTTGTGCGTGCGCAGCGCGAGCTCGTTGACCAGCACCCGCTCGTCCGCGGTCAGGAACAGCTCGATCGCCATCAGGCCCTCGAGCCCGACCTGCTGCGCGAGCGTCCGCGCCAGCGCCTCGATCTCACCGCCGAGCCGCGCGGGGATGCGTCCCGGCATCAGCACCCAGCGGCACATCCCGTCGACCTGGAAGGTCTCGACCGGCGGATACACCGCGACCTCGCCCGCGGGTGAGCGCGCCACCAGCACCGCGACCTCGGTCGCGATGGCGACCGCCTGCTCGGCGTAGAGCTCGAGGCCCGCGCTGCCTGCGTCCGCGAACGCCCGCGCGGCGCTGCCGGCATCGGGACAGATCCACACCCCACGACCGTCATAGCCGCCGCTGCGGGCCTTGAGCACCAGCGGCCAGCCGTGCTCGGTGGCGAATGTCTCGGCCTCGTCGACCGTGCTCACGCGGGTGAAGGCCGGTACCTGCACCCCGTCCATCGCCGCGAGCGTCTCGCGCTGGCGCAGCTTGTCTACGGCCAGGGCCAGCACCGCCGCGGACGGGCGCACCTGGACCCCGCGTGCCTCGAGCTCGGCGAGCGCCGCCAGATCGACAAGCTCGTGCTCGAAGGTGAGCACGTCGCAGCGCTGCGCCAGTGCCGCCAGCGCGCCGGCGTCGTAACCCGAGCCCTCGAGTACCGCTGCGCCCGCGCCGGCCGCCGCGTCGTCGGCGGCGCCCAGGCACAGCAGCTTCAGATCGAGTGAGATCGCGGCCTGCCAGCCCATCCGCGCGAGCTGCCCGGCGCCGACGATGCCGACTGTCGAACCCTTCATCGCTCGCAGACGCTAGCGGAGAGCTGGGGGCGATCTGGGCGCGATGCGCTCGAATAGACTGGCGCTCAGATGATCGACCGCTACACGCGCAAGGAGCTCGGCGAGCTGTGGTCTGATCATGCGCGCTTCGAGGCGCTGCGGCGCGTCGAGGTCGCGGCCTGCGAGGAGATGGACGGGCCCACGCCCGCCGAACTCGAGGCGATCCGCGCCGCCACGTTCACGGTCGAGGCGATCAACGAGCGTGAGCGCGTGACCGACCACGACACCGCCGCCTTCGTCGATGTGCTGGCCGCCTCGGCGGGCGAGCCGGGGCGCTGGATCCACTTCGGGCTGACCTCGTCAGACGTCGTCGACACCGGCCTCGCCTTGCAGATCCAGGCTGCCGGAGAGCTGATCCTGCCCGACGCGCGGGCACTGGTTGGCGCGCTGACGGCCAAGGCCCGCGAGCACGTGTTGACCCTCTGTGTGGGTCGCACGCACGGGATCCACGCGGAGCCGACGACCTTCGGCATCAAGCTGGCGGGCTTCGCATTCGAGGCTCAGCGCAACGTCGAGCGGCTCGAGCGCGCGTTCACGCAGGCATCGGTGGGGGCGCTGTCAGGCGCGGTCGGCACCTACTCGGCGACGTCACCGGAGTTCGAGCGCCGCGTGGTGGCACGGCTCGGCCTGCGGCTCGAGTCGGTCTCGACCCAGGTGGTCCCGCGCGACCGTCACGCCGAGCTCGTACAGACGATCGCACTCGCCGGCGCCGGGCTCGAGCGTCTGGCCACGGAGATCCGCCACCTGGCCCGCACCGAGCTCAGCGAGGCGCGCGAGCCGTTCGGCGCCGGACAGAAGGGCTCGAGCGCGATGCCGCACAAGCGCAACCCGATCAAGACCGAGCAGATCACCGGGCTCGCGCGGCTGCTGCGTGGCTATGCCTCCGCCGCGGTCGAGGACGTCGCGCTGTGGCACGAGCGTGACATCTCGCACTCGAGCGTCGAGCGCATCGTGCTGCCCGACGCGACGATTTTGCTCGACCACATGCAGCGACGGATGCTGGGAGTGATCAGCGGTCTCGTCGTCGATGCCGCGCGCATGCGCGAGAACCTCGACCTGACCTACGGCGCGCTGTTCTCGCAGCGACTGCTGCTCGCGCTCGTCGCGCGCGGGTCGAGCCGTGATGACGCCTACCGCGTGGTGCAGCGGCTGGCCCAGCAGGCGCTCGACACGCACGTGCACCTGCGCGAGCTGCTGGCGGCGGATCCCGCCGCCGAGGGACTCGACCTCGACGCCGTGTTCGACTTCGCGCCCTACGTGCGCTATGCCGGCGAGATCGTCGCCCGTCTCGACGCGATCAGCAACTAATAAGCCATGCCTATCACTGCCGTAGTGACTACGATTTTGACTTATGGACGTTTCGCGCCGAAAGTAATGGCATGTTCAAAAACCGGCGTACCCAAAATGACGTTGATACCAGCCTGTTTGATCCCGAGCACGACATGGACCTGGTTGCAATGATCAATGAGGCCCGCACCGAGCATGAGATTCAGTCTGTCGCGCGTATGAGTCGTGCACGGATGCGTGCTCGTCGTAGGCACCTTGCTTCGGCTCGGCGCCCGCAGGCTCCCTCCTCGACGCACGCTCGCGGTCATGTGCCGCCCGCGTCGGCGATGCGCGGCCTCTAGCACGCGCTTCAGGGCCGAGGGGTGGGTCACGCCCCTCGGTTTTGCGGGTCTCGCATCTCCGTCGTGTCCGCCTTGTGTGGGCAGCGTGCCGTCCGGTGTGGGCGGCAGCGAGTAGCCACCCGAGGGTGCGTAGGATGGTCGTATGACCCCCAGCTTCCTGCACACGATGGTCCGCATCACCGATCCGGACCGCAGTCGCGCCTTCTATGAGGCGCTCGGCTTCACGTTCGAGCGCGACATGGACATCGTCCGCAACGGTGAGAAGGAGGCGACGAACTACTTCTTCGCGATGGGCGACCAGCCGTCGGTCCTCGAGCTGACCTTCAACCATGACGGGCGCAGCTATGACCTCGGGACCGGTTACGGCCACATCGCGGTCGGCGTCGACGATCTGAGCGCCACGCTCGCGCAGCTGTCTCAGCAGGGCATCGAGCCCGAGAAGCCGCCGTATTCGGTACGTGACGGCGGCTCGTTGCTGTGCTTCGTGCGCGATCCCGACGGCTACCGGATCGAGCTCATCGACCGCTCCTGATCAGTCGGCGATCTCCATCTTGGTGATCGCCCCGTCCGCGAACGTGTAGAGGTGATGCACGACTGAGTCCGCGATCACATCACCGTCGAGGTTGCGCACCACCTGGTGCACCTCGACGTCGACACGGCCGTCGTCGCGTTGCGTCACGGCCACCGGCTCGACGTGCGGGTCGATCTCCTGCCACTGCTCCCTCCAGTAGGAGCTGACGGCGTCGGGTCCCTGGACGACGCCGCCCTTGAACGCGCGCGGCCACGTGACGTCGGCCGCCATCCGCTGCGTCACGAACGAGCTGTCGCGCCGGTTGAAGGCGTCGTAGAGGTCGTGGATCTCGCGCGTGACTCCCGGGTCGGTCATCGCGGGCTCGCCCCCATCTCGCGCTGGAGGATCAGCCGTAGTTCCACGACATGCTGACCTGGATCACACGGTTCGAACGGCTCAGCAGGAAGGCGGTGTTGTGCTTGCCGAGCGTGCGGTTCTCTTCATACCGTGGGCCGTACCCGCTCTCCCCGGGTTTTGAACCGGCTGTGCGAGCCGTGGCCGGCCGCGGCGTCGCCGACCGCCCGATCGGCGCCGCGCTCTGCTCAGGTGCCCCCGATCCCCAGCAGGTCCGGAACGCGTGACAGCGTCTGAAGCGCGGCGCCGACCGTCTGATCGAGGCGCTGGCGCTCACGAGTCGGCAGCACCCGCAGCGCGCGCGGCGCCCGCGCGCCTCCCGCCCGCCGAGCGGCGCCGATCGCCGCGCTGATCGCGCGCAGCTGGGCCTGAGCCGTCGCGGCCAGCGCCGGCGCGCGCGGGTCGAGATCGGGTGTGAGCAGCTTCAGCAGCTCCCGCGTCGCGGCGACATCGGCCGTGAGCGAGCGCAGGTCGGTGTGGCTCCCGTAGTCATCGTCGCCGCTGAGCGAGTCGCGCAGCGCGTCCTCGAGCACCTCGTGACAGCGGATCGTGAAGCTCGTCATGCCTGCCTTGGTCGCCGGCAGCTCCGCGTTCAGGCTCTGGCGTTCGAGCTTGGCGACGAGCCGCCGCAGTCGCGCGCTGTCCGCGGCTGCGGCCGCAAGGTCGCGTCGTCTCCAGAGATCGTCCTCGACCTTGTGGAAGCCCGTGAAGGCTCGGCTGCGCGCACCCCCGACGAGGCCGGCCGCGGTTCCGTCGATCTGCTGCCCGAGCTGACCGAAGGCGCCGTAGGCAGCGTCGTCCTGACCGATCCTCAGCCAGGTCAGGTGGGCGGCGAGCCAAGCCGTGCGCGCTCTGCCGCGATCGCCGGACCGTGCCGCCGTGTTCAGTGCGGCCAGTTCCGGGCCGAGCGCGCTCAGCAGCTGGCCCGCATAGCGCCGGTAGGCGTTGAGTGCCGGTGCCAGCGTCGCCACGTACACCGGCACCACCACCGGGCCGGCGACACCGACCCGCGGCGCGCGCTCGGAGTCGGAGACGTGATCCGGGTAGCCGCTGAGGTCGCAGCCCCACGAGTAGGCGACGCCCGGGGACAACCGGATCCCGATCGCGCGGATGCCGTGCGGCTCGACACCGCGCAGCGTCAGGCTCGTCGCACCGCTGGCGGACCGGAACAGGTAGACGGTCGCGCTGCGACTTGATCCGTTGCTCACGCGGAAGCGCTCATACCCTGCCCTGAGCGGGCGCCAGTTCGGCGCGCAGGTCGTGGTTCCGAACGAGATCAGCTCGCCAGCCGCGCCGCCGCTGTGTGGCCTATGGCTTGAGCCGCCACAGGCCACGAGCAGCAGGGATGCGGCAATCAGCGCAAGCGCTGTGCGAACCGTCGAGTCAGCCCCGCGGCAGCGTGTAGACATCGGGCCCGAACGAACGCACCTGGCTCATCTTCGCGTCGCCGAGATGCGCCAGTCCGAACAGGTCCTCGATGCTGCGCAGCTGCGAGTAGTGGTTGTACGGCTGGGTGCTGACGGTGCCCGGCTTGACGTACTTGGACAGCACGATCGCCCCGACGCGACCGCCGCCGGGACCGTAGAGCCCGGGCTCGTTGAGGTTCGGATGCGACGGGTCGTCGAAGCCGAGTCCGTCGACCTCACCACAGCAGGCGTTCGCGTCGGAGTCGTCGCCGGACTCGTCGAACGTGATCAGGATCATGCCGTTCTGCTTGTAAGCCGGAGAGGCCATGATCTTCGGGACCCACTGCTTCAGGAACTGATCGACCCGCGGCAGGCGCCCGGCGGTCCCGTCCTGGCACTTGGGCCAGTCGTGGCCGTCGTAGCAGGTGTTCGGGGTGATGAACGAGTAGTCGGGGGTCGTGGAGGCGCTCTCGAGGTCATGCGCGAGCGGCGTCAGCGACAGCACATGCGAGTCACACAGCGCCTTGTCGTCGATGATCGAGTCGAAGTACATGAAGCCGTTGTGTCGCGTCGCGTAGCTGTCGTTGGCGGGCCCCGTCGAGTCGGTCAGATCCGTGCCGCCGATCGGCGGATGCCCGCACGCGGGACCGTTGGCGGTCATTGTGGTGCCGTCTCGCTTGGGGTCGTTGCCCATGTCCTGGGCGTACTCCTTCCAGCTGAGACCCTTGGCACTGAGCTGGTTGCCGATCGTCAGAATCGGCTTGCCGGCCGCGGACTTCGGGAACACGCAGCCCTCACCGGAGAGCTGACCGTCCTTGGTCCAGTCGTCGAAGTTCTCTCCGCCGAACTGGACGAACGGCGCGAACGTGCCGCAGTCCTCGTTCATCTCGTAGTTCCCGGCCTGGCCCGAGACCGCCGCGACGTAGTTGTCGAGGCTGTCGTGGCCGGTGCCGTAGTAGTCCTTGAGCAGCGCGCCCTGTGACGGGAGCGTCTCGGTCAGGTACGGCGCGTACTTGTGGCCGGCTGCACCGAAGGTGTAGTCATAGGACTCGTTCTCCAGCATGATCACCCACACGTGCTTGACCGGTGGGGGCGTGTACGCGGAGGCCGCCGGCGCTCCGGCGGCGAGGCTGAGGACCGATGGCACCAGCACTGCGAGTGTTGCGAGCAGCTTGCGGCGCGCGGCTCTTGTCATGTGAGGCTCCTGATCGACGTTGGGCCGCTTCCTCAGGGAAGACGACCAAGCCGCCGAGTTGTACCTCCGCAACAGCTCCCAAATGAGGTGTATTTGTGAAACCGCTGACTTTCGTCGAAGTCCCGCTGGACTTCGACGGCCTGAGCCGCGCTACGCCGCCGCCGGGAAGCGGTTCTCGTAGCGGCTGATCCAGCGCATGAACTCGATCGGCGGGATCGGCTTCGAGAAGAAGTGGCCCTGGGCGCGATCGCAGCCGATCTCCTCGAGCCGGGCGAGCGTGACCTCGTCCTCGACGCCCTCGGCGACGACCTTCAGGCCGAGTGCGTGGCCGAGCTCGATCGTCGACCGCACGATCACGCCGTCTGATTCCTCGTTGAGCATCGGCGTGACGAACGAGCGGTCGATCTTGAGTTCGTGGACCGGCAGCCGCCGCAGGTTCGCCAGCGACGAGTGGCCGGTGCCGAAGTCATCGACGGCGAAGCGCACGCCGATCTCGCTGAGGCTCTCAACGGTCGCCAGCGCGCGCTGCGGGTCCGACAGGATCATGCTTTCGGTGATCTCCAGCTTCAGTGCCGCCGGGGGCAGCCGGTGGCGGTCGAGCATCTGCGCCACCTGCGAGGACAGCATCGGATCGTGGAGGTTGCGGACCGAGAGGTTCACGGACATCGTCAGGTCGCGACCGGCGGCATGCCAGGCGGCGCACTCGGCGATCGCCTTCTGCAGCACATGCGTGGTCATCGCGCCGATCAGACCGGTCTGCTCGACGATCTCCAGGAACGCCGCGGGCTGCAGCAGCCCGAGGTCCGGGTGCTGCCAGCGCACGAGCGCCTCGGCGCCGTGCACCTGGCCGCTGCCGAGGTCGACGATCGGGTGGAAGTGAACGACGATCTCATCGTCCTTCTCCAAGGCCCGCCGGAAGTCCCCGACCATGCTCAGGCGTGAGACCGAGTGCCGGTCCTGCCCATGCGCGTAGAAGCGATGCCCGTCGCGCTCGGCCTTGGCGCTGTACATCGCGATGTCCGCGCGCCGCAGCAGCGTCTGCGCATCCTGGCCGTCGTGCGGGAAGCGCGCCACGCCGATGCTCGCGTCGACCTGCAGCGTGATGTCGTCGAACTTCACCGGCTCGCGCACGCAGGCCATCACGTCCTCGACGATCGCCGTCAACGCCGCCAGATTCTCCGTCCGCACCGCCGGCAGGATCGCGAACTCATCACCGCCGAAGCGCGCCACCAATCCGCCCTGCCCGATCCGCTCCGCCATTCGCGGACCGAGATCCGCCAACAGGTCATCCCCGTACTGATGCCCGAGCGTGTCATTGATGTCCTTGAAGTGATCGAGGTCCAGCAGCAGCACGCCAAACGTCGCCGGCGTGCCGTCGGCCTCGGCGATCGCCAGGTCCACCTGATCGTTGAAGTGCTTGCGGTTGGCGAGGCCGGTGAGATCGTCGGTCGTGGCTATCGCCTGCAGCTCCTCGCCGCGCCGCTGTGACAGCAGTAGTTCGCCGACCAGGTACTGGAAGATCACGAGTACGAGCGCAAAGAGGATGAGGCCCCAGACCTGTAGCGTGATCGTCAGGTAGACCGCTATCAGCGTCAGGACTACCGAGGACAGCTCGGCCGAGATAACCGGCTTGAACTCTGCGAGCTTGCGCAGGATGGGCACCTGCTGCCGCCAACACGTATACGCAGCGTTCATCACGAAATTCAGCCCAAGCCCGACCACGAAGGTCGCGAACACGAGCAGGTAGAAAGCAGCGTGAGGGTGGTGGTGGTAGCTCTGGACTCCGATATTGGCCGGAATGCGAACTTCAGCGGCCCCCGAGACCCAGTAGAACCAAAGGCCACTGAGCAGTGGGAACCAGGCGAAGGTGACCAGGTTGTGACGGAATGCGGCACCGCTTTCGCGCCAGCGGAACCAGCCGACCGCTACCGTGACCGTTCCGACGATGGTGGCTGCCGGGCCGCCTAGCAGTACGGCGGCCAGCATGATCCCCAGGAAGCTTCCTGAGACCGTGAGCTGGCCCGAGGGGAGTGCGGTCGCAGTCAGCTCGCTGGTAATAGCAAGTACCGCAAGGATCCCGACGTATGGCGTGTACCAGTCGCTAGTCCCGTAGGCGATGCCGGCGGCGAGGAGCGCGGCTAGGAACGCCAGCACTTGAGCGATCGCTAAGCCGCGCGTCGGCGTCCGCTGTGTCGGCACGGCGAACGGAGCCTGGTCGCCGCGTGGAATTGGCTGATGGCTCTCGGTCATCTTGTCGTCGCAGGAGGCAGCGATGTTCTTCGTCCTGAAACTGGATTGTCCTGCAGTTCGGTGTCTTCCCCGCCAGGCGACCTGTCACCGATAGCAACTGCTTCAGGGGATGCCGAACCCGCGACATCGATCGGCCAGACAGTGAACGCCGCGACGACGGCTGCGACACCTGCCGCTGATATCGCATACGCGAGGCGAGGGGAGGTCAAGGCCGTGACGGCACCTCCGGCCATGAAGCCGAGCGCCACCGTTATCTGATTCGAGGCCTCAAGCACCGACATCACAGCTGCCTGGCGTGCCACGGGAAGCCGCTGTTGCATCGCTGTTCTTGCCGCCACCCATGCGGCGCCATTTCCTATGCCCCCAACACACGAGAACAAGCATGCGACGACGAGGCTTGGCGCAGCAGCCATGCCGGCGTAGCCAACTGCCTCGCACACCGTGCTCACGCCGAGGATGGTCATCAGCTGAGTCTCTCTACTGCCGGCGAACGCTAGGGCTCCGATGATCATGCCTGCTCCCCATGAGGTCAGGAGCAGTCCGTAGCCGATATCGCCTGCGTGGAGCGTGTGTGTGGCGAACACCACCTCGATGGGCACCGCGACCGCTCCCAGACCGATCACCAGGGAGATGGCGATGAGGAGCCGCCGCACGGTGGGGTCGGTTCGCAAAGTGCCAAGTCCGGCTTGAAGTCGACCGACGAATCCCGCCCCTTCATCGCTGTGGAGTTCAAGTTTGGTTGCCGATCCGAGAATCACGGCAGCGACAAGGAAACTGGCGGCATCGATCCGTACAGCGTCGACAGCCCCGTTGCCTGCGGAGACGATGCCGGCGACAGCCGGTGCGCCGGCCACCGCCACCATCGCGCCAAGGTTCAGGAGCGAGTTCCCTTCGCGGAGCAGCCCGTCGCGAATCAGGCCAGTGGCCAGGACTGTCCGGGCTAGCGCTGTTCCGGTGATCGCGAGCACCCCATCCGCGGCGACCAACGCCAGAACCAACGGCATCGAGAATCGATGCTCGGTCACCTGAGCGATCACGGCGAATAGGGCCGCTTCAAACAAGAAGATCGTGGTGAGGGCGAAGCGAGGCGGAATGACTTCGACTCTCGTCGTGAGCAGCGGCGCGAGCAGGGCAGGGAGGAAACGGAGCGAAACGAAGAGCACGGCCGTGGCCAGCGGGCTGTGCGTACGGTCATAGACCAAGATCGCCAGCGCGATCTCGCCGACCCAGTTGCCGAACTCGTTGATCAAGCTGGCGGCGGCGATGTGGCGGAAACCGACGGAGTGCAACGGTCTCAGATCGAGCATGGCCTAACAGAAGGTTATGCGAGGCATAACCAGATCGGATCTACCGCAGCACTGAGCACGCAGGCACCCTTCGTGGCGCGTCAAGCAACACCTTCAGACGAGCACATCCACCAGCGACCCACGGAGGACAAGAACAATGGGCAGCCGCGTTATTGGTTAGTTATCTGTTCGAGCTGGTGCCGAGGAACTGAGTTAGAGCTGTTCCTCGGTGCCACCCCGACTTCTCACCGGAATCGACAAACCCTGCAAATTCCTTTAGAAAGCCTTGCAAGATTTCTTGCAAGGCGTCCGGCGCTTCTGGGTAGTCCGGTAGGTCCCATACTCTCTCTGCATGTCGGCTCTGCGTCGCGAGGAAGCAGCTGACGGACAGTCGGGGGAGTTCGTTA
>DATASU010000056.1:0-9262 GCA_036269095.1 Solirubrobacteraceae bacterium
CGAGGAGCTCACGGCGATGTTCGCTGAGACCCGTCCCGAGGCGATCGAGGACATGCGCCAGGCGGCGGATGAGCTACGCGCGGAGCTGGCGGGCGAGCTGGTTACGTTCGTGGTCAACCGCCACATCAACATCTCCAACGTCTGCACCGTCGGCTGTGCGTTCTGCGGATTCGGTCAGGGCAAGCGCTCCCCTGATGCCTATGAGCACTCCGAGGACGACTTTGCCCAGCGGATCGCCGACGCGGTTGAGTTCGGCGCGACCGAGCTCTGCATCCAGTCGGGCATCCATCCCGATTGGACCCTCGACACCTATCTGCACTGGCTGCGCTTCGCCAAGTCCTGCGCGCCGCAGCTGCACCTGCACGCGTACTCGCCGATGGAGATCGCGCACATGTGCGACATCTCCGGGCTGCCGCCGGCGGAGGTGTTCGCGCGGCTGCGTGACGCCGGCCTCGGCTCGACCCCGGGCACCGCCGCGGAGGTCCTTCACGATGGTGTACGCGAGCGTATTTCTCCCAACAAGCTGCCGGTCGCGCGCTGGGTCGAGATCATCGAGGCCTCGCACCGCGCCGGCCTGCGCTCGACCGCAACGGTGATGTTCGGGCACATCGAGGAGCCCTGGGAGCTCGCCGAGCACATGCGCGTCGTACGCGCGCTGCAGCAGCGCACCGGCGGCATCACCGAGTTCGTGCCGCTGTCGTTCATCCCGTTCCAGACGCTGCTCGGGCGCACACACGGGATCGAGGAGATCAGCTCCGAGGAGAACCTCAAGCACACCGCGGTCTTCAGGCTGGCGCTCGGGCACACGATCGCGAACGTCCAGGCCAGCTGGGTCAAGATGGGTCTCGAGGCCGCCACCGAGGCGCTGCGCTGGGGCGTCAACGACCTCGGCGGAACGCTGATGGAGGAGTCGATCAGCCGCCTCGCCGGCTCCTACCACGGGGTCAAGCTCGACCCCGAGAACCTGATCGACGCCGCCCACGGCGCCGGGCGTCCCGCCGCGGAGCGCACGACGCTCTACGAGATCCGGCGCGAGTACCCGCTCGGCGAACGCTCAGCCGTCTGAGCGATCAGGTCGTCGGCGAGCCCTTGCCGGTGCTCGTCAGCAGGTCCGGGATCGGGGCGAGCGTCTCGAGCAGCGCGCCGACGTCGGCATCGATCTGCTGGCGCTGGCGCAGCGGCAGGCTCGGGATCGCGACTGAGCCACCGCCGGCCTGGGTCACCTCGATCTCGGCACCGAGCGCGTCGAGCTGCGCGGCGGCGTTCTCGACCAGGCGCGGGGCGAGCTGGTCGAGCGTCGGTGCGAGGTCGCCGAGCATCGTTCGCACCGCGGTCAGATCGGCGCTCAGCGACGCGAGCTCGCTGCCGCTGCCGTAGTCGTCGTCACCGCTGAGCGTGTCGCGGTCGGCGTCCTCGAACACCTCGTGCGGGCGCAGCACCCAGTTTGCGATCCCGTTGGCGCTCGCCGGGAGGTAGCTCGCGAGCGGCTGAGACAGCAGCTCGCCGAGCAGGCCCTGCAGGGTCTGGGTGTCACTCGCGGCCGCGCTCAGGTCGTGGCTGGTCCAGAGGTCGTACTCGATCCGGTGAAAGCCGGTGAATCCCGGATCGGCGGTGCCGAGCGGCAGGCCGCCGGCGAGCCCGTCGATCGCACCGCCGAGATCGCCGAAGCAGCCGTAGGCGCCATCGTCCTGGCCGATCGTAAGCCAGGTCTGATGGGCGCTGAGCCAGGCCGACTCTGCCGCGGCCAGGCTGCCCCCGGCGATCGCGCTGCGCAGCGCGCTGACCTGCGGCTGCAGCGTCGCCAGCTGTGCGGCGACGTAGCCGCGGTACTCGGCGAGCTCCTGGGCCTCGGCGGCGCGGTAGGAGCAGCCGACCGGTGTCCTGCGCACGGTTCCGTCGCGGCCGAGCCACTGCAGTCCACACGGCGGCGACTGCGACCTGGTGGTCGCGTCGGCGAAGAAGTTGTGGCGCACCGGGAGCGTGCGCGGGGGCTCGGAGAGGTAGCGCAGCGAGACCGCGCGGACGCCGTCGGGCACCAGCCCAAAGCTCGCCCCGACGGCGGTCAGCAGCGCCTCGGAGCGACTCGTGGTGGCGGCGCAGCTGGGCTTGTCGCCGGCGGCGGTCACCACCACCACGCAGACCGCGGTGTTGCGGTACTGCTTCCTGAGGCCGGGAGCGAGCTGCTGCTCGAGTGCGCGCTGGCTGGCCGGCAGGCAGCGCAGCGGCGCCAGCCGGAAGCCGAGCAGGTGCCGGGCGGCGACGACGTACACGCGCTCGCCGCTCGCCGCCCGCCCGAGCAGCCGCTCGCTCGAACGGATCAGCCCGGCCACGCTCAGCTGGTCGCGCACGCGCCTCAGGTCAAACCTGTCGGAGACACGCTGCTTGCGGCGCAGCACCCCGTAGCGGCTGAGGATCGCCTTCGGCACGGCGCTCGAGGGCGGCGCCAGCGAGCCGGGGGCGGGGTAGGAGCCGCAGGCCCGCTGCGCCGCGCCGGCAACCGCCCCCGGCGCGGCCAGCGCGAGCACCAGCGCCAGCGTCGCGACAAAGGCCGTGGCCGCCCCGAGAGGGCCGATGCGCTCGGGCATCCGCATAGGCTTTCAGTGTTCCATAGCATCATTGGTCTGGTATGACGCTCGACCGTCGGCAGTTCCTCAGGCGCTCCGGTGCAGCGGCATTGGCTGCCGGTGCCGGTGTTGCCGCGGGCGCGGGCGGCGCCGACGCCGCCTCCGCCGCGCAACGCGAGCGGTTGCTGCAGGCCGACGGCGATCCGCAACTCGCCGTCGCGTCCGATGCGGCGGCACGGCTCCCGGCGGTGCCGTTCCATGGCCGCTGGCAGGCGGGAGTCGTCAACCCGCCGCCGCCGGCGGCATGCTTTGCCGCCTTCAACGTGACCGCCGGCGACCGGGCCGGGCTGATCGATCTGCTGAGAACGCTCACCGCCCGCGCGCGGTCTCTGACGCGCGGCGGCACGCCCGCCGCCGGCGGTCCGACCGAGCCGCCGCTCGACAGCGGCACGCTCGGGCCCGAGGTCGTACCCGACGGCCTGACGGTCACGCTCGGACTGGGCGCGACGCTGTTTGACGAGCGCTTCGGGATCGCCGCCGGCAAGCCGCTGCGCCTCAGCACGATGACGGCGTTCCCGAATGACAACCTCGACCCCAGCATCTGTGGGGGTGACCTGCTGCTGCAGATCTGTGCCGGCAGCGCCGACACCGCGATCCACGCGCTGCGTGACATCGCCAAGCACACGCGCGGAGCGATGCAGGTCGTCTGGCGCATCGACGGCTTCGTCGCGCCACCGCGGCCGTCGGGCGTACCCCGTAACCATCTCGGGTTCATGGACGGGATCGCGAACCCCGAGGTGACCGACCCGTTCGTCGCCAAGCGACTGCTGTGGGTCGTGCCGGGACTCGGTGAGCCCGCCTGGGCTGTCGGTGGCAGCTACCACGTGTGCCGCGTGATCAGGATGTTCATCGAGTTCTGGGATCGCGTGACGCTTGCCGAGCAGCAGGCGATGATCGGCCGCTACCGCTCGAGCGGCGCCGTGCTCGGCACCAACAGCCTCGGCGCGCTGCCGCACTACGGCCGCGATCCCAGGGGCCGCGTGGTCCCGCTCACGGCCCATATCCGGCTCTCGAACCCGCGTACCAAGGCCACCGAGCACAGCCGCATCTTCCGTCGCGGCTACAACTACGACAACGGCGTCGACCTGGCCGGCAACCTCGACATGGGGCTGATCTTCAACTGCTTCCAGCAGGACCTGGCGCGGCAGTTCGTCGCCACCCAGACGCGGCTGATCGGCGAGCCGATGGTCGACTACATCTCACCGGTCGGCGGCGGTTACTTCTTCGCGGTACCGGGCGTGCGCGACGCGGCCGACTGGTACGCGCGGCGGCTGTTCGAGTAGCCGGGGCCGCACGAGCTGTCCCGTGCGGCCCCGGGCCCAAGCCGCCGCCCAGCGGGGCGGCGGCCGCATGACCAAATCAGGCCGTGCGCGAAACGATCCCGTAGCCCTCGATCGCCACCGTGCCCGAGACGACCGTGAGCTTGACCGTGTTCTTGCCGGTCTTGACCTTGAAGGTGGCGAGCGTCTGGTCGTACTTCGCCTTGGCGGCATGGGTGTTGAGCGTCTTGCTCTTGCCGTCGACGGTGACCTTGAGCTTGCCGTTCCTGGGGCCCTTCTCGCCGATCAGGCTGAGGTTCCCGCCCTTGTAGCTGAGCGCGAACGACGCGCCCTTGCGGCTGCTCTGGATCGCCTTGCCGAGCCATGCCTTGGCGTGCTTGACCTGCTTCCAGGGGCCCTTGTACCTGCCCTTGGCGGGCTTGGTGGTGCTCGGAAAGACGGTCGTCGCGCTCGCGAACCGGCCGGTGTCACCGCTCGAGTCGGTGGCGGCGACGCGGAACGAATAGGTGTCGCCCGGTGTTCCCGTGAACGGCACGCTCGCGGCTGTCGTCCCCGATGCGATCGACGCCCAGCTCGGTGACGCCTTGCTGAGGTTCTCGTCGTCGACCTCGAACGACTTGATCGTGTTGCCGCTCGCGGCCGTGGCCTTGAGGCTCAGCTTGATCCTGTCCGAAGTGCCGGCCTTCGACGCGAGTGCGGGCACGCTCAGCGAGTTCTCGGGCAGCCCGCACGCGAACGCCGCGCTGCAGGTCGAGGAGTTGTAGTTGGTGTAGATGTCGGAGCCGAAGTCGGTCTCGCCCGGGAGCTGCGCGTAGCCGATGTGGGGCAGACCGAACAGATCCTCGACCGAGCCGAGCATCGAGTAATGGTTGTAGGCCGTCTGCGTGACGGTGCCGGCCTTGATGAACGGCGACAGCATCACCGCGCCGACGTCCCCGCCACCGGGGCCGCTGCCACCTGGCTCGGCCGCGCCGGGGCCGGCGATCTCACCGCAGCAGCTGCTGGCGTCGGAGGTGGCGGCCTCGTCGAAGGTGATCAACAGCAGGCCGTTCTGCTGATATGCCGGAGACGCGATGATCTTCGGGACCCAGGACTTCAGGAAGGTGTTGACCTGGGCCAGGCCGCCCGTCTCGCCGGGCCCCGCGCAGGACGCGCCGGAGTTGTGCCCGTCGTTGCAGAGGTCGGGGGTGATGAACACGTAGTTGGGCGTCGTCGCGACGCTCTGCAGCGCGGTCGTGAGGTTGTCGAGGTTGACGACGTGCTGCTGGCAGTAGCTGAGGTTGCTGGTGATCGAGTCGTAGTACATGAACGGGTCGTGGCGCTCGGCGTACTCGTCGTATGGCGCGGTGGTCTCGGCGGCCTCGGTGTTGTCGGCCTGGCCGACGACCGGAGCCGGGCAGCTGGACGCCTCACGTGACGGATCGAGCCCCATCTCGTCCATGTAGCCGCCCCAGTTGAGGCCCGCGTCGGTGAGCTGGTTTGCGACCGTCGTCGCGGTGGACGGATAGATACAGCCGGTCCCGTTGATCGCACCGTAACTGCCGACGGTGCCCGGGCTCATGTTCTCCCAGGTTGGGCAGTCGGCCCGGGTCGTCGAGTTGGGCGGCTGGCCGCCGATCATCGCGATGTAGTTGTCGAGGCTGCTGTGGCCGACGCCGTAGTAGTTCGGGACGAAGGCGCCCTGCGACGTGAGCGTGGAGGCGAGGTAGGGGGCCGGGGTCGATGGACCGAAGGTCGTCGACTCGGACTCGTTCTCGAGCACGATGATGAACACGTGCCGGATCGGAGGCAGGGTGGAGGCGGTCGTCGTCACCGCGCCGCGGGCCGCGGGCCGCGACGCGCGCGTGCTCGCGGCGGCGCTCCCGGAGGCGGCCGCAGCCGCGATCAGAACCCCTGACACTGCCATCAGAATCGCTGCTGTCAGACGCCGTTGCTGTCGCACGATCGCTCCCCTCGTTGGACTCCAGGCGATCATAAGGCCCGCCGTTGTCGTGCTGCGGCGGTTCGCCGGGTCGCGGATCGCGCTTACGGGTAGTAAGGGCATGCAGGCGACCCCGGAGCGTCACAGCACACTGCTTTAGGGTTCAAGCCGCATCCGTCCCGGGACGGCCCTAAGCTTGTAACAAGACTCACGTATGCGCTGCGCAGGTCGATTACCAGGGCAGAGCGAAGAGGGAGCGCTGACGCCATGAGCGTGATCGACATTGCACGAACCGCAGGAGGGCTTGCCCTCAACACCGGAGCCCAGGTGGCGCGGACGCCGCAGCGTGTGCGCGTCACCGGCTCGCATCTGTCGCTGCTCTCGACGCCGCGCCGCCGCATCCACTGGAGCCCGGACTTCTACGAGACGCCGCCGGGACTGGCATCGCTGGCACCGGGAGATCTGATCCGCGCCGAGCCGATGGACGCCTATCTCGTGCCCGGCGCGCGCCTGCGCGCCCACGCCTGGCGGATCCTGCATCGCTCGACGGGCGCGGTCGGTGAGCCGACGGTCGTCTCGGGGACGCTGCTGTTGCCGGTCGGCTGGCGCGCGAAGAAGCCGCTGCCGTTGATCGCCTACGCGATCGGGACGCACGGAATCGGCGACGACGCCGCGCCCTCACGCCTGCTGTCCACCGGGCTCGATTGGGAGGCCGGGCTGATGGCGATGGTGCTGGCCCGCGGCTGTGCCGTCGTGATCACCGACTACCAGGGTCTCGGCACCGCCGGTGACCACGCCTACATGGTCGGTCGCGCGCTCGGTTGCAACGTGCTCGACTCGATCCGCGCCGTACGGCAGCTCGCGACGGCCGAGCTTCCCGACGACGGTCCGGCGGCGATCATGGGCTACTCGGAGGGCGGTACCGCCGCCGCGTGGGCGGCGCAGCTGCAGCCCAGCTACGCGCCCGAGATCGAGCTCGCCGGCATCGCCGCCGGCGCCGCCGCGGCCGACGTCGAGCTCGCCGGGCCGACGCTCGACGGCAGCTTCTTCTCGTTCTTCCTCGCCTACGGCGCGATCGGCTACGCGGCCGCCTACCCCGAGCTCGTGCTCGAGCCCTACCTCGTCGGCGACGCGGCCAGGATCATCGAGTCGCTGCGCCACACGAATATCCTGCAGGCCGCGGTTCGCGGGCCGCGCTTCGCCCACGCCGGTGACCTCACGAACCCCAACGTGCTCGAGCTGCCGTCGTGGCGCAAGCGCCTGCGCGAGAACCGCCTCGGCACGCTCGCGCCCGCGGTGCCGGTGCTGCTGCACCACGCACGCAACGATCAGATCGTCGCGTTCGAGCACTCCGAGCAACTGCTCGAGGACTGGCGGGCACTCGGCGTCGATGTCAGCCTGCACATCACGCGCGGCGGCTTTGACCACATCAGCGGGGCCGTCGCCGGGGCGCCGGTGGCGCTCGATTGGCTCGGCCGGCGGCTCAAGGCCCGTGGCGCGGAGCTGCGGCCGAGCAACGTCGTGCCGCTGCGGCGCGTGGCCTGAGCGGCCCCCCGACTGACGGGTTGGGGTTTGCGGGGGGTGTACCCAAACCGGCGCAGATGCGTAGGGTAGTTACACATGGCCACAGCACTTCTGTTCCCGGGACAGGGCAGCCAGACGGCTGAGATGCGCGACCAGGTCGCGCGCGTACGCCCCGATCTACTCGAGCTTGCAACCGATGTCATCGGCGAGGACCCGTTCGCGCGCGTCGATGACGGCACCGCCTACGCCCAGCCCGCGATCTTCTGCGCGAGCATCGCCGGCTGGTGCCAGATCGACCGCCCCGTCCACGAGTTCACGGCCGGGCACTCGCTCGGCGAGATCGGCGCGCTGGTCGCCGCCGGGGTGCTCTCCGAGCGCGATGGCCTCGGGCTCGTCGCGCTGCGCGGCAGGCTGATGCAGCAGGCCGGCGAGACCGCCGGCGACGGTGGCATGATCGCACTGCTCGGGAGCGACGCGGCCGAGCGCGCCGACGAGGTCGCGAGCCCGCACGGCCTCTCGATCGCCAACGACAATTCGCCGCAGCAGGTCGTGCTGTCGGGACCGCGCAGCGCACTGCCGGCGGCCGAGGTGACCGCGCGCGCGCTCGGTCTGCGCGCGATGATCCTGCCCGTGACCGGGGCCTTCCACTCGCCGATGATGGCCTCCGCGCTGCCCGAGTTCGAGGCTGCGCTGGCCGCCGTCGAGCTGCGGCCGGCGACGAGCACCGTGATCTCCGCGGTCACCGCCGAGCCGTTCGATGACGTCCGGCTGCGGCTCGCGCAGGCTCTGACCGGACCGGTGCGCTGGCGCGAGCTGCTGCTCGGGTTGCGCGCGCGCGGCGTGACGCGCTTCGTCGAGGTCGGCCCCGGCAAGGTGCTCACGGGCCTGGTCAAGCGTACGCTCAAGGACGTGGAGCTCATCAGTGCCTGACGCTTCCGGTACGCCGGTGGCCGGCTGGCCACCGGCTGGCTGTGCGCTGGTCACGGGCGGCTCGCGCGGGATCGGCGCGGCGATCGCTCGCGGGCTGGCGGCCGATGGCTGGCCCGTTGCCGTCAACTTCAACTCCGGCGCCGATGCCGCAAGGGCGGTCGTGGGCGAGATCGAGGCCGCGGGTGGCCGCGCCGTCGCCGTCCAGGGGAACGTGTCCGGAGCAGGCGCGGCTGACCTCGTCTTCGAGGCCGCGGAGACGCAATTGGGTGGGCCGGTGCTGGCGCTTGTCAACAATGCCGGGATCACGCGCGACAACCTCGCCCCGTCTCTGAGCGACGAGGAGTGGGACGCGGTCATCGACACCAACCTGACCGCCGCCTTCCGCTTCACGCGCCGTGCACTCAAGGGGATGATGCGTGCGCGCACGGGCCGCATCGTCAACGTCGCCTCGGTCAGCGGTCTGCGGGCCAACGCCGGACAGAGCAACTATGGAGCCGCCAAGGCCGGGCTCGTGCAGTTCACGCGCACGGCGGCGGTCGAGGTCGCGCGCCGTGGCGTCACGATCAACGCGATAGCGCCCGGCTTCATCGCAACCGATATGACGGCCGAGCTGATCAGTCCGGAACTGCTGAACGCGATTCCCGCCAAGCGCGCGGGAACGCCGGAGGAGGTCGCGGCCTGCGTACGCTTCCTGGTATCGCAGCAGGCGGGTTATGTGACCGGCGCGGTGCTTACAGTCGACGGCGGGCTGGCGGCATAATCGCGTGCCCGCACGCTGACAAACCAAGAAAGAGGATCAATCAATGAGTGATGTGACCAAGGAGCAGGTTCAGGAGCGCGTTACCGAGGCGCTCGCGAGCTTCGGCCCCGATGCCAGCGAGATCACGCTCGAGGCGACGTTCGAGGACCTGGACATCGACTCCCTGGATCTCGTTGAGCTCGCCCAGATCGTCGAGGACGAGTACGGCGTCGTGCTGAAGGGC
>DATASU010000057.1:0-28788 GCA_036269095.1 Solirubrobacteraceae bacterium
GCTTCGACCCGCCCCACGATCGCCCCCCAACCACAAGAGGTCCCATGAGCACCACAGAGCACGCCCACATCGATCCCAAGCGCACAGCGCTGCTGGTGATGGACTACCAGAACGGGATCATCGGGATGGTCGACAACGGCGAGCAGCTGGTGACGGCAGCCACCGACCTGATCCACAGCTTCCGCGACCACGGCGGCACGAACGGCTACGTCCGCGTGGGCTTCGCCGACGGCGAGATCGAGAGCGCGCCGGCGTCGAGCGGGATGGCCGCGAACGTCCCCGACGAGCGCAGGGCAATGCTCCACGCCGACGCGCCGACAACTCAAATCCATGAGGCGATTGCGCCCGAGCCGGGGGACATCGTCGTGCGCAAGCAGCGCGTCGGTGCGTTCAGCACCACCGACCTGCACGAGCAGCTTCAGGCCCGCGGGATCGACACGCTGATCCTCGCCGGCATCAGCACCAGCGGCTGTGTGCACTCGACCGTGCTCGACGCCTACGACCGCGACTATCGCGTGATCGTGCTGGCCGACGCCTGCGCCGATCCCGACCAGGACGTGCACCGCTTCCTGCTCGAGCGGGTGTTCACCAAGCGCGGCGAAGTGATCGAGGTGCGCGACCTGCACGCGCTGCTGCACTGAGCTCAGGCGAGCAGACCGAGACGCTGGGCGCGCTGCACGGCCTCGGTGCGATTGCGGACCTCGAGCTTGCGATAGAGCGAGCTCGTGTGCTCCTTGATCGTGTGCGGGCTGAGATGCAGCGCCTTGGCGATCTCCGGGTTGGTCGAGCCGGCCGCCATCAGGTGCAATACCTCGCGCTCGCGCTCCGAGAGACCGAGCACACCCGAGCGATCCTGGCGCTCGAACACCGTCCCGCCGAGCCCGACGAGGCGCACCGCACCGGCGATCTTCGGCGCCGACCAGTCCTTGTAGGCGAAGCCCGACGCGCCGGCCGCGCGCGCGGCGCTGGCCGAGATCTCGCCGGCGCCGGAGAACAGCAGCACCCGCGTCGAGGGCTCTGCCTCGCGCAGCCGCTCGCACACCTGCGCGCCCGACTCCTCACCGATGAACAGATCGACGACCGCCACGTGCGGGCGGTAGCGGCGGGCGAGCTCGACCGCGTCGTCGCCGTTCGAGGCGGTGACGCAGCGCTCGACCCAGGGTTGCTGGGTCAGCATCAGCCTGAAGCCCCAATGCACGACGTCATGATCGTCGACGACCAGCACCCGCAGCCGCTGGGCGCTGCGGGTCGCCGCCTGGGCGGAGGTCTCAGGCATCGTGTGGCACCACCAGCCGCACGTGCCAGCTGCCCGCCTCGAGCGGCCCGAATTCGACGATGCCCCCGCTCTGCAGCGCCTCGAAGGCCGCCAGCCGCAGGCCCATGCCGGGCTGATGCGCCTGGCCCGGCACGACGCCATCATTGATCACCTCGAGCACGAAGGCCCCGTCGACGCGTCCGCTGCGCACCTCGACGAGCGTCGCGTCGGCGTGCTTGCGGACGTTGCGCACGGCTTCGGCGAGCACGCTCTGGGCCAGCGGCTCGAGTTCCTCCGGGACGTTGGCGACCGTGTCCTCCTCATAGCTCAGATTGAAGTCGACGTTGGCCCTGGCGACGCGCGCGAGCTCGGCCGCAAAGGTCGTCTGGGTCGCGCGCGAGCGGCGCCCGAGCGGCCGCTGGATCGCATCGCGGAGCTCGCCGAGCGCCGCCTGGATCTCACTGGCGCAGCGGCTGCGGACCTCCTCGGGCAGATCGCCGGCGCCGTCAAGCACCATCGAGATCCCGAACAGACGCTGGATCACCCCCTCATGCACCTCGCGCGCAAGGTCGATGCGCTGACGCAGCTGCCGTGCGGTCTCGGTCTGGGTGGCGACGTTGCGCGCCACCGAGGCGAGCGCCGCGGCCTTGCCGAGCGTCCACAGCAGGTGGCGCTCGGCGGGTTCGAGCCGCGGCGCGTCGAGACTGCGCTCGGCGACGATCACGCCGACGGCACGCCCGGCCGCGACCATCGGGCCGCAGACCATCCGCGCCGGCTCGGGCACGAAGCGGGTGTAACCGGCCGGGAGCTGGTCGCGCACGTCGCCCTCGGTCTCGACGACCCGATCCTCACGGATCGCCTGGGCGGCAAACGGCGCGGTGTCGACCGACAGCTGCACGTCGGTGAAGCCCTCGATGTCGATCCCGTGGGCACCGGCGGCACGCACCTGGCGGCTGGCGGGGTCGTAGCGGAAGATGATCGCGCGGCGCAGGTGCGCAAGCCGGCAGACGGCACTGCAGAGGCGGTCGTAGAAGTCATCGCCGATCGCCGCCTCCTGCTCTGACTGCGAGAGCACCTCGGCGAACAGCTCGAGCGCCCCGACCGGGACGGCGCTGCCGACGCCTTCGTAGGGGCGCAGCTGCTCAGTCTCCGCGGGTCCAGGCATCACTGCTCACGGTACCGGCCGCCGTGCTGAGCGCCCCAGAAAGGCCCCCGAAGCACCGGCGAGGGGGCCGACTAACCCGTCGGGGCCTCGGCGCGGGCGATCGGGCGCTTGCCCCAGCGGCTCTGGGTCGCGAAGTCCAGCAGCCGGTGCATGTACTCGCGCAGCGGCGTGCAGTGGATCCCGGCCTGCGACAGGCGCGCGCGGGTGCTGTTGTTGTCGAAGATCGTTGAGATCGCGAAGTACGGGAAGTACACGCGGATCGCCTCCATCGCGGCATCCGACAGCGACCCGGTGTCGAGCGAGAAGTCGGCCGGCGCGACCGCCTCCGGCTCGGGCTTGCGGAAATAGCGGGAGGCCAGCGACACGATCTCGGAGAAGCTCGACGCGTCCTCGCTGGCGGTCAGCAGGAAGGTCTTGTGCGCGGAGTCCTGCGGGCACTCGCAGAGCTCGTAGATTGCGTCGGCGACGTAGTCGATCGAAACGATGTCAAGCGGTGACTCGGGCATCGCCGGGACCGCGCGGAAGAGGCCGGTGGAGAGTGCGCGCAGCGGCCAGTACATGACGTTGAAGGCGGAGGTCCAACCGCTCGACTGGTCGCCGACGATGATGCTCGGGCGCAGCACGATCCAGGGCAGGTGGTCGGCCTCGGCGCGAATCATCTTCTCGGACTCGAACTTCGACTGCTCGTAGGTGTTGCGGAACTCCTGGCCGACGTCGAGGTCGTCCTCGCTGAAGCGGCCGGTGTGCATGCCCGCGACGTACGCGGTCGAGACCTGGGCGTAGCGGTCGAGCTGCCCCTGCTGCTGAACCAGCGTCGCGAACTCGAGCATCCGGCGGGTGCCGCCGACGTTGATCGTGCGGGCGCTCTCGAGCGTCTGGTCGAAGGCGACGTTGGCCGCGCAGTGGATGATCGTCGTGACCTCGCCGGCCAGGCGCTCGCGCACCGCGCTGCTGAGACCGAGGTCAGCTTCGGTCATCTCGCCGGCGACCGCCTCGACGCGATGCGCGAACAGCTCGGCGCCGTTGGCGATCAGCTCGTCGAGGATCTTGTCGAGCCGCGCGCGCGCTGCCTGATCGGACTCCGCGCGGACCAGACAGGTCACCGGGCGGCTGCCGCGCTCGAGGTAACGCACCAGCACCTCCATCCCGACGAACCCGGTTGCGCCGGTCAGGAAGACACGGCCGGGGTTGCTCACCGCCGTGCCCTGTCCAGCGAGCGCAGCGCCCAGGCGACGCGATGGCGCGTCTGCTCGGGCTCGATCAGCTCGTCGATGTGACCGCTTGCGGCCGCGACCTGCGGGCGCAGGTGCATCTCGGCATAGCGCTCGGCGAGTTCCTCGCGGACGCTCTCGGGATCCTCGGCGGCGGCGAGCTCGCGGCGATGGATGATGCCGACGGCGGGCTTCGCGCCCATCACGCCGATCTCGGCCTGCGGCCACGCGAACACGTAGTCGGCGCCCAGATCCTTGGAGTTCATCGTGATGAACGCACCACCGAAGGACTTGCGCAGGATCACGGTCACTCTCGGAACGGTCGACTTGGCGAAGGCGTTCACGAAGGTCGCGCCGAGGCGGATCACGCCGGCGCCCTCCTGCTGGGTGCCGGGCATGAAGCCCGGGGTATCGACCAACACCAGCATCGGCACGCCGAAGTCGTTGCACTGGTTGACGAAGCGCGCGCCCTTCTCGGAGCTCGCGGTGTCGAGCACGCCGCCCATGTAGCGCGGCTGGTTGGCGATCACGCCGACCGAGCGGCCGTCGATGCGGATGAAGGCGGTGACGAGATTGCGGGCCCAGTTCGGCGCGACCTCGAGCAGGTCGCCGCCGTCGGCGATGCCGGCGATCACCGAGCGCACGTCGTAGACCTGGCGCGGGTTGTCGGGCACGTGGATCGACGGGTCGAGCGCGCCGGCGGGACGCGCCTCCACCACCGGGACCTCGAGATCACGATGGCTCGGCAGGTATCCGAGCAGGTCGCGGGCGAGCAGTGCCGCGTCGGCGTCGGTGGGCGCGACGAAGTGTGCGACGCCGTTCTTCTCGTGGACCTTGTGGCCACCGAGCTGCGCGGCGGTGACGTCCTCGCCCATCGCCTCCTTCACGACCCCGGGGCCGGTCAGGAACATGCTCGAGTCCTTAGTCATCACGATCCAGTCGGTCAGCGCGGGCGAGTACGCGCCGCCACCGGCCGAGAGGCCGCTGATGATCGAGATCTGCGGAACCCTGCCCGACAGCGCCACGGTCTGGCGGAAGATCCGTCCGTAGCCGCCGAGCGCGCGGACGCCCTCCTGCATGCGGGCGCCGCCCGAGCCGACGAAGCCGACCACAGGGGCGCGGGCGCGGTCGGCAAGCTCCATCACGCGCACGATCGTGTCGGCGTGCATCTCACCGAGCGAGCCGCCGACATAGGTGTTGTCCTGCGCGTAGCAGAACACCGGACGGCCGTCGACGAGGCCGGAGCCGCCGACGACGCCGTCACCCGCGCGGGCCTTGAGGCCCATGTGGCCGGAGACCACCTCGGAGCGGATCACGTCGAGTGAACCCGGGTCGCAGAGCGCCTCGAGGCGCTCGATCGGCGTCAGGGTTTCAAGGTCAGTATTCGAAAGCACAGCACTCATGCTGCCACCCCCCATTCCAGAACGGTCGCGCCCCAGATGAATCCGGCGCCGAAAGCGGCCAGAAGCACGCGGTCACCCCGCCGCAGACGCCCGGTTTCGACGCTGTGGTGGAGGGCGAGCGGAAGTGTCGCTGCCGTAGTGTTTCCAAGGTCAGATATGCAGTCGACGACGCGCTCGGGCCGTAGTCCGAGCCGCTCGCCGACGGCGGTCAGGATGCGAGCGTTCGCCTGGTGGTACACGAACAGGTCGATGTCGTCGAGCTCGAAGCCGGCTGCGGTCACGGCCTCGGCCGTCGTCTCGGAGAGCTTTGCCACCGCGAGCTTGTAGGTCTCGTGACCGACCATGCGGATCAGCTGATCCTCACGACCGAAGTGGATGATGCCCTCGGTGTCGCCCTCGCTGCGGATCAGGATCGGACCGATGCGGTTCTCGCCGGTGGCGACCAGCACCACCGCTCCGGCACCGTCGGCGAACACCGCCGAGGTACCGCGATCGGCGGGATCGACGATCCGGGTCATGAAGTCCGCGCCGATCACGACGACCGTGTCGGCCCGGCCGGCGTCGATCATCGATGCGCCGGTTGCGAGCCCGGCGAGGAAGCCCGAGCACGCCGCGCCGAGGTCGAAGGCGCCGGCGCGGGTGGCGCCGAGTGCCTTGGCGACGAGCGGCGCCGCGTTGGGCATCACCTCGTCGGGAGTGCTGGTCGCGACCAGCACGAGGTCGACGTCGGCGGCGTCGATCCCGGCCTGCTCCAGCGCCGCGGCCGCGGCCGCGGCGGCGTGCGTCTCGAGCCGCTCGCCCGGAGCCGCGACGTGACGTGCGCGGATTCCGGTGCGCCGCTCGATCCAGTCGGGTGCGAGACCGAGGCGCGCCTCGATCTCCGAGGACTCGACGATCCCCTCCGGCAGGCTCGCGCCGACCGATGCGACGGCGGCTCCGCCGATCCCGCGGCTTGCGCGGATTCGGCCAGGCAGAGTCGTCGGCCTTGTCGCGATCACTGGCGTGGGAGCTTTCCGTGTGCCAGCCGCAGGTTCCAGCGGGCGATCGCGTGAACCACCCGGCCGGGGGGTCGCCCGGAGCCGCGACTTTGCGCCGCGCTGCAGCGATTTTCCCCGAGTCCCCTGTGGATGACGGCTGGCTTGAAGGTGGGCATGCCCTTTCTACCCTAGGTGCATGCGGCGGTTACTTGCGCCACTCGTTTGTCTCGGCCTGATGCTGGCCGTCGCGTCGCCCGCGTTTGCCGCGGGTCGCGTCCCGAGCGGGGTCACGCGCGTGAGCGTCACGCTGACCGCCGCGCCGACGACCTCCGGGGCCAAGGGCGCCAAGCACCGGACCTTCACGAAGGCCGCGAGCGTCGCGCGGATCGTCAAGGCGTCGGACGCGCTCGCGACCGCGAAGATCCGCGGCATGTGCCCGATGATCATGCGTGTCGGCCCCGATCTGACCGTGGTCTTCCGCAACTCGAACGGCACCGCGGTGGCCGAGGAGACCGTCCAGGTCGTCGACGGCAGCAAGGGCGACTCGGGCTCGAGCGCCTGTTTCCCGATCCGTTTCATCAGCGCCGGCAAGTCGCAGTCGCTGATCGGCAACAGCTTCGTGCGGCTGGTCGGGCGGATGCTGGGCACCGCCATCAGCTGATCTTTCCTGGGGGCGCGTTCCTGCGGCGCGATCGGCTGAGATGGATCGCGAGTTTGGACGTAGTGTGGGCATATGAGGCGTGTCGTTTTCGCTGCGGTGCTGGTCTCCCTGGGCGCCGGCGGGGCGGTTTCCGCCGGCCCGCCGGCCGCGCTCGCCGCGCTCGCACCGACCCAGCTGCAGGCCAACGAGGCCGCGGCACGCCGTGATGCCGTCCAGCACCTGCGGGACGTGCGCCTGCCGGCCGGCGTGACGCCGGTCGCGACCGAGCCGCGCTTCGCGAAGTCATTCTCGATCACGGTCGCCCCCGGCGCGCGGTACCAGGCCGACGAGCACCGCTTCTGGACCACGACCGCCGGCCCCCAGGCGATCGTCGCCTACGTCAAAGCGCACGCGCCGGCCGGATCGACGGCCGATGTCGGCACCGGGACCGGGAGCGACACGAAGACCGGCGTCAGCTCGATCGACGTTCAGTTCAGCTGGCCCGACCTGGGCCGGCAGTTGCTCAACCGCGTGCTCACCGTGACCGTCGTGACGCCCCGCGACGGCCGCTCGGTGATCGTCGCGCAGACGCAGAGCGCGTGGTTCGTGCCGCGGTCGGCGGCCGAGCTGGTGCCGCGCAGCGTGCGCACCGTCGTGATCACGCTGCGCCTCGCTGCTTCCGGGTCCGGTCCGGTCGTCAAGCCGGGCCCCGTGCACAGCTCGACCTACGTCGTCTGGCGCGGCGCCAGAGTGCGTGCGCTCGTCAGCGAGTTCAACGGTCTCGCGATCGTTCAGCCCGGCGCGGAGCCGATCGCCTGCCCGCTGATGCTCACCGGGTCGGGAGCATCGGATCTGGAGCTGGCATTCAAGACCGGTCGCCACGGCGCGACGCTCGCCCGCGCCCAGGTGTCGATTCACCACGGCCAGAGCTGGGACGACGGCGCCGGCGCCTGCGATCCGATCGAGTTCTGGATCGCCGGCAGGCAGCAGACGTCGCTGACGAGCCCGACGTTCGTCAAGCGGGTCGGGAAGCTGATCGGCGCCGACATCAGCTGACGTGGCGCGGCCGGGTGGCGTGGCGCGACCTGGCGCGGCCGGGCGGCGCCCCGGCGTGGCGCTCGATGCGGAGTTGGCCGCAGCCCGCGCAGCCGGCACATCGCCCTGCCCGAGAGGCCCGGACATCGCCCTCCCTAAGATGGATCCATGCGCTTCTCCGTCCTCGACCAGTCACCGATCCCCGAGGGCCTGACCGGCGTCGACGCGCTGCGCAACACGATCGAGCTGGCGCAGCTTGCCGACCGGCTCGGCTACCACCGTTACTGGGTGGCCGAGCATCACGGCGGCCCGATGCTCGCCGGTCCCGCGCCCGAGGTGCTGATCGGTCCGATCGCCTCGGCCACGACCGGCATCCGCGTCGGCAGCGGCGGCGTGATGCTGCCCCACTACAGCCCGTTCAAGGTCGCCGAGGCCTTCAGTCTGCTCGCCGGGCTCTACCCGGGCCGCATCGACCTCGGCATCGGTCGCGCCGCCGGCACCGACCCGCTGACCACGTTCGCGCTGCAGCGCGACCGCCGCCAGGCCTCACCCGACGACTTCCCCCAGCAGCTCGCGGAGCTGCTCGCCTACCTCGACGACGAGATGCCCGCCGACCACCCGTTCGCGCGACTCGCGAAGGCGCTCCCCGGCCGCCCCGAGGTGCCCGAGCAGTGGCTGCTCGGGTCGTCGCCGCAGAGCGCGATCTGGGCTGCCGAGCTCGGGATCGCCTACGCGTTCGCCGACTTCATCAACCCTGACGGGGCGGCGATCGCCGCCGACTACCGCCGGCGCCACGTCGAGCACCATTCAGATCATGCCTCGCGCACCGCGGTCGCCATCTGGGCGGTAGCCGCTGACAGCGACGAGCAGGCGCAGTACCTCGCGAGCTCGAGCCGCATGGCGATGCGGATGCTGCGCCAGGGCACCCTGATCGCGGTCCCGCCACCCGAGAAGGCGATCAGATACCTGCGCTCGATCGGCCAGCCGATCGAGAGCGGCTTCACCGAGGGTCGGCGCGGCGTGATCGGCTCGCCCGCCAAGGTCGCGGCGCAGCTGCACGAGGTTGGCGACGCCTACGGCGCCGATGAGGTGATCGTCGTCACGATCACCTTCGACCACGAGGCGCGCAAGCGGTCCTACGAGCTGATCGCCGAGGCGGCCGGGCTCGAACCGCGCGAGCCCGAGGCGGTCAGTTCCCTGACTCTGTAGGCGGAAGCGGGTGACCGAAGGCGGTCAGATGCACCGGCAAGGCGTCCGCCGGCCGCTTGCGCTTGTCGACGCGATCGGTGTGCCGCGCGAACAGCTCGACGACCTCGGCCGACAACTCTGCCAACTCCGCGGCGGTGAGATAGGCGAGGCTGTTGCTGAGGAACGCCGCGTCCTGCCAGGCGGGCGGGTAGTCGTCGTGGACGGCGATCCAATCACGGTGCTGCTGGACCGCACGCTCGACGAACAGCAGCACCAGGGCGTCACCGGCGGCGGCGGCCTCAGGGTCGTCGGGTGAGGTGATGAAGCGGTTGCGCACCGCCGCGATCCGCCACGGCCGGCTGCGGCCCTTGCCGTCACCCGTTTCCTCGACGAAGCCGTATTTGGCGAGCGTCTGGAAGTGCCACGACATGTTTCCGGGGCTGTCGTCGAGCAGTTCGGCCGCGCGCGACGCGGTCAGCTCCTCCTCGCGGCGCAGCAGATCGAGCAACGCGAGCCGTGTCGGGTGCGCCAGCGCCCGCATCGTGCGGGCATCGGTGATCTCGCGTCGCTCGGTGCTCACTGACCGATCAGCCTAGTCCGGCGCGCCCCGCCATGCCGGCCGGGAAGCACCAGCCGCAGGCCGAAGCCGACCAGCAGCCACCCCGCGCGGTTGCGCGTCCGTGCCAGCGCCGAGGCGTTTTTTGCGTGCCGGCCCGCGGCTGATTGGCGGCGTTCCGTCGGGTAACGCGCTGCGTGGCGGTCGCGGGCGAGGTCGTCGTTGAGAGTGGTCATCGATCCTCCTTCAAAGGGTCGTCGTTCGGGCTTGCGACAAAGGGCGAGGCTCCCGGGCTTCACGGGTTTCACAAGAAGCCTTGTCACAAGGTATCGTGTCACAAGAACTCTTGTCAAGGAGATTTGTTCCTACCCCTACGACGCACGCAAAAGTCGGCGTTGGACGCAAGGTGGAACGGACGCGGGAAGGGTTTTGGGTCCCCAGGACCCAAAAACCCTTCCCCGATCCGGAGCGCGTGGCGCGACAGCCCGGCTACAGCGACTTCAGCGCGGCCTGCAGAAACCCGTTCGCGACTTCACGCGCGACCGGGTCGATCGGCAGGAACATCGGCACGTCGAGCACGGCCCCGAGTTCGACCGTGATTTCGGTCTGCAAGTCGCTCAGCGCGCGTAGCACCCAGGCGATCGTCAGGACCTCGTGGTCCCCGCGGTCGTCGGCGACACGCGCGAGCGCGAGCCGTGTCGGCCGCGACTGCTCGACCGCGAGCCGCACCGGGAACTCCTTGCGCAGCGGCCCGGCGACCGCCGCCAGCACCGCATCGACGGTCAGCGCGGCACCGGCGTCGTCACGCGAGAGCACTTCGACCTTCTTCGCCCCGTCGGGGTACCACTGCGGGTAGGCCTCGACCGCGAGCAGGTGCTCGTAGCAGCGCTCGATCGGTGTCGCCGCCACACCGGTGGCGGTGGCTGAAAGCTGCTTCATGCTCGGCGCGGAGATTACTCTGTGACGATGACCGATGATCCGGGCACCGACCTCCGCGAAATCCGCGAGCTGGTGGAGAACTGGGCGATCTGGCGCGACGCCCGTGACTGGAACCGTTTCCGCAGCGTCTGGCACAGCGACGGCCGCATGATGGCGACCTGGTGGCAGGGGCCGTTCGAGGAGTTCATCCGCGTCAGCCAGGAGGGCTGGGACCGCGGTGTGCGCATCCTGCACTTCCTCGGCGGCTCGACGATCGACGTCGCCGAAAACCACGCGATCGCCCAGACGAAGATGACGATCACCCAGCGCGTCAACGTCCACGACACGCTCTGTGACGTGGTCTGCACCGGCCGCTTCTACGACTTCTTCGCCCGTCGCCAGGGACGCTGGGGCATGGTCCTGCGTCAGCCGATCTACGAGATCGACCGCATGACCCCGGTCTCCCCCGTTGCGATGCCGCCGCTCGACACCGAGCTGCTGGCCCGCTTCCCCGAGGGCTACCGCCACCTCGCCTACGTGCAGACGCTCGTCGGCTACGAGGTCAAGCGCGACATGCCCGGACTCGACGGCCCCGAGCTCGAGCGTCTCTACGAGCAGGGCGCGGACTGGCTCAGGGGTTAGCCCTTCGCCCCCTCGCCGGGGCTTCGGGGGCTTGACAGCAGCGTTCAGTCCGCCGCCGAACCGGGCAGTTAATCCAGAGATCTGCACCCCAAGACCCGGGAGGGGTAATCGTGCGCATCTCTCGCAAAACCGGAGCCATGAGTGGCTTCATGCTGATCGTGCTGGGACTGTGGGGCGGGTTGATCCCGCTGATCGGCCCGTACTTCGGCTACGCATTCGGGTCGCACGCGACCTGGGACCTGACGATGAACCGCTTCTGGCTCGATGTCCTGCCGGGCGCCGCCGTCGTACTCGGCGGCCTGCTGCTGATGTGGTCGGGTCACCGGATGAGCGGCACCGTGGCCAGCTGGTTCGCGATGGCCGGTGGCGCCTGGTTCGCCGTCGGTCCGGCGGTCAGCCGGCTCTGGGAGCACGGCGGCGGCCCGATCGGCGCGCCGCTGTTCGGCCACACCCGCCAGACGTTCGAGCTGATCGGCTACTTCTACGGCCTCGGCGTCGCCGTGATGGGCCTCGCCGCGTTCGCACTCGGACGCGTGGTCTCACGGCCCGCGCTGGTGATGGAGCCGGTCGCGGACGAGCAGCTGACGCTCGACTCCGCGGCGGGCGACGAGCCCGAGACCGCTGTCCAACCGGTAGCACCGGCGGCGACGCGCAGGCCGATCACCGGCACATCAGTACCCGCCGACTCGACGGCATCGCGCCGCGAGCAGGTGCCGACGGGCTAGTTCCAGGACCCAGCGGCGAGCGCGGCTTCCTCGCGCTGCATCCGCGCGACCTCGGCGTCCGCCTCGTAGGCGGCGAGCTGCGGGAACGCGAGCAGCGTGAGCCCGACGCCGGCGATGCAGCCGACACCGCCGATCAGAACCGAATCGAGTGGGCCCACGAGTCCGGCCACCAGGCCGGACTCGATGTCTCCGAGCCGCGGCCCGCTGGTCACGACCAGGCTGAAGACCGAGCTCATCCGTCCGCGCAGGCGGTCGGGCGTCAGCGTCTGACTGATGGTCGAGCGGCATACCGCACTGATGCCGTCGGCCCAGCCGGCGACGGCGAACAGGATCGCCGCCAGCCAGATCGTACGGACGAGCCCCGCCCCGCCGATCGCCACCCCCCACATCAGCACCATTGCGATCGTCCAGCGCCCCAGGCGATTGACGTGCTGCACCCAGCCCGAGCCGAGCACCGACACGGTGCCGCCGACGGCGATCGCCGTGTACAGCAGACCGGTCCCGCCGGCCCCGGCGTGGTAGACGCTGAGCGACAGCACCGCAAACAGCGCGCGCGGCATCCCGAACAGCATCGCGTTGATGTCGATCACGAACGAGCCTGCAAGTGCCTTTTTGGAGACGACGAAGCGCAGGCCCTCGGCGATCGCCTTGCCGACGGGCAGGTGGCCCTCGACGGCGTGCGGAGGCTGGGGCGAAATCGCGATCGAGGCCGCCAGCAGCGCCGTGCAACTGACGGCGTCGGCCAGATACATCCAGCGCACGCCGATCAGGGCGATGAAGATGCCGCCAAGGCCCGGCCCGACGATGCCGGTCGCCTGGTTCGTGCCGTAGCTGAGCGCAAGCCCCGAGCGCAGATTGTCGGCGCCGAGGATCTGCGGGATGATCGCGCCGCGGGTGACGTTGTCGAGTGCCGTGCAGCCCGCCAGCAGCCCGCCCAGGATCAGAATCGCGACCACCGGTGGCCGGTGTACGGCGGCGGATAACGCGAACAGCAGCGCGGTGACGAAGATGATCCCGATCTGGGCCGCCACCAGGATCGGTCTGCGGTCCCGCCGGTCCGCGATCGCGCCGCCGACCAAGGAGACGACGATCATCGGACCGAGCTCGAACAGGCCCAGCAGGCCGACCAACGTCGCCGAGTGCGACAGCAGATAGATCTGGAACGGCAGCGCCACCAGCACCGCCTGGGTGCCGAGACCAGAGGTCGTGCCGCCGATCATCAGCAACCGGAAATCACGTGACTCGCGAAACGCGGTCACATCCAGTGCCATTCTCCTCAGCAGTCCAAACAGAACCCAGCAAGGTAGCGGAGCAACGCGGCGGGCCGGTGGGGTATGAATACGGCCATGCTCTCTGCCTACGCAGCTTCGATCGATTTCGAGAACCCGCTCAGCGGGCTGGTCGTCGGTGACCGCCCGGAACCCGAGCCGCCCGACGGCTGGGTGACGGTCAACGTCCGCGCCGCGGCGCTCAACCACCACGACCTGTGGTCACTGCGGGGCATCGGCCTGCCCGCGGATCGGCTGCCGATGACCCTCGGCTGCGATGCCGCCGGCGTCGATCCCGACGGTAACGAGGTGATCGTCCACGCCGTGATCGGCTCCGACGGCTGGAGCGGCGACGAGACGCTCGACCCCAAGCGCTCGCTGCTCTCCGAGCGCCATCAGGGCGCGCTGGCGGAGAGGGTCACGGTGCCGCGCCGCAACCTCGTTCCGAAGCCGCCCGAGCTCAGCTTCGAGCAGGCGGCGTGCCTGCCGACGGCCTGGCTGACGGCCTACCGCATGCTCTTCACCCGCGGGCAGCTCAAGCCCGGCCAGACGGTGCTGGTGCAGGGTTCGAGCGGCGGCGTCGCGACCGCGCTGATCAAGCTCGGATCGAGCGCCGGGATCCGCGTCTGGACGACCGGGCGCAGCGAGCAGAAGCGCGCGCTGGCACTGGCGCTCGGCGCCGACGCGGTGTTCGAGCCCGGGGCGCGGCTGCCCGAGCGCGTCGATGCCGTGATGGAGACGGTCGGCCAGGCGACCTGGTCACATTCGGTCAAGTCGCTCAAGCAGGACGGCGTGATCGTGATCTCCGGCGCCACCAGCGGTGACGCGCCCGCGGCCGAGCTGACCCGGATCTTCTTCCTGCAGCTCAGGGTCGTGGGTTCGACGATGGGCACCCGCGACGAGCTCGAGCGGCTGGCGCGGCTGCTCGTGCAGAAGCGGATCGAGCCGGCCATCAGCCAGACGCTGCCGCTGGCCGACGCGCGGGCCGGCTTCGAGGCGATGCTCGAGGGCCGGACCAGCGGCAAGATCGTCTTCACCGTCTGAGCCGCGGTCGCCATGCAGCGCTCCAACATCCTCCAGCTCGAGGTCGACGACGACACCAACCTGTTTGGCTTCCGCCACATCCGCATGGGCCTGACTGAGCGGCTGGGCGCGCAATCGATGGGTGCAAGCGTCTACTCGGCCGAGCGCGGGCTGCCGACGGGGCCCTTCCACTACCACTACGGGGTCGAGGAGTGGGTGTATGTCATCTCGGGAGCGCCGGTGCTGCGCGACCATGGCGGCCCGCGGCCGTTGCGACCCGGGGACATGGTCTGCTTCCCCGTCGGCCCCAGCGGGGCGCACACGTTCTCCGGCCCTGGCACGTTCGTCGTCTTTTCGACGGGAACGCATCGCGAACCGTGGATGTCCGTCTATCCGGACTCCGGCAAGGTCGGTGGGCCCGAGGGCATCCTGCTGGCGTCGAGCGAAGTTGCGTACTGGTACGGCGAGGGCACCTGGGACCCGTCGTCCGACGCGGCACCGGAGCCTCGGGCAGCGCGAGAGACCCCGCGCCGGCCGATCATCAACCTCGGAACGCGGACCGCATCCGAACCACCGCTTCAGGGCGCCCCTCCCGGCTACGCCGCACGCCGCACGCGCCTGGGCCCGGATCTCGGGTCCGAGATGCTGGGAGCCACGCTCTACGAGCTCGACCCCGGCGAGGGCACCGCCCCCTACCACTACCACTCCGGACGCGAGGAATGGCTGCTGGTGCAGTCGGGCACGCCGACGCTGCGGCATCCCGACGGCGAGGACGCGCTGGAGGCCGGCGATGTCGTCTGCTTCGTCGACGGACCCGCCGGCGCCCACCGCGTCCTCAACCGCGGCTCGGAGCCGGCGCGGATCGTGCTGCTGTCGACCGTGCAGCTGCCGGTCAGCGCGCACTATCCCGGCAGCGGCAAGGTCCTGTTCCGCGACGCCGACGGCGAGGCCCACATCTTCCGCGACGCCGACCGCGTCGGCTACTGGGACGGCGAGGCCTGAGCCGCGTCTAGGTCCGCGCGCGTCAGCACCGCGTGTGTGCGCAGACCGATCTCGCCGAGCCGGTTCTCCCCCGGCCGGCTGCGGTCGATCGCGCAGACCACATGCTCGACCGCGGCGCCGAGCTCGCGCAGGGCGAGCGCCGCGTCGCTTACCGCGCCACCGGTCGTGATCACATCCTCGATCAGGGTGACCGCGCGACCACCGACATCGAGGCCCTCGGCCAACTGGCAGGTACCGTAGGTCTTTGCCTGTTTGCGGATGAAGACCGCCGGCATGCCGGTGAGCTGGCCGAGCGCGACCGCGATCGGAACCCCGCCGAGCTCGAGGCCACCGAGCACCTCGGTCGCGGGCGGTAGCAGCGCCACCATCGCCTCGGCGACGCGGCGCAGTAGCGCCGGGTCACTCTCGAAGCGGTACTTGTCGAAGTACTCGGTCGCCTGCTGACCGGACCGCAGCGTGAACGAGCCGCTCAGCCGGCAGCGCCGGTTGATGTCCGCGGCGAGCGTGCCGTCCACCATCGTGCCGACGCTATACGCCCAGCCCGCCGAACACCGCGAACGGGTTGAAGCCGATCTCGGCCTCGACGTTCTCGAAGCTGGCCTCGGCCTCGACCGTCGCGTCGGCCGGCGCGATCGCGCGCACGCGCTCGGCGAGCGCCTTGGCGCTGTCCTCGTCGGCGGCTCCGATCAGCAGGAAGCGCCAGCGACGCAGGCACGGCAGGCCCTCCTGGCGGAGCTTGTCCGCGAGCTCGAGCGTCTCGCGGTGCGACGGGGTGCTGACCCGCACCTCGTACTCCGCGTATTTGAACTGCGCCTGTTCGGCGCGTTCACGCGCGATCATCTCGGCGTGCTCGGCCGCGACGGCGGATTCGCTCGCGGGCAGCGGCAGGTCGGCGTCGATCCACTGTTCCGAGACCGGGTGCCAGCGCCGCAGCTCGGTGCGCACGCTCACCCCGGAGCGTGCGATCAACGATTTGACGGCCTCGGTCGCGCGCTCGGCCTGTGCGCGGTCAGCGGCGTAAAGGAACAGCTCGTGACCCTCGACCGACACGACCACGCGCTCACCGGCGGCGTCCTGCAGGCTGTGTTGGAAGTCGCCCTCGCGCAGCAGCTCGCTCAGGTTTGCGGCTGTCGCGGTGGTCGGGCAGGTGACCTGGACTCGCCAGTCGTCGTTCATCACGTCCCTTTCTCTGAGATCCGACGCCGCACAGCCTACGGCTTCAGCGGCGCCGGGGGACCGTGAGGCGCCGCGTGGACAGTGCCTGCGCGCCGCGGCGTGTCCGGCGGTAGCGGATCGTGAGCGTCCAGCGGCCGGGGGTGAGCGTCCCGGTCGCGACGAGAACCAACTTCGAGCGGCGCCGCACGCGCAGCTTGACGCGGCGGCTGCCGGAGCGCGCGCCGACACTGACACCGAGCACGCGCACGCGCGTGCGGATCCGCAGGCTGACCCGGCCCGAGCGGCTCGCTTCGCCTGAGAGATGCACCGCAAAGCCCGGACGCTGGGCCTGACTCGAGCCGGTCGGGCTCGGCTGCGAGGAGCTACCGCGGACGTTCTCGAGCCCGCTCGCGGTCGCGACCTTGATCCCCACCCAGCTGCAGCTGTCGCCGGTGCGCTCGCACTCGGGCAACTGCCGCCGCTCCGAGGACCAGGTGAACTCGAGCGGATCGCTGTTGTCGCGGCCATCGATACCGAACACCTCGGCATAGGACTCGCGGCGGTTGCCGGCGCCGGCGCTGAAGCCGTCGGCGCTGAATGCCGCACCGACCGCACAGCGCGATCCGCAGGCGGTCGCGGCGGTGTCGTGCAGCACGAAGTCGCGGTGCCGCCAGCAGCCCGCGCTCGTGGCCGGCGTGCAGCCGAGATTCTGGGAGCTACCGTCCGCGAACACACCATCGGCATAGATCCAGTCGGCGATCACGACGATCGGGTTCGGCTCGCCCCCGGCCCAGACCGCCTGGAAGCCGCCGGCGCCGCGGCCACCGCCTGCCGGATCCTGTCCGGCGTCGGCTCCGGTCTGAGCGGCGGCGTTCCAGTCGGCGGCAAGTCCGCTGTCGGCCGGTAGCCCGCGCGCGGTGCGCTCGAGCTCGGTCAGCACGAACAGCTGCTCGGCGACCGTCAGCTGCTGCCAGTTCGACGGCAGCACGACCGGCCCCAGCTGCTCCCTCAGCCGCCCGGCGTTGAGCATCGCCAGCGACGGCTCGATGCAGGCTTTCGAGTAGTCGTGGGCACCGCTGCACAGCGGCCAGAGCAGTCGCATGACCGCGAGCGAGTACTGAGGGTTATCGGGCGGGAGGATGCCGGCGCGCGGCGAACTGGCGGTTGCGCTGCCGGACGACACGGCCGGCAGCGAGCATGCGATCAGGGCGGCAATCGCCGCCAGCGCCAGAAGCGCCGGTTTGCGGGATGTCATCGGTCATGAATTCTGATCGACGAGTCAGACTGACGCGTCCGAGCTGCGATCAGGGAACGCGAACCGTCTCTGTGGAGACCGGCGCGGGCCCATCCAGCGCCGGGGTTCCGTAGCCGACGTGCAGCGTCCACTGGCCCTGCCCGAGCCTGCCGGTTGCGACGAACACATCACCCGGGCGCCTGCTCACGTGCAGCGCGACCGCTGTCGCTCCCTGAGTCGCCGTCACCGCCATGCTGCGGAGGCCGAGGGCGACAGCGATCGAGACCGTGACGGCGCCATCACTGCTGGCATGCCAGTAGAGGTGCCATTGGAACCAGGGGGCGACGAGCGATGCGTGCTGGCGCAGGCCGCGAACGTCGATCGCACCCGTGGCGGTCACGAGCGGCCGGCCGTTCCAGCTGCAGCTGTCCCCGGCGCGCTCGCAGCTCGGTAGCTGGCGCAGCTCCGAGGTCCAGCGGAACATCAACCGATCCGGGTTGTCGGCGGCCCCGATGCCGAACACCTCGGAATAGGACTCGCGGCCCTGGCCCGGGCCGGTCGCGGAGAAGCCCTCGGGGCTGTAGCCGGCACCGACGGCGCAGCGATTCCCGCAGGCGGTCGCCTGGGTGTCGCGCAGGATCGCGTCGCGGTGCCCCCAACACCCGGACGATGACGCGCCCGAGCAGTTGATGGTGTCGCTCGAATGGTCCGGGAACTCGGCATCGTCGTAGATCCAGCCGACCATCGCGATCACCGGGTTCTGCTGGCCGCCGGCCCAGATCGCGAGGAAGCCCCGCGCCCCGGAGCCACTGCTGGTCGGATCGCTGCCGGCATCGGCGCCCGCTCGGGCAGCCGTGTTCCAGTCGGCCGCGAGGCCCGTATCCGGTTGCAGGCCGCGAGCCGTGCGCTCGAGCTCGGTCAGCACGAAGATCTGTTCGGGAGTCGTCAGGCGCGCCCAGTTGCGTGGCAACAGCAGCGGGCCGAGGCCCTCATTGCGGCGACCCGCGTTGAGCATCGCCACGGACTCGTCGACGCACGTCGCCGACACGTCGTGCACGCCGGTGCAGTCGGTCTGGATGTGCTCGTCGAGCCTCAGCGCGTGCGCAGGGTTGCGCGGCGGCAGCAGCGCGCCGCGCGCCGCGCCCACGCAGGCGAACGGAAACGCCAGCAGCATGGCGGCCGCCGCCGCCCACGACCGTGGACGACCGACGCGACGCCGCTGCCTCACTGCGGCCGCCGCGTCAGATCGAATTCGAGCTGCAGCACCTCGGGCTCGAGTGGATCGGTGCTGACGCGCGGCCGCCCGCGCTTTGACCAGTGCGCGACGACCTCGCGCGCGCGGCACGAGCGGTACGTGACCCGGCGATCGAGCGGCTGTATCGCCAGCCCGCCGGGGCCGTCGTTGCCCGATACCAGGGCGTGGAACCGCCGCCCCAGCCGGTCGATCTCGATGATGTCGCCGGTCTCGATAGCTTCGAGTCGCATCCGCCCGCAGCTTAGGGCCTACGGCGAAATCAGTGGCGGGATTGGCTGGTCGAGCCGTGGATGCCAGAGGTCGCACGCGAGCCAAGCAACAGCGAGCTGTCGCAAGCGAGCGGGTGGCGTACGGCGCCGCGGGTGGCCGCACAAGGCCGTCGATCATTTCGTCGTCGGCCCTAACGACCCCGACAAGCGCTTGACTGGGACGCTCACCGCTCATGCTTGTCATCCATCGCGCAGAACGGGCCGACGCACTGGCCGAGACCCTGGCCCAGATGCTCGTCGACGTCCCGGCAGATCCGTTCGCCGCCGAGGTCGTGGCCGTGCCCACCCGCGGAATCGAGCGCTGGCTGACCCAGCGGCTCTCAACCCGGCTCGGAAGCCGTCGCGGCGGCGACGACGGAGTCTGCGCCAACGTCGAGTTCCCGTTTCCCGGAACGCTGGTCGCCGCGTCGCTGGCGCGCGCCAGCGGGATCGCGCCCGATCGCGATCCGTGGCAGCCGGCACGGCTGGTGTGGCCGCTGATCGAGGTCGTCGAGCAGGCGCTCGACGAGCCCTGGCTGGAGCCGCTCGCACGCCACCTGGTCAGCGGTCGTGAACAGCGCTACGCGCGGCTCGCGCATGTCGCGCGGCTGTTCGACGAGTACGCCGTCCGCCGCCCGCAGTTGATCGAGGCCTGGGCGCGGGGCGAGTCCGGCGGAGTCGACGAGCGCGCCGCTGCCGGCTGGCAGCCCGAGCTCTGGCGGCGGCTGCGCGACACGCTGGGCGTCCCCAGTCTGGCCGAGCGTCTCGAACCTGCCTGCGCGGCGCTGCGCGAGGACCCAGGTCTGGTCGCCCTGCCCCCGCGCATCGCGCTGTTCGGCCTCACGCGGCTGCCGGCCAGCCACCTGAGAGTGCTGCAGGCGCTCGGCACGGGCCGTGACGTGCACCTGCTGCTGCTGCACCCGTCACCGGCGATGTGGGCCAAGGGCGCGGCCGAGAACCGCCTGCTCGCATCGTGGGGACGTGATGTCCAGGGCCTGCAGAAACTGCTCCGGGGCGTCGGCGAGGATCGGCACGAGGACACGATCCCCACGCGGGCCGCCACGACGCTGCTCGAGACGCTGCAGGCCGATATCCGCTGCGATCGCGCGGCGCCGGGCCCGCCGCCGCGCGACGGTCAGCAGGACGACCGCTTTGAGCTGACCGCGAGTGACCGCTCGATCCGCGTCCACGCCTGCCACGGCCGCGCCCGCCAGGTCGAGGTCCTGCGCGAGGCGATCCTCCATCGCCTCGCCGATGACGCGACGCTCGAACCGCGCGACGTGATCGTGATGTGCCCCGACATCGAGGCGTTCGCGCCGCTGATCGAGGCGGCCTTCGGCGGGCGCGGCCCCGGCGAGCATGATTCGCCCGGCGGCTCCGCGGAGCGGCCCCCCGGCGAGCCTCCGGCCCTGCGCGTGCGGCTCGCCGACCGCTCACTGCGCCGCACCACCCCGATCCTGGCGGTCGTCGCACGCCTGCTCGAGCTCGCCTCAAGCCGCGTCACGGCCTCCGAGGTGCTCGACCTCGCCGACGCCGCGCCGGTGCGGGCGCGCTTCGGCTTCGATGACGACGAGCTCACCCGCATCCGCGAATGGGTCGCGAGCGCGCACATCCACTGGGGACTCGACGCCGCCGGCCGTGCCGCCTACAGGCTCACCGAGGTCGACGCCGGCACCTGGGCGGCGGGACTCAAGCGCCTGCTGCTCGGTGTGGCGATGGACGCCGACGGCAACGCGGCGTTTGGCGGGGTGCTGCCGGCCGCCGCGATCCAGAGCAGCGAGATCGAGCTCGCGGGGCGCTTCAGTGAGTTCGTCGATCGCCTCGACGCGGGGCTGCGCGCGCTCGCCGGACCGCAGACGCTCGCCGCCTGGGCGGCCGCGCTGACCGCTGCCGCCGACACCCTGACGGCGACACCGGCGCAGGACTCCTGGCAGCGCCGCCAGCTCGACCTGATCCTCGCCGAGCTCGTCGACGAAGACTCCGGTCACGGTCGCACCGCGCTCTACCTCGGCGAGCTCAGAGAGCTGCTCGGCCACCGCCTCGAGGGCCGCCCGACCCGCGCCAACTTCCGCAGCGGGCACCTGACCTTCTGCACGCTCGTGCCGATGCGCTCGGTTCCGCACCGGCTCGTGTGCCTGCTCGGGCTCGATGACGGCAGCTTTCCGCGTCAGAGCCCGCGCGACGGCGACAACCTGCTGCTCGCCGAGCCCCAGGCCGGCGATCGTGATCCGCGCACCGAGGACCGCCAGCTGCTGCTCGACGCGCTGCTGGCGGCGCAGGAGGCGCTGATCATCACCTACAGCGGCAACGACGAGCGCACCAACGCGCCGCTGCCGCCGGCGGTCCCGGTCGGTGAGCTGCTCGACGCGATCGACGCGACCGCCCACTCACGCGGCGGCGCGGCGCCGGGCGACGCGGCGGCGCGCGCCCGCGACCGGGTCGTGATCCACCACCCGCTGCAGGCGTTCGATCCGCGCAACTTCGTCGGCGCCGGCTCCGAGCCCGCGCGCGGCGCCGATGGTCCCTGGAGCTTTGACCAGGCGGCGTTGGCGGGCGCCCGCGCGTTCAGGGCACCGCGGCACGAGCCGCTCGCGTTCCTGCCCGCGCCGCTGCCGCCGGCCACCGGTGACCAGCTCGTGACACTCGACGAGCTCGTGTCGTTCGTACAGCGTCCGGTACGCGCTTTCCTGCGCCAGCGCCTCGGCATCTCGGCCCAGCGCGACGAGGACGAGATCGACGACGCACTGCCGATCGAGCTCGACGGCCTCGCCCGCTGGGGCGTCGGCCAGCGGCTGCTCGACGCGCTGATCGCGGGCGCCGAACCGCGAACCGCGGCGCTGGCGGAGATCGCGCGCGGCACGCTGCCACCGGGCGCGCTGGGCAGGCCGCTGCTCGAGCAGCTGTGGCCCGACGTGCAGGCGATCGCGGCGGCCGTCAGCAGCCACGGCGCCGCCGGCGATCCGCGCTCCGAGCAGACCAACGTCGCGCTGCCCGACGGCGTGCGCATCACCGGCACCGTCAGCGGCGTCTACGGACACACACTGCTGTCGGCCAGCTACTCGCGACTCGGCCCCCGGCAACGGCTCGCCGCCTGGGTGCGGCTGCTGGCGCTCACGGCCGCCAACCCCGATATCCCGTTCGAGGCGGTGACGATCGGCCGCGGAGGTCCGCGCGGCTCGATCCAGGTCGTGCGCATACCGCAGCTCGGCAGCACGCCCAGCGTGCGCGCCGCGGCCGCGGTCGCGGAGCTCGCCCCGCTGGTGGCGTTGCGCGCGGAGGGGCTGCGCTCCCCGCTGCCGGTTCCCTGCCGCACCGGGCACGCGTACGCCGAGGCGGCGCTGCAGACCGGCGACGACCCCGTCACCACGGCGATGAAGCGCTGGCGCTCCGGCTGGTTCAACGACCGCTTCATCGAGGGCGAGCAGGACGAGCCCGAGCACCGGCTCGCACTCGGGCCGGAACTCGACCTCGAGCGGCTCGCCGCGCTGGCCACCGCGATCTGGCGCCCACTGCTCGCACGCGAGGCGGTGGGCGGCTGATGGGCACCGTGCAACCGAGCCTCGACGAGCAGCCGTTTGACCTGCGCGGCCCGCTGCCGAGCGGCGTGACCGTGCTCGAGGCCAGCGCCGGCACCGGCAAGACCTACACGATCGCGGCGCTCGCGACGCGCTTCATCGCCGAGGGCAGGGCGACGCTCGACCAGCTGCTGCTGGTCACGTTCACGCGCGTGGCGACCAGCGAGCTGCGCGAGCGCGTGCGCGAACGCATGGTCGTGACCGAGGCGCAGCTCGCACGCGTGGCGGCGGGCGCGCCGCCGACCTACATCGACGAGATCGTCGAGCTGCTCGCCGGCGGACCGGTCGAGCAGGTGCGCGCCTGCCGGCAACGGCTCGCCGACGCGATCGCCAACTTCGACGCGGCGACGATCGAGACCACCCACGGCTTCTGTCAGAAGATGCTCGACGGGCTCGGCACGCTGGCCGAGAGCGACCCCAGCGTCAGCTTCGTCGACTCGGTCGACGACCTCGTGCGCGAGGTGATCGACGACCTCTACGTACGCCGCTTCTACCGCGACCGCGACGGGCTGACGATGACGCGCCCGCAGGCCGAGCAGGTCTCGCGGATCGCGATCGAGAACCCGCTGGCGCCGATCTACCCGAGTACGCCGCAGACGGGCTCGTCGGCCGCGATGCGCTGCCGGCTCGCGGTCGCCGCGCGCGACGAGCTCGAAGCGCGCAAGCGCGCGCTGGGACTGATGACCCACGACGACCAGCTCACGCGACTGCTCGCCACGCTCACCGGCCCCCGCGAGCACGCCGCCGTCGCCGAGCTGCGCCGCCGCTACGCGGTCGTCCTGATCGACGAGTTCCAGGACACCGACCCGATCCAGTGGGAGATCGTCGAGCGCGCGTTCGGCGCTGTCCCGCGGGCCAGCGGGCCCGCGGGCCAGGAAACCACGCTCATTTTGATCGGTGACCCCAAACAGGCGATCTACGCCTTCCGCGGCGCCGACGTCTACGCCTACCTCGCGGCCGCCGACAATGCCGGCGCACGCGCCACGCTGGCGGTCAACCGCCGCAGCGACAAGCCGCTGCTCGACGGTCTCGACGCGCTCTTCGGCCGCGCGCGGCTCGGCCACCCCGGGATCGTCTACCGCCACGTCGAGGCCGCGCCCGACCATCTGACCCCGCGGCTGCACGACGCTCCCGGCGACGGCGCGCTGCGCGTGCGGCTGCTCGATCTCGACGAGCCGTCGGTCGTGCGCACCCCCAGCGGCTACCCGAACGCCGAGTCGGCCCGCGCGTTCGTGGCACGCGACCTCGCCGCCGACGTCGTCACGCTGCTCAACTCGGAGGCGACGATCGAGCTGCGCGACGAGGAGGGCGAGGCGGTCGGCAGCCAGCCGATCGCCCCCGGCTGCGTGGCGGTGCTGGTGCGCACCCACCGCAACGCCTGGCTGATCCAGGAAGAGCTCGAGAAGCTCGGGGTGCCCGCCGTGATCAGTGGCTCGGGCAGCGTCTTCGGCACGGCCGCGGCGGCCGACTGGCTCGCGCTGCTGCAGGCGTGCGAGCAGCCCTCACACCCCGCCCGCGCCCGCTCCGCGGCGCTGACATCGCTGCTCGGCTGGACCGCGACGCAGCTCGCGGGCGCCAGTGAGTCACAGCTCGAGGTGCTGCACCAGCGCCTCCACGGCTGGGCTCGGATATTGCGCGAGCAGGGCATCGCGACGCTCGCCGAGTCGATCCTCGACGCCGAGCAGACGGCCGCGCGGATGCTCTCGCTGGTCGGTGGCGAGCGCCGGCTGACCGACCTCGAGCACGTCGCCCAGCTGCTCAACGCCGCCGCCGGCGCCGAGCAGTTCGGTGTCGCCGCACTCACCGGCTGGCTGCGGCAGCGGATCGAGGCTGCCGACCGCGAGGGCTCCAACGACGAGCGCACGCGTCGGCTCGATTCCGACGCCGACGCCGTGCAGGTGCTCACCTTCCACCGCAGCAAGGGGCTCGAGTTCCCGGTCGTCTACTGCCCGTTCCTGTGGGAGGCGGGCCGGCTCGCCGACGAGGGCCAGCCCGTCTATTTCCACGACGACGAGGGCCGCCGCGCGATCGACGTCGGGCTCGCCGGCGACGAGTACGGCGTGCACCTCAACCAGCACAACGTCGAGGAGCGCGGCGAGGAGCTGCGGCTCGCGTACGTGGCACTGACCCGTGCCCGCCACCGCGCGGTGATCTGGTGGGTCAGCGGCTGGTTCGCGCGCGAGTCGCCGCTCGGCCGCCTGCTGTTCGCTCAGGACGCCGAGGGCAACGTCGGCTGGCAGGGCTTCAAGCGCCCGCGGGAGCACGACGCGCTCGCGCGCTTCGGTGAGATCGCGGCGCTGGCGCCGCACGCCGTCTCGGTCGAGCCCGCACGCCCGGGCCCTCCGCAGCGCTGGCAGCCGCGCCACGACCCCGACGCCGAGCTCACGGTGGCGCGCTTCAACCGCGGCATCGACACCACCTGGCGGCGCACCTCCTACAGCGCCCTGACGGCGGCCGCGCACGACGCGATCGTCGCCTCCGAGCCCGAGGAGGCGGGCGTCACCGACGAGCCCGACGTCACCTCCGCACCGGCCCCGTCCGAACTGCCGCTGTCGGAGATGGCCAGCGGCCCGCAGCTCGGCACGCTGATCCATCAGGCGCTGCAGGAGATCGACTTCGACGTGCCCGACCTCGAGGCCGCGCTCACGACATGGCTGCGGGTCGCAACGACACATCGCCCGGAGCTGCTCGGCTGCGCACCCGAACAGGCGGCCGCCGGGCTTGCGCTTGCGCTCGCCACCCCGCTGGGTGGCGCGCTTGGTGGGCTCTCACTCTCCGGCGTGGCGCGGGCCGACCGCCTCGACGAGCTCGGCTTCGAGCTGCCACTCGCGGGCGGCGACCACCCGGTGAGCGCGGCGCGGCTCTCCGATGTCGCCGGCCTGCTCGGCGAGCTGCTGCCGGCCGATGACGTGCTCGCCGGCTATGCGCAACGGCTGCTCGATCCGACGCTGGCGGCGGCGCTGCGCGGCTACCTCAACGGCAGCATCGACCTCGTCCTGCGCGTACGCGGAGCGTCGGGCGCACGCGATCGCTACGCGATCATCGACTACAAGACCAACTGGCTCGCGCCCGCCGGTGAGCCGCTCGCGGCGGCGCACTATGGGGCGGCCGAGCTGGCGCTCGAGATGCAGCGTTCGCACTACGCGCTGCAGGCGTTGCTGTATTCGGTTGCGCTGCACCGCTACCTGCGCTGGCGCCTGGCCGGCTACGAGCCCGAGGCCGACCTCGCCGGCGTGCGCTACCTGTTCGTGCGCGGGATGCTCGGGCCGGGGCAGCCCGACTACGGTGTGTTCGCCTGGCATCCACCGGCCGCGCTGGTGACGGCACTGAGCGACCTGCTGGCGGGAGCTGAGCCACGATGAGCGCGATCGAGGAGCCACCAGAGCGCGATCCCTTCGATCCCGACCTCGCGCTGCGCGCCCCCGCGTCGCTGGCGACGCTCAACCGTCAGGAGCTGCTTATCGCCGCCGACGTGCACGTCGCGAGCACGCTCGCGCGGATCGCCGCGGTCGATGACCCGGAGCTGATTCGCTGCGTCGCGCTCGCGGTCGCGGCGGCGCGCCAGGGACACGCGTTCCACGAACTCGAGCCGCATGATGCCGAGCTCGTGCGCGCGAGCCCGGCGCTCGTCGGTGACGCCGGCACCGCGACACCGCTGCGGCTCGACGGTGCACGGCTGTACCTCGATCGCTACTGGCGCGAGGAGCGCCGGCTCGCGGCGAATCTGCGGGCCCGCAACCGCATGCGCACCGAGGTCGGCGACCTCGCGGCGCTCGGTGAGGCGATAATCGCCGCCTTTCCCGACCGCGAGTTCATCGAGCAGCGCACCGCCGCCGCGGTCGCGCTGCTGCGCGACCTGACCGTGATCGCCGGCGGGCCCGGCACCGGCAAGACCACGACGGTCGCGCGGATCGTCGCGCTCGCGCAGGAGCTCGCGGAGGCGGACAGCCAGCCGCTGATCGCGCTCTGCGCGCCGACCGGCAAGGCGGCGGCACGGATGCAGGAGGCCGTCGGTCCGGTGGTGCGCGCGTCGACGATCCACCGGCTGCTCGGCTGGCTGCCGGGCGGGCGCTTCCGCCACGACGCCGGCAACCGTCTCCCCCACGACCTCGTGATCGTCGACGAGACCTCGATGGTGCCGCTGTCACTGATGGTGCGGCTCGTCGACGCCGTCCGCGACGACGCGCAGCTGGTGCTGGTCGGCGACCCCGACCAGCTCGCCGCGATCGAGGTCGGTGCGGTGCTGCGGGACATCGTCGGGCCCGCGGCCGAGGCGCCGCAGTTCGGTGCGGGGATGCGCGCAACGCTCGCACGCGTGACCGGCGAGGCGCCCGCCGGGCCGGAGCAGCGATCGTTCGGCGATGGCGTCGCCGTGCTGCGCCGAGGGCACCGCAGCGTCGCGCCGATCGGCGCGCTGGCCGAGGCGATCCGCCGCGGTGATCCGGACGCGGTGATCGCGGCACTGGCGGTTGAAGATGAGAGCATCACCTGGATCACGGACCCGCTCGCCGACGCCGGTGCGCTGCGTGCCCACGCGGTCGCGGCCTACCTGCCGCTGATCGCGGCCGCGCGCGCCGGCGATCCCGAGACCGCCCTGCGTCAGCTGGGCGCGTTTCGTCTGCTGTGCGCGCATCGCCACGGGCCGCTCGGGGTCGCGCAGTGGACCGACACGGTCGAGTCGTGGCTGCGCGAAGAGCTGCCCGGCTTCGAGCCGAGCACGCAGCGCTACGCCGGGCTGCCGCTGCTCGCGACCCGCAATGACTACGAGCTGCGCCTGCACAACGGCGATACCGGCGTGGTCGTGCGCGGCACCGACGGCGAGCTGCGCGCGGTGTTCGACGCCGGCGGTGAGACGATCGAGCTCGCGCCCTCGCGCCTGGCCGACGTCGAGCCGCTGTTCGCGACGACCGTCCACAAGAGCCAGGGCTCGGAGTTCGACGTCGCCGCGCTGCTGCTGCCCGAACCCGACTCACCGCTGCTCTCGCGCGAGCTGCTCTACACCGCGGTCACGCGGGCGCGCAACACGCTGCTGGTGGCGGGAAGCGAGGAGGCGGTTCGTGAGGCCGTCGCGCGGCCAGCGGGCCGCGCGAGCGGATTGCGAGACCTCTTGTGGACCGCGTCTAGTCCCGAGTGAGCGTCAGTGCCGTTTCGAGGCGCAGCCGGTTGCCGACGAAGAATGGCTTCGACCAGCCGACGCCCGCGAGGTCGTGGTCGACCATCACCTCGCCCTCGAGGTGCAGGTGGTCGCCGTGCGCGATCGCGTAGGCGGGGAAGCTGAGTGCCACGGACCTGTCGAGCAGCTGCAGTGAACCGCTCAGGTTGAGGTGCTCGGAGCCACTCGGCTCGAGCTTCTCGAGCGCGAAGGTCATCTCCGGGTACGCGCTGACGTCGAAGTACGCGGGGCTGCGCAGCCGCTCGTCGCGCCTGCCCCAGCCGCTGTTGATGCTGCCGGTGTCGATCACCAGCTGACCCCCGACGCCGCCGGCCGCATCCGCGGTCAGCTCGCCATGGAAGTCCTCGAACAGCGCGACGACCGGCAGAAAGCCAAACGCCTTCGCCTTGAACAGCACCTCGCTGCCGTGCGGATCGATCGTCCAGGTGCCCTCGGGCAAGCGGTCGACGATCAGCGTGTGATCGTGGTCATGATCGTGGTTGTGGTCATGATCGTGACCGTGGTCGTGGTGGTGCTCGTGGTCGTGACCGTGCTCGTGCTCGTCGCTCATGCGCGCCAGTCTCGCACAGCTGCTTCTCAGCGCCTCCACTTCCGTATATGGAAGTGGAGGCGCTGAGAACGATCAGGTCACGCGGCTCAGCTGCAGACCTTGCCCTTCTTGATCTTCTTGCTCTTCCTGCCCGCCGTCTTGGCCTTCGTCCCGATCGTGATCCTGGTGGCGCGCCCGAGCTTGAGATCGAATCGCACCCCCGCGATCTTGATCGCGCCACCGACGCCGGCCGGGACCTTCTTGATCTTCAGCGCACGGCAGCGCGCGCCGAGGTAGTAGGAGAGATCGCGACCGTCGGTGAGCTCTGCCGCGACCGCATAGTGCGACGCCGTTGACGAGCTCGCGAATGAGATCACCAGGTCGCCCTTGCCGCGCTGGACGCGCATCGCGGCGATCCGGGACGGCACCCGCAGCGGGGGCGCGGTGAATGATGCGATCACCTTCTGCGTCAGCGGGATCGCTCCCTTCGACACGACCGCCACCACCTGGCGCTTGCGGACCAGGCCGAGCGACGGCGTGAACGTGACGTTCGCGCACAGGATCCGCTCGTTGGTGTGCGGGCGCATCACCGGCAGCCCCGGGCAGCGTTG
>DATASU010000058.1:0-27570 GCA_036269095.1 Solirubrobacteraceae bacterium
CCGCCAAAGCCGGTGCAGATCACCGCGACGGTGACGTTCGCGCCGAGCGGTCAGAAGCTCGTCAGGCTGAGCCGTCGGTTCACGCTGCGCGCGCAGTGAGCGCGCGGGCGGCGTCAGCCGCGCTTGCGCTTCTTCGGCTTCCCAGCGCGTTTACGCTTTGCAGCGTGACCGGCACCGAACCGTCTCCACCAATCGTGCGCGCTCGACGCAGCAGGTTCCCGGGCGACGATCTTGTCGAGTCCGGACTCGAGGATCTGAGGGCCGGGCGGCACACGGTCGCATCGCTGCTGCTGGCTGCCGCCGGCCCGAGGCTCGCGCGGGCCGGTGTTGTTCTGCCCGAGCACAACCTCGACACGACCGGCCGCGAGCTCTACGCGCTGCTGGAGGCGGAGCTGGGCACCCGCGCCCACTCCCGCTACAACGCCCTGCAACGTCGGATCCTCTCGTACTGCGCAGCGAGAACCCAGGATGCGCGCAGACGCTGACAAGTCTCGGATTCAGCGCCTACTCGCCGAGCTCGGGAAACGCGGTGCGAGCGGCGACCGTATCTACGTCACCGGCGGCACCAGTGCGGTTCAGATCGGGTGGCGCGAATTCACACAGGACGTGGATATCAGGATCGAGTCTGAGAACGACGAGCCCCTGCTGCGCGCGATCGCCGTGTTGAAGGACGAACTGGATGTCAATGTCGAGCTGGCGAGCCCATTGGACTTTCTGCCCGCGCCAGCCGGCTGGATGGAGCGCAGCCCGTTCATCGCGCGCTACGGATTCGTCGACGTCTACCACGTCGACTTCGCGCTGCAGGCGCTGGCAAAGCTCGAGCGCGGCCTCGATCGGGACAGCGCCGACGTCGACGCGATGCTCGCACTGAATTTGACGAGCACCGCTGCGATCGAGCGGGCACTCGCAGCCGTCGAGCCGGAGCTCTATCGCTTCCCGGCGATCGACGCCGACGATCTGCGCAACACCGTCGACGCGTTCATCGCAACGCGCGGCTAGCAGAGGGAGAGCGGGCCCGCTGGCCCGCCCAACACCCCTGTCTAATACCTGCGTCGAGCCCAGGACCCTCTTTGGACTGATTTCTGGAGTTCTGCTGCCCGCGGTCCGATGGGTAGCTTCATATGACTCTTCGCCGCCCTGCCTCAACCCGCCGTGGCCTGACCGCGCTGGCCGCGCTGGTCGCCCTGCTCGCGCTGTTCGTCGCCTCGGCTTGCGCGACCCCGGCCTCCGCCAAGACGCCCGCTCACCACGCCAAGAGGACCAAGCTCTCGGCCGCCGCCCGGCGTGTCGCGCACGCGCAGAGCACGTCGATCTCGAGCGCGCTGCGGCGCAGCACCGGGCTGAAGCCGAGCCAGGTCGGGACCAAGGGCCTCTGCGACACGGCGCGCAAGGGTCATGCCGTCTGCAACCTCGAGGTGCTCGTCAACCGCCGCACGCACCGGCTGCTGCATCCGCACGTCGCCAGGCAGCACGCACACCTCACGCGCGCGGCCAAGCACGGCCGCGGCGCGCACACGGCGGCCGTCGCCGACACCGCTCCGGCCTCCGCGACCGAGCCCTCGTTCGGCACCCCCGCCTGGCTGCAGCAGGCCTACGACACGACCTGGCTGTCGGCCAACCGCGGCATCGGCGACACCGTCGCCGTGGTCGACGCCTACGACGACCCCACGGTGGCGAGCGACCTCGCGACCTACCGCTCGTACTTTGGTCTGCCGGCCTGCACCACCGACAACGGCTGCTTCACCGAGATCAACCAGGACAGCGAGACGCAGGCCGACGCCTCGAGCTGGCCGTCGCCCAACTCGGACTGGCTGATGGAGACCTCGATGGACCTCGACGCCGTCTCCGCGCTCTGCCCCAACTGCCACATTGTGCTTGTCGAGGCCAACAGCGACAGCTGGAGCGACCTCGTCACCGCCGAGGGCGCGGCCGCCAACTACACGGGCGTCGACCAGATCTCCGACAGCTGGGGCGTGATGGTCCACGGCGCACCGTCGCCGCTGGCGTTCGGTTACCCCGACGTCTCGATCGTCGCCTCGTCCGGAGACACCGGCTACCAGCTCAGTGCCGGCCCGCAGTACCCCTCGTCGGCACCGAACGTCGTGTCCGCCGGCGGCACCAGCCTCACGACCGGCAGCATCAGCGGCTACCGCGGCTTCACCGAGACGACCTGGACCGGCGCCGGATCGACCTGCAACACCTATTACCCCAAGCCCAGCTGGCAGCACGGCGCCTGCAACGGCCGCGCCGCCGCTGACGTCTCCGCCGACGCCGACCCCAACACCGGCCTTGCGCTCTACGTCGACGGTCAGTGGTCGCAGGCCGGTGGCACGAGCCTGTCCTCGCCGCTGATCGCCGCCTTCGAGGGCCTGGTGCGCCCCGGGGTCAAGACCGGCCAGTGGGCCTACAACAACGCGTCGGTGCTCAACGACATCACGCTCGGCAACAACGACTCGACCTCCGGCGAGGACCTCTACGGCACCTGCACGGCCAAGCTCATCTACATCTGCCGGGCCGGCAGCGGCTACGACGGACCGACCGGCAACGGCTCGATCAGCGGCGAGGTCTCGCCCGGCGGGCCGGGCATCGCCGGTCCCGACGTGTGCGCCGCCAACAGCTGCACGAGCTCCTCGGAGGGCTATGTCTCGGCCACGACCGCGACGGCCGCCAACTTCAAGGCCGCGGTCTACCGCAACGGCCTGGCCACCAGCTACTACTGGCAGTACGGCACCTCGAACAGCTTCGGCAGCCAGACCCCGACCGTGACCGCCCCCGCGGCGGCGGTCGGCGTCGCGGTCAACACGGTGCTGCAGGGCCTGTCGCCGAGCACCACCTACTACTACCGCCTGGTGGCGACCAACGCCGACGGCAGCGCCTACGGCTTCACCTACTCGTTTGAGACCGGCGCACTGCCGGCCAACACGACCGCCCCGACGGTCACCGGCACCCCCACCCAGGGTCTGGCGCTGAGCGCCGGCGTTGGCGCCTGGACCCCGAAGCCGACCAGCTACAGCTACCAGTGGCAGCGCAACACCGGCAGCGGCTTCGTCAACATCAGCGGCGCGACCGCCGCGACCTACACCCCCGGGGTCGCCGACCTGCACGCGACGATCGACGTCGTCGTCACCGCCCACGATGCGATGGGCGCGAAACCGGCGAGCTCCGCGGCCACCGGCGCGGTCGCCTCGGGCGCGCCGGTCAACGTCGCCGGCGCGTCGGTGACGGGCACGCTCAGGCAGGGTCTCGCGCTGACCGCGGTCGTCGGCAGCTGGTCACCGAAGGCGACCAGCTACAGCTACCAGTGGCAGCGCGACACCGGCAGCGGCTTCGTCAACATTGCCGGCGCGACCGCCGCAACCTACACCCCCGGAGTCGCCGACCTCGGCGCCCAGATCGAGGTGCAGGTCACCGGCCACAACGCCTACGGCACCGCCACCGTCGTCGGCACGATCAGCGGCACGGTCGCCTCGGGCGCTCCGGTCAACACGGTCGCGGCGAAGATCACCGGCACGCTGCAGCAGGGCCACGCGCTGACCGCGGCGGTCGGTACCTGGCTACCGAAGGCGAGCACCTACAGCTACCAGTGGCAGCGTGACACCGGCAGCGGCTTCGTCAACATTGCCGGCGCGACCGTAGCGACCTACACCCCCGGAGTCGCCGACCTCGGTGCCCAGATCGAGGTGCAGGTGATCGGCCACAACCCCTACGGCACCGCCACCGTCGTCGGCGCGATCAGCGGCACGGTCGCCTCGGACGCTCCGGTCAACACGGTCACGGCGAAGATCACCGGCACGGCCACGCGCGGCGCCACACTGACCGCGAGCGTCGGCACCTGGTCGCCGGCCGGAACGCCCAGCTACGTCTGGGAGCGCTGCGCCGGCTCGACCTGCACGGCGACCGGCGCGAAGACCGCGACCTACGTGCCGGTGGTGGCCGACGAGGGCGACACGCTCGAGCTCGTCGTCACCGAGACCAACGCCTACGGCCAGGCGGCGGTGACGACCGCCGCGACCGCCACCGTCACGGCCAACCCGCCGACCGACTCGGTCACGCCCACGATCACCGGCACGGCGATCCAGGGCGATGTACTGACCGCCCATGGCGGCACCTGGGCGGGCGCGGGCGTGACGCTCGGCTACGTCTGGGAGGCCTGCGCGAACGGCACCTGCACCCCGATCTCAGGCGCGACCGCCACCACCTTCAAGCTCACCGCCGCCCAGGTCGGCGACACGATCGAGCTCCAGGTGACCGGCACCAACCCCGACGGCAACCTGGTCAAGACCAGCGCCGCGACGGGCACGGTCGCGGCCTAACGCGAGGGGGGCGGTCCCGCTGGACCGCCCCCTCTCCACATCTCGCTCCTGGCCGGCGCTACGCGGCGACCGGGGAGAGGCCGAGCGCCTCCTCGGGCGTGACGTACGGGACACCCGCGACGTCGGCGACCGCCTTGTAGGTGACCTGGCCGTTGGCGACGTTGAGGCCGTGGCGGTGACCGGCGCTCTTGCCGATGAACGCCTGCGCGCCCTCGTTGGCGAGGTCGACGGTGTAGGGCAGCGTCGCGTTGGTCAGCGCGTAGGTCGAGGTGATCGGCACCGCGCCCGGCATGTTGGCCACGCAGTAGTGGGTGATGCCGTCCACCTCGTAGGTCGGGTTGGTGTGCGTGGTCGGCTTCGAGGTCTCAAAGCATCCGCCCTGATCGATCGAGACGTCGACGAGCACCGCCTGGGGCTTCATGATCGAGAGCTGCTTGCGGGTGACGACGTGCGGCGCCTTGGCACCGACGACGAGCACGGCGCCGACCACGAGGTCGGCCTCCGGCAGCATCTCCTCGATCGCGAGCGTTGAGGCGAACAGCGTGTCGGCGCGGCCACCGAAGGCGACATCGAGGTCGCGCATGCGGTCGATGTTGCGGTCGAACACGGTGACGGTCGCGCCCATGCCGATCGCGATCTGCGCGGCGTGGTAGCCGACGACGCCGCCGCCGATCACGAGCACGTTGGCGGCGGCCACGCCGGGCACGCCGCCGAGCAGGATCCCGCGGCCGCCGAGCGGCTTCTCGAGCATGAACGCGCCGGCCTGGGTCGCGATCTTGCCCGCTACCTCTGACATCGGGGCCAGCAGCGGCAGGCGGCCATTGCGATCCTCGACGGTCTCATAGGCGATGCAGGTGGCGCCGGTCTTGGCGAGCCCGTGCGTGAGCTCGACGTCGGCGGCCAGGTGCAGGTAGGTGAACAGCAGGTGGCGCGGCTCGAGCATCGCGACCTCGGCCGGCTGCGGCTCCTTGACCTTGACGATCATCTCGGCCTCGCCGAACACGGCGGCGGCGTCGGGCAGGATCTTGGCGCCCTGCTTGACGAAGGCCTCGTCGGAGATCGCCGAGCCCAGACCCGCGCCCTGCTGGACGTAGACCTCGTGACCAGCGTCCACGAGCTCGCGCACGCCGGCCGGCGTCATCGCGACCCGGTACTCGTCGACCTTGATCTCTGTCGGTACTCCAACCTTCATGCCCTCACCTCGTATTCTGGTAGTGAAATCTGGGACGATCATCCGGATCTTCGGTGGGAATGACAAGAGTGTGTGATGACGACTGAGCAACCGGCAGCATTAGACGACACTGACTTCCAAATCCTCAACCGACTTCTCGCAAATGGAAGGGAGTCGTTCTCGGATCTCGGCAAGGCGGTCGGGCTCAGCCCCCACGGCGCCGCCGACCGCGTACGGCGGCTGCGGCGCGCGGGGGTGATCACGCGCTTTACGGCGATCGTCGACCTCGCCAACGTCGGGCGCACGATCGACGCGTTCATCGACGTGCGGCTGCTGCCGACCACGACCTCGGGCGCGTTTGAGTCGTTCGTGCTGAAGCTCCCCCCGGTTCAGGACATCGCGTTCGTCACCGGCCGCTTCGACTACCAGGTGCGCGTCGCCTGCCGCAGCACCGAGGACCTCGATCGCACCGTGCGCGCGATCAGGGCCGACGGTGGCGCCGCCCTGACCGAGACGCGGATCGTGCTGCGCTCAGCGCTCGCGATGCACGGGCTGGCCTGACCCGGTTCAGACGCCGAGACCCTGCGCGCCGACGCCGGGGACCTCGACGCGGATCTGCTCGATCAGCCCCTCGGCGCTGGCACGCCGGTCGGCAGGCTCGAAGTCAGGCGCCGTGGCGACGTACAGCGTGCGGCGATCATCGCCGCCGAGCATGCACGCGAACGCGGATTGGCTCACGGGGACGCTCTCGATCGCGCCGCCTGGGCTGACGCGCACGGCGGCGTTGCCATACACCGACGCGGCCCAGACGTGATCCTGCGCATCGATGCAGATCCCGTCGGGGATCGTGTCGCCGAGGTCGATCGAGGATTCCCGCGCGAGCGAGCCGTCGCTGTGGACCGCGAAGCTCGTCAGCGCCTTGGCGAACGTCTCGGCGACGACCAGCCTGCCGTCGGAGCGCCTGGCCATGCCGTTGGGGAACAGCACCTGATCGGGCTGCGTGCGCACGGTGCCGTCCGGATCGATCACAACCAGGTTGGTCGCCCGCGGCTCCTCGGCAAACAGGTCATAGCCGAAGTTGCCGGCGTATACGCGGCCGTCGGCATCGACGAGGATGTCATTCAGCCAGCCCGGCACGATCCCGTCGAGGTTCGCGTAGACGCGGTGGCCGCCCGCCCCCACCTCGATGATGCGGCGATCCTCACTGGCGACCACCAGCAGCCGCCCGTCCGGCAGCCAGCCGATCCCGCCCGGGTGAAAGACCTCGGCCGCGACGCTGAGCTCGCCGCTCACGGGATCGAACGCGCGCACGGTGTCGCCGTACATGTCTGAGAAGTAGAGGCGCCGATCGTGCCAGCGCAGGCACTCCGGGAAATGGATCCCGTCAACGGCCACAGTCGCGCGCGCCTCACCGGCCGCCTGATCGCTCATCACATCGCTCCTTCGGTAGGCACTGCTGTCACCGCCTCAGTGGCCGCCGGCCGGTCATCACACCGTCTCGGATCGGGGCTTGGCTCGCTGCGCCAGGCGCTGGCCGGTTGCTCGCAACGAGGTCTTCAGGTCCGGCGCGTCGACGCTCACGATCACGAGCAGCAGCGCACCGAATAGGATCTGGGTGGTCGCCGCGGACAGCGAGATGATCGTGAACAGCTGCTCGAGCAGCGCCACCGCGACACTGCCGAGCAGCAGCCCCCAGACCACGCCGCGCCCGCCGCTGAGTGAGACGCCGCCGAGCACGGCGGCGGCAACGGCGAGGATCAGCGGCTGCAGTCCGGGGTCGAGCGTCGCGCTCGCCTCCGAGTAGGAGAGCAGCGCGCCGGCGAGACCGGCGAGCGCCGCCGAGATCACGAACAGCAGCGTGATCCGCCGCTCGACGGGCACGCCGGAGACGCGCGCTCCGCGGCGCTCGGCCCCCAGCGCCTTCAGCTCCGGGCCGAGCTTGGTGCAGCCGATCAGCGCGATCGCGAGCGCGAACGCGGCGAACGTGATCAGGCTGCGCGGCGAGAACCACCCGAACAGCGTGTTGTCGACCCAGACCGACGCGTTGAGGTTTCCGTAGGTCAGCGTCTGGTCGTTGGCGAGCACGTTGGTGAGGCCGATCAGGGCCACGTATGAGCCGATCGTCACCGGCAGCGAGGGCAGCCGCAGCCGCGCGATCAGCCCGCCCTGCACGAGCCCCAGGAACCCGCATCCGGCGACGGCCGCCAGCACTCCGAGCAGGCCGCTGTGTCCGCCGGCGCGAACCGCGAGCACGCCACCGAGGGCCTGCATCCCGAGCACCGACACGTCGAACTCGCCGGCGATCAGCGTCAGCCCGAGCGCGAGTGCGACGAGGCCGAGCGGCGCGAATCCCTGGAAGCCGTTGAACCAGGCCCCCGAGTTGAGCGGGTCGCCCTCGAGGCCCGGCACCACCAGGAACGCGACGAGGATCACGACGAAGCTCGCCACCGGCAGCAGATGCTCGGTCCGCGCCCACGGACCGCGGAGCAAGCGGCGGGCCCTGATCATCGCCGCCCCCTGCTGCGCGCCTGCGTGACGACGACCACCACGACCACGAGCATCCCCTTGAGCAGCACCTGAGGACCTGTGCTGAAGCCGCGCAGCAGCAGCACATCGGTGATCGCGGCGATCGCCAGCGATCCCGCGAGCGTCCGCAGCGGCGAGCCGTGACCGCCGGTGATCGACGTGCCACCGACGAGCACCGCCGCGATCGCGTCGAAGGTGATCGTCCCCTCGGACAGGACCGAGGCGCCGGCGTTGAACGAGCCGAGGAACGCACCGCCGATCCCGAACGCGATCCCCGCGATCGCGAAGGCGAGCGTGACCACGCGCGTGATCGGCAGGCCCGCCGCCCGCGCGGCGGGGCGATTCTCACCGACCAGCATGATTTGGCGCCCGAGCACCGTGCGCCGGGTCACGAACTGCAGCGCGAGCGCAAGACCGACGAGCACGTAGACGGCGACCGGGACACCCAGTGGCGTGGCGTTCAAGGTGCCATAGCCGCCTGCCGCCGGCTGCACGATCTGGCCGTTGTTGAGGCCCTGCCCGACACCGTCGATCAGGAACGCGGCGCTGATCGTGAACATCACCGGGTTGGCGTTCCAGGCCCCGATCGCGAACCCCTGGATGCCGGAGACGGCCGCCCCCAGCGCCATCGCGATCGCGAGTGCGGGGACGAGGCCGGCGCCGAGCATCGCCAGGAACGCCATCGCCGTGACCACGGCGACCTCGGCCACAGCCAGCGAGACGACACCGCCGACCATCGTGACGAAGGTCAGCCCGAGCGCCTCGATACCGACCAGTGACGCGGAGCTCAGGATCGCCTTGATGTTCTGCCAGGTCAGGAACCGATGCGTGGTCAGTGCCAGCACCAGCACGAGGGCCGCGAACGCGCACGCGGCCGCGCCTGCGATCGTGAGCCGGCCGTTGAGTCGTGGGGCCCGCAACGGCGCCGCACCTTCCTTGGCGACGGTCCGGCCGGTCACGCCACCACCTGCTCGGGCTCGCCGCCGCTGCGGTGTGTGAGATCGGCAACCAGCGCCTGATGCGGGAGCTCGCCCGAATAGGCGCCGACCATGCGACCGGCTCGCATCGTGATCGCCGTCATCGCCAGCTCGAGCAGCTCCTGCAGATCGCTGGTCGCGAAGATCACGGTCATCCCGTCGTTCGCGGCCTGGGCCAGCAGGCGATGGATCGCGATGCGGCCGCCGACGTCCACCCCGCGCGTGGGCTCGTCGACGAGCAGCGTGCGGATCGTCGGATCGAGCGTGTATCTGCCGAGCAGCGTGCGTTGCTGGTTGCCGCCCGAGAGCACCCCGACCGCCCCCGCGAGCCGGTCGACCGGCACCCCGGCGTGCTCGGCGACGCGGCGCGCGTGATCGCGCTCAGCGGTCGCGGAGATCACGCCCAGGCGCGAGACCTCGCCGAGCCGCGTGGCCGTGAGGTTCTCCTGCACGCTGCGGCCGAGGAACAGCCCGTCGAATTTGCGGTCGTTCGTGACGAATCCGAGCCCCGCCCGCTTGACCCGGCCCGGACTGTGGATCGACAGCGCCCGGCCATCGTGCTCGACCCTGCCCGCGGCCTCCGGAACCAGACCACCGAGTGCACGCAGCACCTCCGAGGCACCGGCGCCGACCTGGCCCGCGATCCCGTAGATGTGGCCGGCGTGAAAGTCGTAGGAGAACTCCCGTACGCGCGTGCCGACGCGCAGCCGATCGACCCGCAGGCGCACGTCCGCGTGGTCTCCGGCGGCCCGCGCCGCGACCCGCTCCGGCTGTTCCCCGAGCATCGCCTCGACAAGCTGGTCGGCGCTGAGCCCGGTGGCCGGGCTCTCCTTCGCGATCCGCCCGTCGCGCATGACCGTGACCGTGTGACAGAGACGCAGGACCTCACCGAGCCGGTGTGAGACGAACAGCACCGAGCAACCCTCCTGCGCCACGCGGCGCACGGCGTCGAACACCCGCTCGATCTCAAAATCGGTGAGCGTGGCGGTCGGTTCGTCGAGGATCAGCAGCCTCGCGCCGCGACCGAGCGCTCGCGCGATCTCGACGAGCTGGCGTTCGCCGAGGCTGAGGGCACCGAGCAGCTCCTCAGGCGCGTGGTGGCCCAGCCCGACGCGCTCGAGCAACGCCCGGCTGCGCGCACGGTCGGTGGCGCGCCGGACGAACAATCCTCGGTCGACCGAGCCGAGTGACAGGTTCTCCGCGATCGTCAGCGACGACACCATGCTGAGTTCCTGATCGACGCAGACGATGCCGGCCGACTGGGCTTCGCGCGGGCTACCGAAGTGGACCTGCTCGCCGTCGATCCGGATCGTGCCGCCATCGGGCGACAACAGCCCCGTGACGACGTTGATCAGCGTGCTCTTGCCGGCACCGTTGTGCCCGCACAGCCCGCGAATCTCCTTCGGCGCGAGCGTCAGCGACGCATCGCTCAGCGCGCGGACGGCCCCGAAGCTCTTGCTCACCGACCGCAGCTCGAGCCGTGCCGGTGAGCTCATCTCGAGCTCCCCTCGAGCACCCGGCTCGCAGCTGAGCTGCCACCGCCCGGAGCGGGCGGTGGCAGCGTCGTTCCCGATATCACGTCCCCGCCGGTCCGGCCCGATGCATCAGGCCTTCGAGCACTGGGCCGAGTACTTACTCAGGTTCGCCGCGGTGATCCGCTTCTCCTGAACGGTTTCCACCATCGGCACCTTCTTACCCTGAAGCAACTGCGCTCCATACTTCGCCGCGAGCGCCGAGATCGTCCCGGGGTCCTCGGTGGCGGTGCCGAACAGCTGGCCCGCGCGGATCGCGTCGATCCCCACCTTGAAGCAGTTGCTGCCGGTGATGATCAGGCCGTGGTGCTTGACCCCGATGGTGATCCCGGCCTGCTTGGCGGCGGTGACGATCGGGACGGCCATGTAGTCGGCCATGCCGTACATGCCCTGCAACCCGCTCTTGCCGAACTTGGCGAACATCTGGGTGGCCTGCTGCCCGCTCTGGACCGGGTCCCAGTCGTTGCTCTGCAGCGAGACCACCTTGTACTGGGGGTACTTGTGCAGGATCTGGTTGAAGCCCTTCATGCGGTCCTGGGTCACGAGCATCGCTGCGGTGCCTTCGATCACGCCGATGTCGGCCTTCTTGAGGTGCTCCTGCTGGAAGCCCTCGACCAGATTCTCTGCCGCGTACTGACCCAGCTGGTAATTGTTCGAGAGCACCTGATGCAGGCCCGAGGTGACCGAGGCTTCGGCCGGCCCGTCGGTGTTGATGATCGTCACGTGCTCGGCCTTCGCCTTGGCGATGGCCGGCGCGACGGCGCTGCTGTCAAGCGCCTCGAGGAAGATCAGGTTCGGCTTCTCGGCCACGGCGCTCTCGAGCATCTGCACCTGCTGGGAGGCGGTGCTGGCTCCGAGGATGTTGACCTTGGCTCCGAGGCCCGTCATGTAGGTCTTGATCACGGTGTTGTAGACCGCGGCCCACGGGTTGCTGTTGGTCAGCGACACGATCGTCACGGTCTTACCCGAAAGCGGCTTCGAGCTGGCCGCCGCCGAGCCGACACCGATCGCACCGGCAACCGCCGCGACTGCGAGCAGCGTGCCGGTGAGTTTGAGCGCGCGCCGATGCTTGAAGCTCCGCGCGAGCCCAGACGCTCCGCTTGAGACGGAAATCATTGCTACCTCTCCTCTCCGAATACACGGTCAGACGCGGCTGGTGGGCAGCGTCTGTTGCGGATGGTCTTAGGTTGAAAGCGCTCAGTCAATGACCGAAGGTGACAGAATTTAGGTCAAAACATTGTTGGAACCCAACAAGGAAGCGCTTGCAACGTCACGGCGCGGAGATCGCCTACCGCGGACGCCGCCGGAGTTGATATTCCAACCCTATGGCGCAACCACCGATCGCAGCCGCGGCGACCACCGCGCCGGGCGCAGGCGCTGATCTTCTGAACCGCTTCCGGCTCGACGGCCGCGTGGCGATCGTGACCGGTGCGTCGTCCGGGCTCGGCGTCGAGTTTGCCCGTGGCCTGGCCGCGTGCGGGGCAGATGTCGTGATCATGGCCCGTCGCGCGGAACGCCTCGAGCGAACCTGCGAGCTGGTGCGGCAGACCGGCACCAGATGCGTAGCCGCTCGGGGCGATGTGACCGACACCGAGGACTGCCGGCGCACGGTCGAGGTCGCGGTCGAGGCGTTCGGTCGCGTTGACGTCCTGGTCAACAACGCCGGCGTGGCGAGCGCCGCGCCGGCCTCACGCGAGCCGATCAGTGAGTTCGCGCACGTGCTCGACGTCAATGTCACCGGCGCCTACCGGATGGCGCAGGCATGCGCGCGCGTGATGCAGCCGGGATCCGCGATCGTCAACATCGGCAGCGTCATCGGCTCGCGTACGGCAGCGCTGCCGCAGGCCGCCTACGCGGCCAGCAAGGCCGCGATCATCGGCCTCACCCGAGATCTTGCGCAGCAGTGGAGCGGGCGCAAGGGCATCCGCGTGAACGCGCTGGCGCCGGGCTTCTTCCCCACCGAGATGACCGACGAATATCTGCCCGGCTACCTCGAGCAGGAGATCCTGCCGCGGATCCCGATCGGTCGCGCCGGCGATCTGCCCGAGCTGACGGCGGCGCTGCTGTTCCTGGCCAGCGACGCCTCCTCCTACGTGACCGGGGTGCTGCTTCCGGTTGACGGCGGCTTCCTCACGTGAGCTCGCGCCCCAGCGTCGGGACCGCGGCGATCAGGCGCCGCGTGTAATCGGCCGCGGGCGAGTCGATGATCTGCCCGGTCTGGCCGTGCTCGACGACCTTGCCCTGATACATGACGACGATCTCATCGGCGAGGTGGGCAACGACCGAGATGTCATGGGTGATGAACAGCAGCGCGACGTCGCGCTCGCGGCTGAGGCGCTGAAACAGGTTCAGCACGATCGCGCGCACCGACACGTCGAGCGCGGATACCGACTCGTCGCAGACGATCGCCACCGGTGAGGCGGCCAGTGCGCGCGCGATCGCGACGCGCTGCTTCTGACCGCCCGACAGTTCGCCGGCGCGTTTCATCAGGATCGTCTCCGGCGGCAGGCCAACGAGCTCGAGCATCTCGCCGGCCTCGTCGAAGACGCCCGCCGGAGCCTTCCCCAGCGGCCGGTAGAGCGACTGCTGGGGTCGCAGCGCCTCGCCGACCAGCCGCCAGACGGGCAGGCGCGGATTCAGCGCCGCGGCGGACTCCTGGAAGATCATCTGGACTTCCCGGTGACCGTGCGCCCTGCGCAGCGTCCGCGGCTGCAGTTGGCCATCGCCGCCGCGCACCAGCACACGCCCGTCGGTCGGCTTCAGGAAGCCGGCGACAACCTTGCCGAGCGTGGTCTTGCCCGAGCCCGACTCCCCGACCACGCCCAGTACCTGACCTGGGCGCAGGCGCAGATCGACGTGATCAACGGCTCGCAACTCGCCACCGTGGCGACGCCGGTAGTCGACCACGAGGTCCTCGACCGCGAGCACCGGCGACGGATTCACAGCTCCCTCCATCGGCCCGTGGCTACCCGCGCCGGTAGACTTCCGCGTCCATGACTAAGCGCATACTTAGTGACCGTAGCCGTGCTGTCAAGCTCGCCGCGCGTGGACTCGAGCCCGCCTCCGCGCGCGGACTCGACCCCGCCTCCACGCGCGGACTCGAGCTCGCCGACCGCTCGCCCTCACTGTGGAGTCCCGAGCTCGACACGGTCGCGCGGGACCTCCTGAACTCGGCCGTCGTCTGCTTCGCGGCCAACGGCTACAACGCCACGACGACGCGCGACATCTCGACCGGCGCCGGGCTCAGCCCGGCAGCGATGTACGTGCATTTCAGGTCCAAGGAGCTGCTGCTGCATGAGATCATCCGGACCGGCCACGAGCGGGCGCTGGCGCACATCGAAGAGGCTCAGGTCGCGGCTGCGGCAACGGCCGGCGATGGTCTGCGCCTGCTCGTGTCGCGGTACACGGAATGGCACGCGTGGCATCACGTGGCGGCCAGGGTCGCGCAGTATGAGCTGTCCGGACTTGCTCCCGAGCACTACGCCGAGGTGCTCGAACTGCGCCATGCGACCAACACGGTCTTCCACCGCGCCGTCGCACGCGGCGTCGAGGACGGCAGCTTCGCCGTGACCGACGTCGCGTCGATCGTGCGCGGCATGCTGTCGCTCAGCATCGACCTCGTGCGCTGGTACCGGCTCGATCAGCAGGACTCACCCGAGCGGCTCGGGGCGCTGTACGCGGACCTGGCCGGCAAGATGGTCTCGCGGTAGCTCCTCGCCCTCGACGATCTCGATCAGGCAGAGAAGTTCGAGCAGCCCGTCGAAGGTCTGCGGGTCGTGACCGCTGCGATCCTTGATGCGGCGCAGCCGGTAGCGGAGCGTGTTCTCATGGATGTGCAGCGCCGCCGCCGCGCGCGTCACGTTCATGTCGGCACCGGCGAACCCGAACAGGGTCTCGCGCACGGTCAGCAGCGCTTCGGGACGCAGCGTGGTCAGCGCGTGGGCCTTCTCGAGCAGATGCAGCCGGGTCGTGAGCGTTGCGCCGGTCAGCAGATGCTGGATCGCCGGCAGCACCGCCAGTGACACCACCGGACGCTCGGCCGATGCCCGCGAGACCGCCAGCGAGGCCTGCTCGTAGGCGGCCGCCACCCCCGCGAACCCGCCACACGGCGAGCTCACACCGCAGTACAGGTCGATGCCGTCCTCCGCGAGCGTGGCGCGCACCGCGCTCAGCCGCTCGGTCTGCAGCTCGGTCCCCTCGGCGAGCAGGACCGCCACCACCGCGTACTCGCGGACGACCAGCAGTGGTGAGGTGCGGCGCGTCGCCAGGCGGTCGGCGAGCGCGGCCGCGGCCGCGTCGAGCGAGGCCGTGAGCGTGCTCTCGTCGGCCGCCACGCGAGCCACGACCACCACCAGATCGGCATCCGGATCGAGTCCCGACGCGATGCTCTGAACCTCGAACCGGAGCGGATCGGCATCACCGCGCAACAACGCCTCGAGCAGGTCCCTCGCCGCCTTGTCGCGCGTGGCGCGGATGTAGGACTCCTCGCGCACGTAGGCCGCCGCGGCGTGGGTCGTCAGCGTGTCCATCGCCTCCGACATCTTGCGCGCCAGGCTCACGGCCGCATCGCGCGTCAGGCCACCGGCCGCAACCTCGGCCGTGCACTCCTCCCAGAAGACGTTGAGGCCGATCCGGTAGGCCTCCAGCACCGCCTCCAACGGGATCCCGCTGCGCACCCGCGAGCGCACATGCTCGCCGACGTAGTCGAGCTGCTCACGATCGACACGACCACCGGCCATCGACGCGAGCAGCACCTTGAAGTTGCTGTGGAGCAGCGCCGTGACGTCGTTCAGATCCGCGCTCGACATCCGCTGGTAGGCGGGCTCGTCGGCGATTATCCGCTCCCTTGCGGCGGTCACCACGCCGTCCAGGCGCCGCTCGATCGCACCCGCCGCCGAGCCCTCGAGCGCACCGCCTTCAACCCCGCCGACCAGTTCCGGATCGATCGCTGCCATCTGGCACCTCTTGTTGGTTACCGACAAAGAAACTGCCGGAAAGTCTGTCAAATGTCGTCATTGACTGGGGATTTTCTACTGAACATGATTCTTTCGCCAGGTCGCTGACCGCGACGCGGAGCGCCTTTCGGCGGAGGAGAGAGATGAGCGAAGCGGCTGACACCGCGACGCTGCCGGCGTCGATCGGCGGCAATCAGAACCTTGCGAACCTGCTGGTCTCGGCGGCCGCCGACCAGCCCGGCAGCTGCGCCCTCGTCTACGACGGCATCGAGATCAGCTACGCCGAGCTCGATCGCCGCTCGCGCGCGGCGGCAGCGTATCTCCAGGAGCTCGGCGTGGGCGCCGGTGACCACGTCGGCATCCAGATTCCGAACTGCCCGGCGTTTGCCGCGCTCTACTTCGGAATCCTCAGTCTCGGCGCGACCGTGGTGCCGCAGAACCCGCTGTCAGGCGTCACCGAGCTCAACCAGAACATGGCCGACGCGGGCGCAAAGCTCGTGCTCGCACAGCCGCTTTCCGGAGACGTTCCCAGCGGGCTAGAACACGGTGCCGAGGTCGTCCACGTCGCAAGCGATGACGGACTCGACCTGTTCGGCGGGCACGTGCCGATCGCATCGGTCGCCGACGTCGCCGCCGACACGACCGCGGTGATCCTCTACACCTCGGGCACCACCGGACGCGCCAAGGGTGCCGAGCTCACGCACGCGAACCTCACGCTCAACGCCGCGGCGGCGATCGAGATCTACTCGCTGGTGCCCGGGGACGTGATCCTCGGGGTGCTCCCGCTCTATCACTCCTACGGCCAGACCTGCACGCTCAACGGAGCGATCGCGGTCCGTGCCCGGGTCGTGCTCGCCAAGCGCTTCGAGGCCGGCGCGATCGCCGAGCTGATCGACAGGCACTCGGTCAGCGTCTTTCTCGGGGTGCCGACGATGTTCTCGGACTTCGCCCAGCTGCCGCCGGAGGCTGGTTCGCTGCGCTCGCTGCGGCTCTGCGGCGCGGGCGGCGCGACGCTGCCGCCGGAGATCAGGAGGCAGTTCGAGGCTCGCTCCGGCGCGCCCCTGTTCGAGACCTACGGACTCAGCGAGACCTCGCCGATCGCCTCGATCAACCGGCACGACGAGGGACGCCGCGTCGGCACCATCGGCTGGCCGATCGCCGGCACCGAGATGAAGATCGTGGCATCCGATGGCGGCACCGCGCCGGTGGGTGAAATCGGCGAGATCGCGATCCGCGGGCACAACATCATGAAGGGCTACTGGCGCAATCCGGACGCCACCCGCGATGCGATCGACGCCGACGGATGGTTCTTCAGCGGCGACCTCGGGACGGTCGACGCGCAGGGTTGCTTCAGCGTCGTCGGCAGGCTCAAGGATGTGATCATCCGCGGCGGGGCGAACGTCTATCCCGCGGAGATCGAGCATCTGCTCGATACCCATCCGGCGGTCCGCCTGGCGGCTGTCGTCGGAGTCCCCGACACGCGCCTCGGCGAGGAGATCGGCGCCGCGGTGATGCTCAGGCAGGGCGCCGAGCTCACCCCGGCACAGCTGCGCGACTGGGCCAGGGAGCGTCTCTCCCCGCAGAAATACCCGCGCCACGTCTGGATCGTGGAACAGCTGCCGCTGGGACCGACCGGGAAGGTCCTGAAGCGGCTGATCACAGCGCCGGATGAGGTACTCGGCGCCGCAACTTCCAGGAACACGCCACATCAAGCACGAGGAGAGAGGAAGCCATGAGCTTCGGACAAGTCCAGACGGCCAAGCGCCGGCTGTGTATGGCCACCGTCACCACGCTCGCAGCGGGCGTCGTCGCGGCGGTTGCCATGACCGGCTCCGCCGGCGCCAGCGGCAGGCACGCCACAGCCGCGCGCACCGCTCACAGCATCAACACCAACGGGACGATCTCGATCGGATCGACGACTCCGCCGAGCACCTTGGATCCGGCCACCAGCACGTCCGGCGACGACTACACGTACCTGTATTTCCTGTTTGACCGGCTGATCAATCGCAACAACAAGACCGGCATGCTGCAGCCGATGCTGGCGACGTCATGGAAGTTCGTCGGGCGCAAGAAGCTTGAGTTGGTGGTCAATCTCCGTCACGGCGTCAGCTTCCAGGACGGGACCCCGTTCAACGCCCAGGCCGTCGTCTACTTCTCCAAGCAGTACATCGCCAACGGTGACGCCGGCAACGACCTTCAGTACGTGAAATCGGTGTCGGCCAGCGGCACCTACCAGGTGACCTACCACCTGACCCAACAGAACGCGCAGCTGCCCGACGGGCTCGCGGACAGGGCGGGCATGATCGCCTCGCCGACCGCGATGCAGAAGGAGGGCAAGAACTTCGGGACCGCACCGGTTGGCACCGGCCCCTACAAGTTCGTCTCCCAGGTCCAGGGCGCCAGCTACGACTTCACGCGTAGCGACACGTACTGGAACAACGCCAAGGATCCGCGCGTCGAGAACGTCGACATCAAGATCTTCCAGACCGACACGGCGCTGATCTCGGCGATCCGCAGCGGCGACGTCGACATCGCCCAATCGGTGTATCCGCAGGACGTGAAGGGACTCAAGTCCGACTCGAATCTGGATGTCGCAAGCGGGCCGAACGTGACCTTCAACCTGGCCTACTTCGATGGTGCCCGCGCACCGCTGAACAACCGCCAGATCCGGCTCGCGTTCAACCTCGCGCTCAACCGCAAGGCGATCATGGAGGCCGCCACCGACGGACTCGGACAGGTCTGGACCGAGGCGCAGCCCCACGGCACGCTCGGCTACGTCAAGAGTCTCGATCCGCTGTGGAAGTACAACCCGAAGAAGGCACGGTCGCTCGTCAAGCAGTCCGGGGTCAAGAGCCCGTCGATCACCTGCCTGGAGTACCCCGGCTACGGCTACGAGATCACCGCGCCGATCATCATCGCCGAGGAGAAGGCCGTTGGCATCAACCTGAAGGTGATCCCGGGTCCGGCCGCGTCGGTGACCCCGTTCTTCACCAACAAGTCCTCGGCACAGTGCTTCCTCGCCTACGGCAGCGGCGGCGGGAACCCGTACTACTCCTACCTCGGGCTCTGGAGCAAGGCCTACTACAACGCCGGCAAGACGAACTTCGGCGTCGACAACTACTACGCGAGGCTCTACACGACCTACACGTCGTCCGGTGAACAGAAGCTGTTCTACGACATCAACAAGGATCAGATCACCGATCCGGGCTACGCGATGCTGTACGCCGAGCCCGCGATCAACGTCTACCAGAAGAACGTCGGCGGGTGGATCATCAGCCCGCTCGATCTCGACAACTGGCAGGGCCTGTATCTCAAGGGCTAGCTGAAGGCAGATGCGCACCAGAAGCCAAGGTCGTCATGACGACGCGGTGAATCCCGAGCCACGTGTGGACGATGAGCCACTCGTGATCGATGGACTCAGCGTCGAGTTCCGGGCAGCTGACGGCGGGACTCAGGCCGTCCGTGATCTCCACGCGTCGCTGCACGCCGGCCGGGTGGTCGGCGTGGCGGGAGAATCGGGCAGCGGCAAGACGACCTTGGCTCTGGCGGCGATGGGACTGCTCCCCGCCGGAGCCCGCGTCACGGGATCGATCCGCTACGGGTCGGTCGAGCTCCTGAGTCTCAGGGAGAAGCAGCTGCGCAAGTACCGCGGCCGCCACATCGGCATGGTCTTTCAGGAGACCGCGACGGCACTGAATCCGCTCATGCGGGTCGGCGATCAGCTGCTGATGGCGATGCGAGCACACGTGCGCGGCGACAAGACTGAGCTGCGCGCGCGCGTCGTCTCGGCGCTCGCCGACGTCCGGCTCAACGACAGCGATCGGATCCTCGGCAGCTACCCCCACGAGCTTTCCGGCGGGCAGTGCCAGCGGATCATGATCGCGATGGCGCTGGGCTGCGGATCGCGGGTGCTGTTCGCCGATGAGCCGACGACCGCGCTCGACGTATCGGTCCAGCAGGAGATCCTGCAGCTCCTGCGCGAGCTGGTCAGGGAGCGGCGCCTGGCGGTGATGATGATCTCTCACGACCTGGCCGTGCTGGCCGAGATATGCGACGAGTTGCTGGTGATGTACCGCGGCGAGATTGTCGAGTCGGGCCCGATCCAGGAGATCCTCAGCCGACCGAGTCACCCCTACACGCGAGCGCTGCTCGACTGCGTCCCGCAGCTCCACGGTGATCGCGCTCCGCTGCCGGAGCTGCCGCCCTCCAATCCGGCCGAGGACGCGGCCGGTGGCTGCCGCTTCCGCAGCCGCTGTGACTTCGCGGTCGAGGCCTGCCGGCGGGCGCCCGCGCTGGCGCCGGTGCAGCCGGCCGGCGCCGTCCGCGCCCGCTGCTGGCGCAGCGGCGAGCTTCGAGCGCACGGCGGCGATGGCCTGAGGGCGATCGACGAGCAACTGGAGCAACAGCGTGCGTAGGGTCATCGGCAAGCGGCTGGCCACGTCGATACCGACGATCCTCGGCTGCTCGATGGTGGTGTTCGCCTTCCGCTACATGCTTCCGGGAGGCCCGATCCAGGACATGCTCGGCAGCGGTGCCGCGGGCGAGGTCACCGCCACACAGCTGCACGCGATGAAGGTCAGGCTCGGACTCAACGAATCGGTCCCCGCGCAGTACTGGCACTGGCTGCTCAACGTCCTGCACGGCAACCTCGGGACCTCGTACTACAGCCAGGAGCCGGTCACGACGGTGCTCGGGCAGCGGGTCGTGCCGTCGCTCGAGCTGATCATCGGCGCGCTGCTGCTGGCGACGATCGTCGGTGGAGCGGTCGGGATCGCGGCCGCCGTCCTGCGCGCTCGCCGCGCCGGCCGGGTGCTGCTCGCCGCCACCGGCCTGGGCATCTCGATCCCCGACTTCTGGCTGGCGACGGTCGCCGCGGCGGTGTTCGGCCTCGAGCTCGGGATCTTTCCGCCGGTGGGCTTCACGCCGCTGTCGGCAGGTCTCTGGGGGAACCTCGACTCGATCATCCTGCCGGTCCTCTGCCTGTCGATCGTCACCGGCTGCTTTTTGGCCCGCCACATGCAGAGCGCGATGTCGGCCGTGCTGGCGACCCCTTACATCAGGACGGCCTGGGCGATGGGCGTTCCCAGCTGGCGGGTCTACCTCAACTGCGCGTTGCGCAACGCCGCCGGCCCGGTCATCACCTTCATCCCGCTTGCGTTCGCGGCACTGATCGGGGGCACGGTGCTGGTCGAGAACGTGTTTGACATCCCCGGGCTCGGGACTGAGATCGTCAACTCCGTCTCGAACCAGGACTACCCGGTCGTGCAGGGGACGGTGCTGCTCGTCGGGGTGCTGGTCGCCCTGCTCAATCTGCTGGCGGACGTCGGCATGGTTCTGATCGACCCACGCGTGCGCCGCGGAAACGGCTAGGAGCGACGGTGTCAGGACTACGCGACGGCGAGCAGACGATCGGCCTAGCGGTCGTGCCCCCGGGCGAGCCGCCGCTGCTGGCAGCTCGCGGAGGTCGCCAAACGGCGCGGGCGCACGGCTTCGGCCTGGTCGCGTGGATCGGGCTGGTGTTGTTCGTACTGCTGTTGCTCGGCGGGATCCTGGCGCCGCTGCTGCCGATCGACGACCCGCTGGCACAGACGCTCGCCCTGCGTGAAGCGGGGCCGTCGATCCACCATCTGCTCGGGACCGATCTCGACGGTCGCGACGTCCTCAGCCGCATCGTCTATGGCTCGCGCTCGGCCTTTGAAGGCGTCGGCATCGGCGTGCTGGCGATGCTCATTCTCGGAGTCCCCTGGGGCCTCGCGGCGGGATTCTGCGGGACCGCGGTCGATGAGATCCTGATGCGGCTGGCCGATGCGCTGCTCTCGTTCCCGGCGCTGCTGCTCGCGATCGGCGTGGTCAGCGTGCTGGGACCGTCGATGTTTCACTCGATGGCCGCCGTCGGCGTCATCTCGGCACCGGGAATCGCGCGGTTGCTGCGCGCCGAGGTGCTGCCGATCCGCAACTCGCAGTTCGTGCAGATCGCCAGGTCGCTCGGCGTCTCGGGCCCGCGCATCGCGATCCGTCACGTGCTCCCCAACGCGATGATGCCGATCATCGTGCAGACCTTTGCCGTCGCCAGTTACTTTCTGATCATCGAGGCGGCGCTCGGCTTCCTCGGCCTCGGAGTGCCGCCACCGGCGCCCTCCTGGGGCCAGGATCTGGCCAACGCGTACGCGACCTTCGCGAGCAATCCGTTCGCAACGGTCGTACCCGGCATAGCAATCACCCTGGGCGCGTGGAGCATCAACGCCACAGGCGACGGACTGAGAGAGTTGCTCACCAATGGATGACACCACCAGCGCCGCCGCAAGGCTTGGATTCGACCAGCGGCGGCTCGATCGTCTCGACCATCACCTGCGGCGATACGTCGATCAGGGCCAGTTGCCCGCTTGGCAACTGGCCATCACCCGTCGTGGTGAGGTCGCCCACCGCAGCTCCTACGGATACCGCGACGTCGCGGCCGCGGCGCCGGTCGGCGACCGGACGCTGTGGCGGATCTACTCGATGACCAAGCCGATCGCGGCGGTCGCCGCGATGACGCTGTGGGAGCAGGGGGTGTTCCAGTTGACCGACCCGATCAGTCGCTGGATCCCGGCCTTTGCCGACGCGCGCGTCTACACCGGAGGATCGGCCAGCGACCCTGAGACCGCGCCCGCGCGCGAGCCGATCCGCGTCTGGCATCTGCTGGCTCAGACCTCCGGAATCACCGCCGGCTGGATGGGCACGTCGGTTGTCGACGCGCTTTACCGCAAGGCCGGCTACGGCACGTTCCCGCCACCCGGCACGACGCTCGAGAGCTTCAGCGACGCGATGGCGCGACTGCCGCTGCTGTTCGAGCCCGGCAGCGCCTGGGGCTACGGCAACTCGACGGACGTGCTCGGCCGGCTGATCGAGATCTGGACCGGCCGCTCACTCGACGCCGCGATCGCCGAGTGCGTCACCGGCCCACTCGGGATGCGCGACACGGTCTGGTACGCGCAGCCCGATCACGAGGTCGCGACGCTCTACCGCCAGGATGACGACGGCAGGCTCGTACCGCTCGAGGAGATCAACCGCTACGCCTGGGAAGCGCCGACGATGCACTCGGCCGGCGGCGGCATGCTCAGTACCCTGAGTGATTACCTGCGCTTCACGACGATGCTGACGGGTGAGGGCGAGCTCGACGGCGTGCGCATCGTCTCGCCGCGGACGCTGCGGCTGATGACCCAGAACCATCTGCCCGGGGACCTCGCCGCGCTCTGCACCGGCGGCTTTGCGGATTCCGTGTTCGACGGTGTCGGCTTCGGCCTCGGGTTTGCGGTGGTGGTCGATCCGCTCAGGGCGCACAGCGCGTCGAGCGCCGGTGAGTATTACTGGGGCGGTGCCGCCAGCACGGTCTTCTGGGTCGATCCGGCAGCGGAGCTGAGCGTCGTGTTCATGACGCAGCTGATGGCCTACCGCGACGGCGAGCTCGTGCCGCGTGACGCGCTGCCGCTGCGCGCCGAGCTCAGGCAGCTGGTGTACAGCTCGCTGACGGCCTGAGCCGGCGCGGGCGTTCAGCCGAGCGTCTGCCCGCCGTCGACGTAGATCGTCTGACCGGTCAGGTAGGACGCGTCCTCGCTGGCGAGGAAGGCAGCCACCCCGGCGATGTCCTGGGGCTGGCCGATGCGCCCGATTGCCGTCGCCGCCGCGGTCCGCTCCTTGAATTCCTCGAAGCCGATCCGCAGGCGCTCGGCGGTCGCGCTGGTCATGTCGCTGACTATGAAGCCCGGCGCGATCGCGTTGACGGTGACCCCGAACTTACCGAGCTCGAGCGCGAGCGTGCGCGTGAAGCCCTGGATGCCCATCTTGGCGGCGGCGTAATTGGCCTGCCCGCGGTTGCCGAGCGCGGAGATGCTCGAGACGTTGATGATCCTGCCGTAGCGCTGCGCGACCAGCTGTGCCTGCGCCGCGCGACTCATCAGGAAGCTTCCGGTCAGGTGCACCCTGATCACCGTGTCCCAGTCGTCGTCGCTCATCTTGAACAGCAGGTTGTCCCGGGTGACGCCGGCGTTGTTCATCAGGACGTCGATCCGGCCGAGCCGATCGATCGCTTGCTCGACCGCCGCCCGCGCGGAGTCGGCGTCGCCGACATCGGCCGCGATCCCGAGGTGGGATGCGCCACCGGGCAGCGCGGCGGCCGCGGCGGCCGCGTCCTGCTCGCTGAGGTCGACCACGGCCACCGTTGCCCCTTCACTGGCAAATCGCGTCGCCGTTGCCGCGCCGATCCCGCGGGCACCACCCGTGATCACTGCGATCTGTCCGTCGAAACGCCCCATGCTCAGGCTCCTTTCAGTAGTCGGCTAAAGCCGCTCGAGGATCAGTGCCATGCCCTGCCCGCCGCCGACGCACATCGTGATCAGGCCGATCGACTTGTCGTGCCAGTCGAGCGAGTTGAGCATCGTCGCCTGCAGCCGCGCGCCCGTCATCCCGTAGGGATGGCCGATGGCGATCGCGCCGCCGTTGACGTTGAGCCTGTCGATGTCGATCCCGAGGTCGCGGTAGGACGGGATCACCTGCGCGGCGAACGCCTCGTTGATCTCGACCAGGTCGATGTCGTCGATCGTCATGCGCGCATGCGCGAGCGCTCGACGCGTGGCCTCGACCGGCCCGAGGCCCATGATCTCCGGCGAGAGCCCGGAGACGCCGGTGGCGACGATCCGCGCAAGCGGCTTGACGCCGAGCTTGGCCGCCCGCGACGCGGACATGATGATCACCGCTGCGGCCCCGTCGTTGAGCGGGCAGCAGTTGCCGGCGGTCACGGCGCCGTCGGGGCGGAACACCGGCTTCAGCTGCGCCACGGCCTCATAGCTGACGCCCGCGCGCGGGCCGTCGTCGGCGCTCACGACGGTGCCGTCGGGCGTCGTCACCGGCGTTATCTCGCGAGCCCAGAAGCCGGCGGCGATCGCGCGCTCGGCACGGTTCTGTGAGAGCACGCCGAACTCATCCATCTCGCGCCGGGTGATGCCGCGCAGGGTCGCCACGTTCTCAGCGGTCTGCCCCATCGTGATGTAGATGTCCGGCAGCGCACCGGCGCTTCGCGGGTCCTCCCAGCGCGCATTGCTCTGCGCCGTCGCGGCCGTGCGCGCCTGCGCCTCCGCGAAGCGCTCGTTGAGCGTGTCGGGCAAGTGGTCCGAGGTGCCCTTGGTGTAGCGCGACACCGTCTCCACGCCGGCCGAGATGAACACCTCGCCCTCACCGGCCCTGATCGCGTGGAATGCCATCCGTGTGGTCTGCACCGACGACGCGCAGTAGCGGGTGACGGTCGTCCCCGGAACCGTGTCGAGTCCGTTCATCACCGCGACGACCCGGGCCATGTTGTTGCCCGACTCGCCACCGGGGAGGCCGCATCCGAGCATCAGATCGTCGACGCTCGTCGGGTCGAGCTCCGGGACCTTGGCCAGCGCCTCGGCGACGATGAACGCCGCGAGATCGTCGGGACGCATGTCGCGCAACGAGCCCTTACCGGCGCGGCCGACCGGCGTGCGGGCAGCGGCAACGATCACTGCTTCTGACATCTCTCCTCCGATCTTGCCCTTACTAAGCGCTTGCTTACTGCAATTTGTAGCAAGGCGCAGCTGCCGGTCACCGGCTCGGCGTCAGGAACAGCTCTGCGGCTGCGACCAGAGGCCACGAAGGCGGCGAGCGCCCCGGCTCGATGCCGTCAGGACCCAGCCGTGACCGCGTTCGACGCGGCCGACGCCGGGCCGCTGCCGACGGTGTTCATGGCCGTCACCGTGAACGTGTAGGTGTCGCCGCTGGTTGCGCCCTTTATGAAGGCCGAGGTGTCGGTGGTGGTGCCCGACGCCGTCGCGCCGCCGTCAGAGGATGTGCCGGTGACCTTGTAGCCCTCGATCGCGGAGCCACCGTCGGAGGCCGGTGCCGAGAACGTGACCTCGATCGTCGAGGTGTTGAAGTTCGAGGCCACGACATCGGTCGGGGCGCCCGGCACCCAGAGCGGGGTGAGCGCCGCCGAGACTGCCGATGGCGGCCCCGTGCCGGCGGCGTTGGTGGCGACCACGGTGAACGTGTAGGCCGTCCCGTTGGTGAGGCTGCCGACCTTGATCGGGCTGGCGCTGCCGGTGCCCGTGGCACCGCCGGGGGAGGCGGTCGCCGTGTACTGCGTGATCGGCGAGCCGTTGGCGGGCGCGGCACTGAAGCTGATCGTCGCCGCCGCGTTGCCGCCGGTGCCGCTCACGCCGGTCGGCGCGCCGGGCAGACCGAACACCGTCACGGCGGCCGAGGGGTTCGAGGGCTTGCTCGTCCCGAAAGCGCTCGTCGCCGTCACGGTGAACGTGTAGGAGGTGCCGGGCGAGAGACCGGTGACGGTGATCGGGGCGCCGCTGCCGGTGGCCGTTTCGTCTCCGGGCGACGCGCTCACCGCGTACTGGGCGATCGGCTCCCCGTCCGGGTCCGATGCGGCGAAGCTCACGGTCGCCTGCTCGTTGCCGGCGATCGCAACCGCGTTCACCGGCGGGGTTGGCAAGCCGACCGGGGTGACCGGATTCGACGATGCCGAGCTGGCGCCGACACCGACGCCGTTGGTGGCGGTGACCCTGAACGTGTAGGCGACCCCATCATTGAGTCCGGTGACCGTGATCGGGCTGCCCGTGCCGATCGCGGCCAGTCCGGCCGCCGTCGCGCTGAGCGCGGCCGATCCGACCGCCGACGCGGTGACCGTGTAGTGCTTGATCGCCGAGTAGGGAGAGGCCGGCGCGCTGAAGGCGACGACGGCGACGCCGTTGTCGCCCGCGACGGCGGCCACGCCGGACGGCGCCGCGGGAACATCGGCCGGAGTCGCGTGCACCGCGGCGGCGGGGCTGGCCCCGATCTCGTTCTCGGCCCTGACCTTGAACGTGTAGCCGGTGCCGTCCTTCAGATCCTTGATCACGACCGGGCTGTTCTTGGCGTGCACCGTTGCACCACCGGGCGACACGCTCACCTCGTAGCCGCTGATCCCATTGCCGTGCTTGGGCGCGCCGAAGCTGACCGTCGCCGAGCGCACGCCGGCGGTGGCGGCGGCATCGACGGGCGCGCTCAGCGTGGTGATGCAGGCGGCCCCGCCGCCCGAGCAGTTGGGCGTGTAGCTGATCTCCACGAGGCCACTGCCGTTGCGCGCACCGGTCCTGAACCTCGCGCCCTTGGGACCGTGTGCGCTGCCGCCGGCGCCGCCGGCGCCGCCGGCGGGCAACGGCGTTGAGCAGAAGTCCGAACCGGGACCGCCCTGCACCAGGCTGATTGCGCCGGACTGCACGGCCGCGAAGCAGAAGTAGGACCCGGGGCTGCCGGACCCGCCGCCGCCTCCGCCGTAGTAGCCGCCACCACCACCGCCGCCGGCGCCGCTGTTCCAGCCGTTGTAGACCCCGTCGGCGCCGGCACCGCCGTCCGCGAGCACGCCCGCGTGACCGCCACCGTCACAGGAACCGCCGGCGCCGCCGGCGGCCTGGGTGCCGCCGGCCGGATTACCGCCGCGGATGTAGGTGGTGCTGAACGTGCAGTTCCCGGACGCGCCACCGCCGGCACCGCTGCTGCCCCCGCCCGCACCGCCCGCGCCGCCGGTCTGGCCGTAGGTGCCGTCGCCGCTGCTGCCGCCGCCACCGCCACCGACGAGCAGCCGATCGTGCTTGCCGTAGGGCGAGCTGCGGACATCGGAGGCACCGCCACCGCCACCGCCGAAGGCGGCGAGGTAGTCACTCGGGCTCGGGCCGATGCCACCGCCGCTGCCGCCGCCGTTCCAGCCCGCGTCTCCCGCGATCCCCAGGGGAGCGCCGCCGACGTTGATCTGCAGCACCTCGCCGGGAGTGAGCTTGAGCGTGGCACTCACCTCGCCGCCGCGACCAGCCGCCGCGGCGCCGTCTGGCTTGGCCCCGGCCGCACCGTAGACCTCGAACTTGGCGGAGTAGACCTGTGTGGGAACCGTCCAGTACTGCGGCGCACCGTTGGACCCGGTCGTGCCGTCGTAGTGGAACTGGACGGTGGTCGTGCGGGCCAGCGCGGACGGCGCCAGCGCCAGGCTGACCGCGATCACGGCCGGCACGAGCACCAGCGCTCGTGCACGACCCTCGCCGACCCCCACTCGACTCC
>DATASU010000059.1:0-24702 GCA_036269095.1 Solirubrobacteraceae bacterium
ACAGGAGAGAGTCTTGAGCAACAGGCCCCATTCGATCCACCACGTCAACTTCCCGATCCGCGATCCCGAGCGCACCACCGAGTGGTACGCGAAGGTGTTCGGCCTGAGCCGGATCCCGATCTTCCAGAAGCAGGGCGGCGCGCCGGGCGTCGATGAGGTGCTGCTGCTCACGCGCGGCAACTTCGACCTGCACTTCACCGTCCATCGCGGCGCCGACGTGCCCGACCTGAAGCCGCACCACTTCTGCCTCGAGCTCGAGGACTGGGACGGCTTCATGGAGCATCTGGCCGAGCTCGGAATCGAGCACACCGAGGTGTTCGTGCGCCCGCAGAACAACTCCAAGGCGACCTACATCTACGACCCCGACGACAACATCGTCGAGCTCATGTTCCACGAGGACTGGAACCACGAGTCGCCGGTTCAGCCCGGCTGAGCGTTCGATGTAGCAAGGGGTGTGGTCCAGCGGGACCACACCCCCAAGGAAACCGGGCTAGAGCTCGATGCCCCAGGTGGCCAGCGCCGCGTCGGACACCAGCTGAAGCTTCGCGTACTGCTGGTCCGCTGTCATCTCGTTGCCGCCCTCGGCGACCGAGGCGAACCCGCACTGCGGGCTGATCGCGAGGAAGTTCCAGTCGACGATCTCGGTCGCCTCGTCGATCCGCGCCTGCAGATCGTCGATCGACTCGAGCTCGGGTGACTTGCTCGAGACAAGGCCGAGCACGGCCATCTTGCCCTCGGGCAGGAAGCGCAGCGGCGCGAAGCCGCCGGCGCGGTCCGAGTCGTACTCGAGCAGGAAGCGGTCGACCGGCAGTTCGCTGAACATGCGCTCGGCGATCGGTTCGTAGTCACCCTCCCCCAGCCACATGCTCGACTGGTTGCCGCGGCAGATGTGCATGCCGATCGAGTAGGTGCGATGCGGGCGCTCGATTCCGGCCAGCGCGCGGACGTCGGTGGCGAGCATCTGCTCGAAGGCCTGCTCGCGCGTGAGGCCGTCGGCACGCTCACGCGTGTAGTCGCCGAGGAATGCCGAGTAGCCCGGGTTGTCGAGCTGCACGTACTGAACGCCCTCGGCGAACAGCGCCTCGACCTCGGCACGGGTGATCGCCGCAATCTCCGCCGCGAGCTCCTCGCGCGACTCGTAGAACTCGTTGGTGACGCCCTCGACCCAGAAGCGGTCGACGAGGAAGCCCGGGGCGATCAGCGTGACCTTGATCGGGTCGCGCGTGAGCGTCCGCAGGAACTCGACATCACCGTCGGTCATGCGCTTGACCTGCTTGATGCGACCGGTGATCACGTACTGCTTGCTCGGCAGCGTGACCGTGCCACCAGCGGTGCGCCAGGGCATCTCGACGGTGCGCATCTCCACGCCCTCGACCGCGTCGGCAAAGCCGGAGCGGAAGTCGCGGCGGCGGAACTCACCGTCGGTGAGGATGTCGATGCGGGCCGCCTTCTGGCGCCTGACCGCCTCGGTGATCTCCTCGTTCTCGACGATCCGCAGCTCGTCGGCATCGATCATCCCGGCCTCGAGGCGCCTGCGCGCCTCGAGCAGCCGTGAGGGGCGCAACAGGCTTCCGACCTGATCGCCGCGGAACTTGCTTGAGTTGGCCATGGTGTCTCCTCAGACTTTCTTCTGGCCCCAGGCCTCGAACTCGAGTTCATAGCCAGCGGCTTCGAGCGCCGCCAGGGCGATCTGTTCGTCCTCGTCAGCGCGGCCACCGGCGACGCCCAATCCGCCGATGATCTCGCCGTCACGCTTGATCGTGATCGCTCCGTCGGTGGCCATGATCGGCCAGTGCCCGAGGTTCGAGACCGCCGAGAAGAACACCGGCTCGTGCTCGGCCCAGCCCTTGAGCATGCTCGCCGGGCGCTGCATCACGGCCGCGGTGTAGGCCTTTGAGATCGCGATCATCGGTGTGATCGGACGCGCACCCTCCTGACGCTCGACCGTGACGATGAACCCGCCGGCGTCGACGACCGCCACCGAGATCGACTTCTTGAACTCGGCGGCCCTTTCCTGTGCGCGCGTGATCAACTCACGCGCGTCAGCAGCTGTGATTGGCATCTGGTCCTTTCGTGACGTCAGGCGTAGACGGTCTTCAGAAAGCGCTCGACCGCGGCGTTGAACAGGTCGGGGCGCTCCCAATACATCGAGTGCGGACCGTCCGGGACCAGCTCGAGCACCGAGCCAGGAACCAGCTCGTGCGCGTGGCGGATCGTCGCCGGACGGATCACGGCGTCGTTCTCACCTGCGAGGAAGCAGACGGGCACGCCGAGGCCGGCCAGCGTCGCGATCGTCGGGCCACCCACGGTCAGGTTGCGCAGATCCTGCATCTTGGCGCGGTTGAAGGTTCCCATCTGCCTGAACAGGAAGGTCAGCTCGGGACTCGACTCCTGGAAGGACCTGCTCATCAGGCGATCGAGCACGGGCAGCTTCTCGGCCTCGGCGCGGTCGGCCTTGACCAGCTGGGCGAGCTCGGTGTCGTCGAGTCCGCCCAGTGAGTGAGCGAGGATCACACCGGCGGCGCGGTGCGGATGCGCGACCGCAACCTTTAGTGCCGCCGCGGCGCCGATCGACTGACCCGCGAGCACGGCCTTGTCGATGCCGGCATCGTCGAGCACCGCGAGGATGTCACCGGGGAACTCGAGGCTGTCGTATTCGTCGAGCTCGGAGGTCGAGCGACCGAAGCCGCGCAGGTCGAGCGTGACGACCGAGTAGCCGTGCTTGGTGAAGTACGGGATCTGCTGCCACCAGGCGGCGTGGTGGCCGCCGGAGCCGTGTACGAACAGCACGGCCGGACCCTCACCGTGAACCTCGTAGTAGATCTTGGCGCCGTCTGAATCTGCGAATGGCATCTGTCGTCTACCAGTCCCGGTTGCCGTGATAGACGAGCTCGATCATGGTGCCGTCGGGATCACGCACATAGCAGAACATCGAGTTGTTCTGGGGGCGCGCGACCGGCTTCGTGTAGCGGACCTTGAGGTCCTCGAGATGCTTCATGAACCCGTCCCAGTCCTCGACCTCGATCGCGAAGTGGTACGGCGCCATGCGGTCCATCTCCTCGACCGGCGTGAAGTGCAGGTCGAACTTGCCACGTGTCATCAGCAGCACCTTGGTGTCGCTGAAACGGCTCACATCCTGATACTTCATCCCGAACACCTTCATGTACCACTCCTTGGTGCGCTCGGGATCTGTCGTCGGGAAGTTCACGTGGTGAATCGAGTAGGGCTCAGACTCGCTCACTGGTCTCCTCTTTCCTGGGGCTCGTCCGTGATGCCGGCGATCCCTTGTCCGATATCTGTCGCGGTGCATCGAGCACAACGCTGTTGCGCAGCGTGCCGATGCCACTGATGTTGATCTCGACCGTGTCGCCCGGGGCGATCGGCAGGGTGCCGTCGGCACCCATCCACAGCACGTCTCCGGGCTGCATCGTTATGTACTTCGTGATCTCGACGATGAAATCGAGCGTGTCGAAGATCATGTCGCCGGTGTGGAAGCTGGCCACGCTCGAGCCGTTGACGCGCATCGTCGTGGTCGCGTCCTTGGGATCGGCATCGGTCGCGATCCACGGTCCCATCGGCTTGAAGGTGTCGGAGTTCTTGGCCCGCCAGAAGGTGCGGTCGCCACGCTGCCAGCTGCGGGCGCTGACGTCGTTGCCGATCGTCCAGCCGAAGATCCCCTCGCGGGCCTCTTCGCGGCTGGCGTGACGCAGCTCGCGACCGATCACGGCCACGATCTCCGGTTCGGCCTCGAGCGAGTCATCGAGGTCAGGCGGCACGACGATCGCATCGCCGTGGCCGATCAGCGCGTTGTTGGCGCGGTAGCCGACCTCGGGGCGCTCGGGCAGCTTCGCCACCGGATTGCCGCGCTCCGCGGCGTGCCTGATGTGGGCGTCGTAGTTGAGACCGACGCAGAAGAAGGTGCTCGGTATCGCCGGCGGCAGCAGCTTGACCCCGGCAAGGTTGCGACGCCGGCCGGTGACGGTGTGCTCACCCCACGGTGCGCCGTTGACGACCGTCAGCTGATCGTCTTCGACGATCCCGTACTTGGCCGAGCCGTTGTCCTGAAAGCGGCACCAGATCATGTGAGCTTGTGGTTGATCCGCTTGGTGACCATGTAGTCGTGCAGGCCCTCGGCACCGCCCTCCTTGCCGTAGCCGCTCTGCTTGATCCCGCCCGACGGTGCCTCGGGAACCGAGCCACCGCAGTGGTTGATCGACAGGATCCCGGCCTCGAGCCCGTATTTGAGCCGGTTCGCGGTCGCCGATGAGTTGGTGAAGCCATAGGCGGCGAGCCCGTATGGCAGGCTGTTGGCGAGCTCGAGCGCCTGATCGAGGTCGCCGTATGAGATGACCGGCGCGATCGGGCAGAACGGCTCATCGCTCATGATCCGCGCGGACAGCGGCACATCGGTCAGCACCGTCGGCTCGAAGTACCAGCCGGGACCTTCGATCGGCGAGCCACCGTAGGCAAGCGTTGCGCCCTGCTGCCTAGCATCGCGGACAAGCTCGATCGAGGCCTCGAGGCGGCGCGGGTTCGCCAGCGGCCCCATCTGCACGCCCTCATCGAGGCCGTTGCCGACCTTGATCCTGCTCGCCTGCTCGACGAGCGACTCAACGAACTGGTCATAGACCGACTCGTGCACGATCAGACGGCTCGGCGAGGTGCAGACCTGGCCGGAGTTGGCGAACTTGGCGGCGGCGGTACGCGCCGCGGCCACCACCGGATCGGCGTCCTCGCAGACGATCACGGGGGCGTGGCCGCCGAGCTCCATCATCGCCGGCTTCATCTGCTTGGCCGCGAGCCCGGCCAGGTGCTTGCCCACCGGGATCGAGCCGGTGAAGGCGACAAGCCGGGTGATCGGCGAGGCGATCAGATGCTCGGAGATCTCGGACGGCACTCCGAAGACGAGGTTGAGTACGCCGTCGGGCACGCCGGCCTCGGCGTAGCAGCGGACGATCCCGCTGATCGTGCCGGGGGTCTCCTCGGAGGGTTTGATCACGATCGAGCAGCCCGCCGCAAGCGACGCGGAGATCTTGCGCATCGGTGAGCCGGCCGGGAAGTTCCAGGGGACGAACGCCGCCACCGGGCCGACCGGCTGGTGGATCACGGTCAGCTCGGTGTCGTGGTCGAACGGGATGATCCGCCCGAAGTGGCGCTTGGCCTCCTCGGCGTAGATGTCGAGCAGCTTCGAGGAGCCCATCAGCTCGCCGCGCGCGGCCGCCAACGGCTTGCCCTGCTCGAGCGTCATCGTGCGGGCGATCTGGCCGGCGCGCTCGCGGATCAGCGCGGCCGCGCGGTGCAGGATCGCGCCGCGCTCGTCGGTCGTCTTCGCGCTCCACAGCTTGAAGCCGCGCTGGGCCGCATCGAGTGCGCGGTCGAGCTCGGCCGGGCCGGCGTGCGGCACGCTGCCGAGCACCTGGCCGGTGGCGGGGTTGTAGACGTCCTCGGAGGCGCCACTCGAGCCGTCGGTCCACTCACCGTCAATGAACAGCTGGATGCGGGGGTACTCGGCGGCTGCCGCGTCGAGGGTCCCAGCCGGGGCCTGAGTGCTCATAGCTCCTCCTTCTGACCGTTGGTGGTGAGCATCCACATGTGGTGCGGTGGACGCTGCGCGTAGATGTTGGGCCCGTAGCTGTCGTCGACACGGTCCATGTCCGCGGCCAGTTCGACGCGCCCGCCGCACGGGGCGAGGAAGAAGCGGAACACATTGGAGCCGATCGTGTGGCGACCGAAGCGGCGCGATTCCTTCCAGCCGCTGGCGACCATGTGGTTGCCGCCTTCTACGACCTCGTCGAAGTTCGAGACCTCGTATGCGACGTGGTTGATCGCGGTCTTGTCCTGGCGGTGGGCAAGCAGCAGCGTGTGCTGATCCTGATCGCTCTCGGCCTGCATGAAGGTGCCCATGTCGAGTAGCTGGTCGGTGACGCGGAAGCGCAGGCGCTCGGTGTAGAAGGCGACAGCCTCCTCCCAGCCGGCCGTCGGGATGAACAGCGCTACGTGACAGAACCGGTAGGGGTGGGCACGCCCCAAGCGCTCGAGCGGCTCGTTCCAGCGGCCCTCGCTCCCGGTTGCGTTGACGCCGCGGTGCCAGAGCTCGCTGCCCGTGTCCTCGGCGACCCGCAGCCCAATCCCGAAGCCGGTCTGATCGTGGGTGTGCAGCGTGCCGTCGGCGTCCTCGCTGACGTCGCGGTCGACTCCCAGAGTGTTGCCGAGCTCACGCAGCTCCGCGGTGCTCTGAACGCCCCACACGACCTCCCGGATCGTCGAGCCGTCCTCGAGCGCCGGCGGCAACGTCGGATCGTCGGCCGGATGCAGATGCAGGCGCTGGCCGACCGCTGTGAGGAACAGCGCACCATCGCGCTCGGTCTCGGACCGCTCGAGCCCGAAGTCACTGAAAAACCGTGTGCACTCCTCGACGTCCTCGACGCCGTAGTGCAATTCCTCTATGCGGTAGACACCCATTCAGTCTCGCTCCTTGAGACCCAGGCTACCTGAGGATCAGCGCCCTCCCGGGGCCTCCGGTGCAACGTTACGTTGCGGCTTTTGCATCGGCCAACGGCACCCCCGCGGCGGCTCCGTCGGCCGCCTCGCCGGCAGCGCCGTTGATGCTCTCGGGCGTGACCGGACGGTCGATCGGGAAGCGCTTGAACCAGTCGGCGGTGTAGTCCAGGAACACCCTGAACTTCTTCACCGACTGCAGCCCCGGCGGGTACACGACATACAGCGGGCGTGACGGGACCTCGTACTCGGGCAGCACGACCGCCAGGCGCCCGCGACGGATGTCATCGAAGATCGGGCGCAGCGGCAGCAGCGCGATGCCGAGGCCCTCGAGCACCGCCTTGTTGAGCACCAGGTAGGTGTTGGAGCTGAAGCCGCCGCCCGGAACCTTGTAGTGCTGGGTGCGGCCATCGTTGGTGAAGTGCCACACGGGATCGTTGCGGTGAACTAGGCAGCGGTGCGTCGCCAGATCGATCGGATCATGCAGCGGCATGCGGCGCTTGAGGTAGACCGGCGACGCGCACAGCACGAATGGCAGCGTCGCGACCTTGCGGACCTTGACCGACGAGTCGCGCAGCTGCTTGGTGTGGAAGGCGAGGTCGTAGCCCTGGTCGATGAAGTCGTAGGTGCGGTCGGCCATCCCGCCGACGTCGAAGCGCACCCGGATCTGCGGGTGATCGCGCGCGAACGCGGCGATCGCGTCGGACAGGTCGAGGCTGCCGATCCATTTCGGCGCGACGATCGACAGTGGCCCCTCGGCCTTGTCGTGCTCGCCACGGATCGCGGTGTCCTCCTGGTCGATCTCGTCAAGCAGTCGCTGGGAGAACTCGAAGTAGCGCTGCCCCTGCTCGGTGAGGCTGACGGCGCGCGCGGTGCGGTTGATCAGGCGCACTCCGAGCTGGCGTTCGAGCTCGGAGATGTGACGCGAGATCAGCGAGCCGGAGACGCCGAGCGAGCGCGCGGCCGCGCTGAAGCTCTCCGCGCGTGCGGCGGCGACGAAGCTCTTCATCACGGTGATGCGATCCATACGTCAGTCCTGTGGCCCTCGCCTGCTCAGCCAGGACCAGTACCAAAGGTAGTCCCTAAACGGGCGTCACACGCGCGTAGCCGCGGACGTCCGGGTAGGGTGGCTCGCGATCGGGCTGCAGGTCGACCTGGAAGGCGTTCAGGCAGAACGCCAGCATCGAGTAGTTGCCGAGCGTGCCGATGATGTCGACGCATCCGTTGGAGCCGAACAGCTCGTGCGCCTCCGCGAAGGTCTCGTCGCTGACGAAGTGATCAGTCAACAGCTCGCTGCAGAAGCGGTAGATGACCTCCTGGTCACGCTTGTCACCGAAGTCGGGGCGCTCGTTGCGGGCGAGCTGCTCGAGTGCCTGGCGGCTGACACCGGCGTCGACGGTACGGTCGATGTGGGCGTTCCACGAGTACTGGGCGTCGAAGTTGCGCGCGGCGATCAGCAGGATCAGCTCGCGCAGGCTGAGATCGAGGCTCGACTCAAAGCGCGCGTAGGCGCCGAGTGCTTCGACCTTGTCGCACAGCTCCGGGCTGTGCAGCCAGCAGAGGAACGGTCCGCGGGTACCGCCCCGCTTGCCGGAGATGCGATCGGACAGTTCCTTCTGGCGCGGAGTCATGTCCTCCGGTGTGAGTTTCTGCAGACGCACGGGATCCTCCCTAACAGTTCTTCCCAGGCAGTTCTTGGAGCGCGGCGGACATTAGCCGCGAACGTCGTGCCTGCGCTGCAACTTAAGCTTGCGCCTGCTGGCCCGGAGCGTGGCCGTGGCCTTGCGATACTCGCTCGGCGATGCCAGCAATTCTCAAGTTCAACGAGATCCCGCGCCTGGGCCGGGGCAGCGGGATCTGGACGGTGCCCTTGGCAACCGGCCCCAACACCGACGAGCTCAACGAGTTCGTCACGGGAATCAGCTCCTACCCCGTGGGCGAGGGCGCACCATTTCACTCTCACAACTGTGACGAGCAGGTAGTGCTGCTGACCGGAACCGGCGAGGTCGAGGTTGACGGCGTCATCACGCCGCTCGCCCAGTACGACGGTGCCTACGTCGAGGCGGACAAGATTCACCGTTACCGGAACACGAGTGACACCGACGAGATGGTGATCCTCTGGGTCTACAGCTCGAAGGTCGTGACACGAACGTTCGCCGACACCGGCGTGACGGTCGAGCACCTGACGCCGGCCGACATGATGGGCCGCGCCGAGAGCTAGTTTCGATGGACCTCGTACGGGTCGCGGAGCGCGCCGAGCTGCTGGCCGGTGAGCGCAGGGTCATAGAGCACGGCGGGCACGAGGTGCTGGTGCTCGCCCTGAACGACTGCATCTACGCGGTCGGCAACATCTGTACCCACGAGGACGTCTGGCTCGACGACGGGATTCTGCATCCCGACAGCTGTGAGATCGAGTGTCCGATGCATGAGGCGCGGTTCGATCTTCGCAGTGGCGATGCCACCCATGAGCCCGCCGAGGACCCCGTGCCGACCTATCCGGTGCGGATCGTGGGTGACGAGGTCTTCATCGAAGTCCCCTAGGGCTCATTCCGGCGGTATCGCGTACGCGCGAAATCACCATACGGTGCGGGCCGCACGGTCACATCCAGGGCGATTGAGTCGAATGCGGCGTCGGCGGATGATCCGGGCCCGGGGTGCTCGCCGCGGATGACCTGTAGCCTGGTTCCGGGTTCCGCGTGGGCGGTTTCGACCAGTGCCAATGAGAGCACGACATCGCGTGGATCGAGTGGTCCGGTGTGGTAGGTGATCCCGACGAGCCGTCCGTCCTCTGTCTCGACCCGATCACGTGCGTGCGACAGGAAATATCCGTCTCCGAAGGCGGCCCGTGCTTGAACAGCGTCGAGCTCGAGGGTCACTTTCGCTCTGGTCACCTTGTCCCGCAGCTCCTTGAGCGCGTCGCGTCCGAGATAGTCGTGCCCGAAGGAGACCGAGCGACCGTAGCCGAGCTCGTAGGGCGAGAGGTAGTAGTCCTCGATGGCCTCGGAGTAATACGAGCCGTGGAAGCCGTTCTGTCCTTCGAAGCTGAAGAACGGGAGCCACTCGCGGTAGTCCCGGAGTGAGGCGTCGGTGAAGATCGCCGGGGTCGGCGTGGGAATCCATCCACCCTCGAGGTTGTTGATCGCGTAGGCGAGCGCACCGATGCGCGCGATCCCGAACTCCTCCCCGGCTTCCAGGAATGCATCGCGCACAAAGTCGTGGTCCTCGTAGTTGCCGATGAACTCGTAGCCGGGCTGTCCCGCCATGCCGTGGCGCAGTGCGCGGAACGATCGACGGCCGAGCGCTGCCGGCGCGGAATGGAAGAACTTGACCGTCGGAAGCGGCCCCCCGAAGACCTTCTCGACCAACGCCAGGGCCATCGGTCCCTGGACCTGGAAGCGGAAGAGCCGTGGCGGGTTTCCGTCGTATCGGTATTCCGAGCTCGGTTCGTCGAAGAACGAGACGTCGTAGCTACCACGCTCGGCGTGATAGAGCACCCACGACTGTGAGGCGGACGGTCCCGTGAGCGTGTAGCTGTCGGCCGCGTTGCGCATCAGGATCCCGTCCTGCACGATGTAGCCGCGTTCGGTCACGGGCACGAATTGCTTCGCCTGACCAATCTCGAACTTCTCGTAGTCGTTGGCGCTGTAATCGGCCAGAAGTCGCGTCGCGTCCGGCCCGTCGACGAACAGGTCGCGCATGTGGTAGGACAGATCGGAGATCGCGACCCGCTCGAGCCACGCCTGCTGCTCCTTGCGCCAGCCGGCGTACTCGTCCGCGACGACCGGCGGCTTCCATGCCGGCTGATCAGGCTTCCACAGCATCGCCACCGCCGAACCTGCTCTCTCCATACCCTGCTGCAGGCTCATCTTTGTCGACATATGGACTCCTCGTGGTGGTGCATCGATCGTCCCGCTCGTCGGGCTAGCCGCTATCGCCGACGGTCCGGCCAAACGTGGCGTGGACGATCGCGTCCTCGTCAAAGTCGCCGCTGAGCTCGACCGCGACCGTCCCGCCACGGAGCACGAGGACGCGGTCACAAAGCGTGGCGAGCTCATGCGGGTCGTTCCCGGCGACGATCACTGCGCAGCCGTCATCGGCAGCACGGCGAATCGCGTCGGCGATGTCCTGGCGGGCGCCGACGTCAACCGCCTGCGTGGGCTCGTGGAGCAGCAGAAGACGGGGCGTTCCCGCCAGCCATTTGGCGAGCAGCACCTTCTGCTGGTTACCGCCGCTCAGCGTCCCGACGATCGCGTCGGCAGCTGGTGGGCGGATGTCAAGCTCCGCGATCATCCGCTCGGTCTCGGCGCGCCCCCAATGTCGCCCCGCCCAGAACGCGGTCCCGTTGCTCCGCGCCCGCGGGAGCGTGATGTTGTCGAGGATCGAGAGGTCCATCGCGAGGCCTTCCTCGGAACGTCGCTCCGGCACCAGCGCCACGCCCTCGTCCGCCAGCCTCCGGACGGGGTCGCGCAGGCTCGCGAGATCATGTCTGACTCCCCTCAGCGTCAGGCTCCCGTGAGCGGCCACCTGCGCTCCAGCCAGGAGGTACGGCACCTCCTCGTACCCGGCACCGATCAGTCCCGTGAAGCCGAGTACTTCTCCGTCGTGCACGGCGAACGACAGGTCCGCTGTGTTCGACCCGCTCAACTCGTTCACGACGACGGATGGGTCCGCGGCCGGCACCGAGGTTGCGGGTGCCGACGAGTCCTTCGCGCGAAGTTCGCGTCCGATCATCAGGCGCACCAGCGCCGGCTCATCCAGCTCGGCCGCCGGCACGCCGACAGCGGTCAGCTGCCCGTCCTTGAGGACCGTCACCCGGTCGCTGACACCGAGCACCTCCTCGAGCCGGTGGCTGATCAGCAGCACGGCAGCGCCGGCCTCCCGCACCGCGTTGACCACCTCGTAGAAATGCGTGTAGGCGTCGGCTCGCAACGCGCGCGTCGACTCGTCGAAGATCACCACGCCGCGTCCCGGCGAATGGTCCTGCAGAGCTCTCGCGATCGCGACCGTCGCACGATCCTCGGCGGAGAGCCGCGCAACCGGCACATCCAGCGGCAGCGGGCGCCCGAGCGTTGCCAGCGCAGCGGTGACGGCGGCTCGCTCGCGCTCCCAGTCGATCCGCCGCGTGAACCGGGCCGCTTGGAATTTGCCGACGCGGATGTTGTCAAGAACGGTCGCGTCCTCGATCAGCCCGAGCGTCTGATGGACGACCGACAGCCCGACCGCCCGCATCGCCGCAACCCGGACCCTGGGACCGAGCGAGACTCCGTCGACCTCGATGCGCGCGCCGGAGTCGGGGGTGTACACGCCGGTCAGGATCTTGACCAACGTGGATTTTCCCGAGCCGTTCTGGCCAACAAGTGCGTGCAGCTCGCCGGGTTGCATGTCCAAGCCGACCTCACGCAGCACTCGCTGACGTCCGAACGTCTTGGAGACGTCGGCGATATGGAGGCGGGGAGCTCGCTGCTCCCCGCCCCCGTTGCGTCCCGAACCGGCTATGTCGATAGCGCTCATCTTCGGCCCGGACTACGACATTTACTTCTTCAGGCCCCAGGCCTTCTCGAAGCCGGCGTCAAACCCGTTGGGGGTGCCGAACCACTGGCCAGAGGCCTGAGCCTGGCTGATCAGCGACAACGATCCGATGTCCGAGCGTGTGAAGAGACGCTCGGGCTGGTCGTTGACCTCCGTGAGCACCTTTTGCCCGACGAGCATGCGCAGTACCTCGTCGGCGTCGGCCCAGCCCTGGTAGACGATGTCAACGCCCATCTCGGCGTACACGGTGTTGCCGCTCTTCATGTTCTGAAGACCCGCGAGAGTCGCGGTCGAGAACGAGGCCTTGACCGAATCCGCCTTCCCGGCCTGCTGCATCCCGCCGAGCGCCCCCTGCATCTGGTCCTCGAACTCACCGTCGTAATAGGTCGCCGACGGGTTGTCGTTGAGCGCCGTGCTCACGGCCGACGGGATGTCCTGGTAGTTCAGTGGGATGTCCACCGTGGTGACGGTGCAGCCGGGGCAGTACTTCTTGAACTCCGGTAGTACTCCCTTGGTGATGTAGGAGATCGCGGACGGGGAGTCGGCCTCCTCGCCAACGACCACGTGGGCCTTGCCCTTCGAGTCGGCGATGATCCAATCGGCCATCAGCGTCGGCTCGTTGATGTCGCCGGGCAGGTAGGCGAGATGCTTGCCGGCGGTGCCGGCGACGCCCTCCTGGTCCGTGATCAGGACGTTGACCCCCGCCTTGCTGGCCGACTGAAACGCGTCGGCGGCCAGCTGATATGGAATCGAGTCCGTGACGATCCCGGCGTCGTGCGCGCTGACCGCCTGGTTGATGCAGTTCTCGATCGAGGTGGGCGTCGCCTCGCCATTGCAAATCGTCGTCTTGACGCCTGCGTGCGCGAGTGCGGTCTTCATGCTCGAACCGATGATCGAGAACGCGGCGATCGGGACGAGCGGGATGTACATGACCGTCTTGCCCTTCGCCTTTGCGATATGCGTGATCGGCTTGGTCGGCGTCGGGTAGGTCGTGGTCTTTGCCGAGTACTGCTTGACGACCTGCTGGGCATGCGCGAGCCCGGCGCTGGCAGACGTCGCGGCCGATGCGCCGGACACGGCCACACCTGCGCACGCGGCGGTCGCGGCGCACGTCAGTGCCAGCAAACGCGCTTTAGTAACTGCTGGGTTGAACCTCGTCAGCCGCGTGCGGCTTCCTCTCTTCTGCACCTCTACTCCTCTCCTATTGCCTCTGGCTACAAGTGCGATGCTCAGCTGTGGATGACCGCTCTATGCACGGCCGCTGAGCATCCGATGCACAATCGTTGAGACCGCGACCGCGATCACGAGCGCTCCCCCGTAGAAGACGTCGGTCACCCATTCACCGGCTCCCAGCAGCTGCAGGCCCTGGATGCCCGTGGCCAGGAAATAGATCGCCGCGAGCGTGCCGATCGGGTTGAACCTCCCCGGCTGGACCGTCGCCGTGCCGAGGAAGGTGGCGGCGAACATCGGCAGCAGATAGGAGTCAGACACCGAGGGGTTCCAGCCTCCGATGCCGGCGGATGCGATCACGCCGCCGATCCCGGCGATCACAGCTGCGGCGACGAACGCACCGAAGCGGATCCGGTTGACGCGAACCCCGGCGAGTCTGCTGACTTCACGGTTGGAACCGACGAAGCGCAGGTGCTTGCCCAGCGGTGTGAATCCGAGGACGTATGCGAACACGAGCATCCCCGCGATCCCGTAGTAGAACGAGATCGGAAGACCGAGCACGTTCAGCACGTCGATCTTCTGAAAGCTGAGGCTGAGGCCGGTGATGTAGTTGGAGCCCGAGAGCAGCAGCTCGATGCCGAGCAGGAAGGTGCTCATGCCAAGCGTCACGACGATCGTGTTGACGCCGAGGTAGACCACCAGCCCGCCGTTGATGCAGCCGACGAGCGCGCAGGCCAGAATCGCGACCAGGCTGGCGACCCACTCGTTCCAGCCGTGTGTCGCGGCGAGCAACGGCAGGATCGTGGCCGACAGCGACAGCACCGACGGCACCGACAGGTCGACGAACTCACCGACGATGATCGTGCAAAGCAGCGCCGCGGCCAGGAACACCAGCGCCTGCTGGGAGCTGAAGATCGCCTTGAACGTGCTCCCCGTCATGAACGTCTCGGGTCGCAGCACCCAGAACAGCACGATCAGCAGAACCCAGATGCCGAGTAGCCCGGAGCGGCTCGCGACGTCGGAGAACCGGCCCCGCGGTCGGCGCTCGTCGAGCGGCGCGCCGGCGCTCGCCGTCGACTCGGTCGACGCAGTCATCTCAGACAATGGAACGTCCGGGCACAGCGCATCTCACTCCTGCGGATCTCTCTACGGTGCCCAGGCCCTTGCACAGGCACTCGGCTCCCTCGAGACACGACACTAGCAAAAGCGCTTTAGCTCATGTGACGGGCGAGGCGCCCTTCCGCGCCCGCGAACCCGCCGGAAAACCCCATGGAAACGGCGGATCCGTCACTGACCAACGATCTGCGCAACGTAAGGTTGCGCGCAGCTGCGCTGGTGGCCGGCGCGACACCGCGCTCGTGGTCGGCGCGGCACCGCGCGCGTGGCCGAAGCGGCGACACCGGCCGCGTCGCCGGCACTCAGGCTTCGGCGCGCAGCTGATCGACGACGTACTCGGCGATCGCGAGCGACGACGTGGCCGCCGGCGAGGGCGCGTTGCGGACGAGCACGAGCCCGCCGGCGCGTGTGATCCGGAAGTCGTCGACGAGTGAGCCGTCGGGGTCGAGCGCCTGGGCGCGGACGCCGGCGCCGGCCGGCTCCACGTCGGCGGCGGTGACGACCGGGACGTAATCTCGCGCGCGGCTGATGAACGCGCGCTTGGAGATCGAGCCCCACATCTCCCCCGCGCCCATCTTCCAGTGCCTGAGCGCAAGCTTGCGGAAGCCCCTGGACTTGAGCGTGTCGAGCAGGTCCGCTGCCGAGAAGTCGGTGCGCCGGTAGCCCTCGCGCTTGAACGCGAGGACGGCGTTGGGGCCGATGTCGACGTTGCCGTCGACACGCCGCGTGAAGTGCACGCCCAGAAACGGATACGCCGGATCGGGGACCGGGTAGATCATGCCCCGGATCATGTCCCGGCGCTGCGGGATCAGCTTGTAGTACTCGCCGCGGAACGGAACGATCCAGGGCTCGCGATCCTCGCCCGCCATCTGCGCGAGCCTGTCGGAGTAGAGCCCGCCGCAGACGACCAGGCGATCGAACGCGAGCTCCTCACCGGAGCGACCACGCACCCGCACCTCACCGCCGGAGCGCGAGATGCCGGCGACCTCGAACCCGAGCCGGACCACGCCCCCTGCCGCGCGCACGTCATCGGCATAGGCGCGGGTCACGGCCCCGTAATCGACGATCGCCGTGTGCGGCGAATGCAGCGCGGAGGCACCGCGCACGTAGGGCTCGATCTCGACCATCTCCGCGGACCCGAGCCGGCGCAGCCCCGGCACCCCGTTGGCCGTGGCGCGGCGCTCGATCTCATCGAGCCGCGGCAGCTCCTCGGCGTTGCGCGCGACGATCAGCTTGCCGCACTCGTCATAGGCGATCTCGCGCTGCTCGCAGTAGGGCTTGAGCAGCTCGATCCCGCGGCGGCAGAGTTGCGCCTTCAAAGACCCCGGCGTGTAGTACACCCCGGCATGCGCGACACCGCTGTTGTGGCCGGTCTGGTGGGCGCCGACACGGTCCTCCTTGTCGAGCACCGTGAGCTCACTGCCGGCCTCGAGCTCGCCGAGCCGGCGCGCGACCGCCAGCCCGACGATCCCGGCACCGATCACTCCAATTCGATCTGCCATCCAGCGGAACTATGCCGACTTGACGGCGACGGTCTTCACGCGGGTGTAGAAGCGCAGCGCCTCGAGCCCCTGCTCCTTGAACGGCGAGCCCGAATCGAGGAAGCCTCCGAACGGCTGGTGCACGTCCCAGCCCGAGGTCGGCAGGTTCACCGACACCTGACCGGTGTTCACGTACTCCTCGAAGTACGCGGCGGCGCCGATGTCGCGGGTGAACACAGCGGCCGAGAGTCCGTACTGCGAGTCGTTCACGAGCGCGACCGCCTCCCGTATGCCGTCGCACTCGATCACGGCGATCGCCGGGCCGAAGACCTCGTCGCGCCAGATCGACATCTCGCGCGTGACACCACTGATCACGGTTGGCTCGACGTAGCAGCCGACAGCAAGCTCGGGCGCCGCCGGCGCGCCGCCCCCTGCGAGAATCGCGGCGCCCTCCGAGCGCGCGCGCTCGAGGTGCTCGATCACCTCAGACTGATGCCTGCGGCTGACGACCGGGCCGATGTTGGTGTCGGCCGCCAAGCCGGGACCGAGCCGCGGGCGGCGCGCGCCCTCGACCAGCTTCGGCAACAGCTCCGCGACCACGCGCCGGTCGACGATCACGCGGCTGGTGGCGGTGCAGCGCTGCCCGGCCTGGCCGAACGAGGCGGCCACGATCGTCTCGGCCGCGAGGTCGAGGTCGGCGTCGGCGAGCACGGCACTCGCGTTCTTGCCGCCCATCTCGGTCTGCAGGCGCACGTTGCGCCCGGCCAGATCGCGGTGCAGCTGCAGCCCGACCGCGGTGCTGCCGGTGAAGCTGACCGCGGCCAGACGCGGGTCGCCGAGCAGTGCCGAGGAGATCCGTGAGGCACGACCGGTGACGGTGCCGAGCACGCCCGCCGGCAGGCCGGCGTCGTTCAAGGCCTCCGCCAACCTCAGCGACACGACCGGCGTCTCAGTGGCCGGCTTGAGGATCACGGCGTTGCCCGCGAACAGCGCCGGGGCGAGCTTGCGCGCCGGCGTCAGCAGCGGGTCGTTCCAGGGCGTGATCAACAGCACGATGCCGACCGGCTCGTTGCGTACCGCGACATTCACGTGGGGGCGCGCGTCGGCAAGTTCAACGCCGAGCGGCAACCGCGCCATCGACGCGTAGTACTCAAGGAAATCGGCCGCCTTCCCGACCTCGACGGTCGCCTCGGCGAGCGTCTTGCCCATCTCGGACACGAGCTCACGCGCGATCGATTCGGTGCGCTCGCGCAGCAGCCGCGCAGCCCCGGTCATCACCGTCGCCCGCTGCAGTGGGCGGGTATGGCGCCACAGCTCGGCGCCGCGCTCGGCGGCGTCGTAGACGGCGGCGATATCGTCGGCGTTCATCGCCGGAACAACGGCTACGGTGGACTCGACGTTGCTCGGATCGGTGACGGGAATCTCACCGTCACCACCGCTCGTCGCCCACTCGCCGTCAAGCAGATTTCCCAGTGTTGCTGAAGACATGAGAGCGATTCTCACATTGGGCGCGCGCACCAGGCTGCACGCATTGATTGCGTCGAAGGAACCGACAAATCGCCAATCCCGTGACAGGATTGCAGGCAGTCAATCAGCGAGTCAGGTTCGAGACGGAGAGGGCAACAGTTACAAGTGTTCATCGTAGATTCACAGGTTCATATCTGGAAAGAGGAGACGCCCGATCGTCCCTGGGTTCCGGGGGCGCGTGAGCGCATCCGTCTCAACGGCCACCGCGAGGAAGCGTTCCTCTACGACGAGTGCCTGGAACTGATGGACGACGCCGGCGTCGACCGCGTGATCATCGTGCCGCCCTCGTGGGAGGGCGACCGCATCGACTACTCGCTCGAGGCAGCCGAGGCTCACCCCGATCGCTTCGGGATCATGGCCCGGGTCCCGCAGAACAAGCCCGAGGAGGGCAAGGCGCTGATGCGCGAGTTCGCCGGGATCGACGCGATCAAGGGCATCCGCCTGACGTTCCACCGCCCGATCGACCGCAACTGGATGATCGACGGCACCTGCGACTGGATCTGGCCCTACGCCGAGGAACTCAGCATCAAGATCATGGTCCACGCCCCGATCTGGAAGGTCGAGCTCGGCCAGATCGCCGACCGCCACCCGGGCCTCAACATCATCATCGACCACATGGGCATCATGGCCCGCTGTGTCGACGACGCGATCGGCTACTGGGTGCAGGAGACCGCCGACCTGCACACGCACCCGAACATCTCGGTCAAGATCTCGGCGCTGCCGGGTTACTCGACGGCCCCGTTCCCGAACGAGAACATCTTCCCCTACGTCCGCGAGATGATCGAGAAAATGGGGCCGGAGCGCTGCCACTGGGGCACCGACATAACGCGCCTGCTCGGCCACGGGCTGACCTGGAAGGACACGATCGAGCAGTTCACCGTGCACATGGGACTGACCGAGGCGCAGCTCGACGAGGTCATGGGCAAGAGCCTGTGCCGCGTGCTCGACTGGCCGGTTCCCGCGTCCGTCGAAGCCTGAAGCGTCTGATGCCTGACACGATCGACGGTGGCGAGGCGCTGCTCGAGGCGCTCCGCGCCCTGGAGATCGAACACGTCTTCTCCTCGCCGGGGTCCGAGTGGGCCCCGGTGTGGGAGGCGTTCGCGCGCCAGCGACGTGACGGCACGGCAGGCCCGAGCTACCACGACCTGACGCACGAGACGCTGGCGGTCGCGATGGCCACCGGCTACTGGCTGGCCAAGCGCCGGCTCGCGGCGGTGCTGCTGCACACGGTTCCCGGGCTGCTGCAGGGTGGCAACGCGATCCACGGCGCGCTGCTGGCGGGCGCGCCGATGCTGGTCGCGTCCTCCGAGTCAACGACCTACGGCGAGGGCGACGGCCCCGACCCGGGGTCGCAGTGGTACCGCAACCTCTCGTTCGTCGGAGGCCCGCACACGGTCGCCGCCCCGTTCACCAAGTGGGCCGGACACGTGCCCGACGTCACGACCATCTACGAGTCGGTGATCCGCGCCGGTGAGCTCGCCCAGCGCCAGCCGACCGGTCCCGTCTACCTCAATGTCGGCCTCGAGGCGCTGCTGGCGCCGTGGCAGTCGCGCAAGGTGCGCAAGAAAGTCGCGCCCAGCGGGGCGCGACTGAGCCCACCCTCTGAGATCGAGGCAGTCGCTGCGAGGCTCGCCGAGGCAAAGCAGCCGGTGATCCTGACCGAGTCCGCGGGTCGTGATCCGGAGGCCTTCAGGGCGCTCGTCGAGCTCGCCGAGCTGCTCGCGATCCCCGTGATCGAGCCGCAGTCGGCGATCTGCGCGAACTTTCCCAAGGACCACGAGCTGCACATCGGCGGCGACGTCGGGCTCGCGGCCGCCGCCGATCTGGTGCTGCTGGTCGCGTGCCGCTCGCCGTGGTATCCGCCGAGTAACGACCTCGCGCCCGACGCGCACGTCGTGGTGATCGACGAGGTGCCGCAGCGCCCGCACGTCGTCTACCAGGTGCTGCACGCCGACAGCTACCTCGAGGGTGGCGTCGCCTCGACTCTGCGGGCGCTGGTCGAGACAACGCAGCGCAAGCTCGACACGAGCGTCGTCGCCGAGCGGCAGCTGCGCTGGAGCGAGGTCCACGACAGGCAGCGCGCCGAGGGCGACGCCGCGGAGGCCGACGCCGAGCACAACACCGACAGGATCACGCCGCCGCTGCTGGTCAAGGTGCTGCGCGAGGAGCTCGCCGGCGACACGATCTTCGTCGACGAGACGATCACCCACAGTCGCATCGTGCAGAAGCACCTGCGCTGGAACGACCCCGACCGCTGGTTCTACGTGCAGGGCGGCCTCGGGCAGGGCACCGGCGTCGCGCTCGGCGTCAAGATCGCGCACCCGCAGCGACCTGTGACCTTCCTGGTCGGCGACGGATCGTTCCTCTACAACCCGATCGTGCAGGCGCTGATGGCCTCAAAGGACATGGGGCTGGCGCTGCTGATCGTGATCTTCAACAACCGCCAGTACCTGTCGATGAAGTTCAACCACCTGCGCTTCTATCCCGACGGCGCGGCGGTGGCGGCCAACGACTTCGACGGCGTCGATCTCTCGACGCAGCCGCCGCTCTCGCAGTTCGGGGCACCGTTCGGGATTCCCGGCTGGGAGGTCTCCGATCCGACCCAGCTGCGCGACGCCGTGCGCGAGGCGCGTGACGCCGTCGCCGGCGGCAGCAGCGCGATCGTAAATGTCACCTTGGGACGCTGAGCGTCCACTCACATAGGAGCCTGTCCGTGCCACCACAGAGAGTTCGCGTACCCGCCGACGAGCTGCGTTCACTTGCGACGCGGATCCTCGAGGCCGCCGGCCTGAGCGCCGATCACGCCGAGATCGTCGCGGGCGCCTTCATCTGGGCGAACCTCCGCGGCGTCGACTCGCATGGCGTCTCGCGGCTGCCGCGTTACCTCGAGCTGTTCAAGAAGGGCGAGGCCAACGCGCACCCTGCGGTTGTCACGACCCGCGTGCGCGACGCCGCGATCCTGGTCGAGGCCGACCGCGCACCTGGACCGCTGGCGCTGACGCTCGCGATGCGTGAGGCGATCAGCGTCGCGCGGCAGACCGGGGTGGCGTGGGCGAGCGTGCGCGGCACGGTGCACACCGGCGCGATCGGCTACTACACGAGCATGGCCGCGGCCGAGGGCCTGGCCGGGATCGGAATCGTCGCGGGCGTGCCGAACATGGCGTATGAGGGCGCGCGCGGAGCCGCTGTCGCGACCTCACCGCTGGCGATCGCGCTGCCGGCCGCCACGCACCCGGACTTCGTGCTCGACATGGCGACCGCGACGATCGCGCTCGGCAAGATCGCGCAGTACAAGGCGCGCGGTGAGCTGCTCCCCGAGGGCGTCGCAGTGACCGCCGACGGCGAACCGACGGTCGATCCGGCCGTGGCGAAGATCCCGTTGCCGGTCGGCGGCGCCAAGGGCTCGGGGATGTCGCTGGCGTTCGAGCTGCTGGCCAGCGGCCTGGCGGCGAACCCGATCGTGTCGCAGTTCCATGCCGGGGTGAAGGGCCACCGCCAGAACGCGACGCTGATCGCGGTCGACGTCTCCGCGTTCCTGCCGCTCGAGGACTTCAAGCAGATCGTTGACGAGACGATCGACGCCGTCAGTGCGTTGCCGCGGTCGGGCGACGCACCGGTACTGGTTCCGGGTGCGCGTGGCGCGGCGACCTACGAGGAGCGTGCGCGCGACGGGGTACCACTGCCAGCGAAGATCTGGGGCGAGATCGTCGAGGCGGCCGAGCGCGCCGGAATCGCGATCCCGGACAGCGCCACGACCGGCTGAGATCCGGCTCCGCGTCAAGCCGGTAATAACACTCTTACCGCCCGCCTTGCTTTCGCTTTAGGATGGCCGCTCGTCCGCAAAATCTGCGGGCGAGCATGACTCCGCCCACCAAAACCTGGGGGCGGGATTCCAACCTCCGGGAGGGATTAGATGAGGCGCACGGGGCGCAGTTTGCTAGGTGTCACAGGCGTGATTGCCGCGCTTGGTGGCGTTGCCATCACGACCGGTTCGTCGGCTGCCCAAGCGGCAGGCCAGGGCGCGAGCAATCGCGTGATCGTGGTCTTCAAGAACCAGGAGACGAGCCTGCCGCCCACGCGGTCACTCGTATCACGGCGCCGCAGCGCGGTCGCGGGCGTTCAGGCGCCGGTGACCTCTCAGATGCGGTCCGCGGGCGCTCAGAACATCCAGTCCTACTCGGTCGTCAACGCGGTCTCGGCGACCGTCTCCTCCTCGGAGGAGTCGCAGCTTCAGTCCAACCCCGCTGTCAGCGAGGTCATCCCTGACCAGGTGATTCAGCTCGCTCCGCCGCAGACGGCCGGCAGCAGCTCGAACAGCGCGGGGACCACACCGATCCCGAACTCGTGCTCGTCGAACAAGAACAAGCCGCAGCTCAATCCGGAGGCGCTCGAGGCGATCAACGCCGACTCCGATGTCCCCGGCGCCCAGACGGCGCGCTCGCTCGGCATCACCGGTAGCGGCGTCACCGTCGCCTACATCGCCGACGGGCTCGACACACAGAACCCCGACTTCATCCGCAACGGATCGTCGGTCTTCTCCGACTACAAGGACTTCACCGGCGCCGGCACAGCCGCGCCGACCGGCGGCGAGGAGGCCTTCGGCGACGCCAGCTCGATCGCCGCTCAGGGCAACCAGGTCTACAACGTCCAGGATTACTCGTCACTGCCGCTCAACAGGCCCTGCTACATCCGGGTCGAGGGCGTCGCCCCCGGCGCGAACCTGGTCGGGCTGATCGCGTTCACGGGTGACTCCGGCTTCAACTCCTCGATCCTCGAGGCGATCAACTACGCCGTCAACACCGACCATGTGAACGTGCTGAACGAGTCGTTCGGGGCCAACTTCTACCCCGATGACACCGCCAGCCTCGATGTCATCAAGAAGGCCGATGAGATGGCGGTCGCGGCAGGCACCGTCGTCACCGTCTCGAGCGGGGACGCGGGCGTGACCAGCACGATCGGCACACCGGCGACCGATCCGGCCGTGATCTCGGCGGGCGCGTCGACCACCTACCGGCTCGACGTCCAGGATGGCTATGGCGGATCGCGCTTCCCCGGCGTCAGCGGCTACCTCAGCGACAACATCAGCTCACTGAGCTCGGGGGGCTTCGACCAGGCCGGCGGCACGGTTGACGTCGTCGCGCCGGGCGAGCTCAACTGGGTGCTCTGCACACCGAACCTGGCCCAGTACAGCGAGTGCAGCAGCCTCGCGGGGAACGCCGCTCCGGTGATCCAGTTCGGTGGCACCAGCGAGTCGGCACCGCTGACCGCCGGTGTCGCCGCGCTCGTCATGCAGGCGTACAAGAAGACCCACGGGACGTTCCCAACCCCGGCGCTGGTGAAGCAGATCATCACCAGCACCGCGTCGGACATCGGCGCGCCCGCCGATCAGCAGGGCTCGGGTCTGATCAACGCCTACAAGGCGGTGCAGGCCGCCGAGTCCTACCACAGGGCCGGGACCGGCAGCACGCTGCTCGAGAGCTCGAGCCAGCTGAACGTCGTCGCGGCGACCGGGACCCGGAGCAAGCTGAACGACACGATCACCAACAACGGCGCCACGCCGGAGACGGTGGACCTCTCGACGCGGGCGATCGGCGCGTACAGCACGCTGAAGTCCGCGACCGTCAACCTCAGCGACTCCAGAAGCCCGAAGAGCATCGATTGGCAGGGCGTCAGCAACAACGTTGAGAAGGTCACGTTCCGCGTGCCCTCGGGGCAGGACCGGCTGGACGCGGCGATCGCGTTCCAGATCCCCGGCAGCTACCTCGCCAACTCGCTGAACGCGCGCGTGCGCCTGACACTGATCGACTCGCGGGGCAGGCTCGCCGGGTACTCGGTCCCGCAGGGTGATGGTAACTACGGTGACCTGCAGGTCACCGACCCGGCGCCCGGGACCTGGACCGCCTACATCTACAGCCGCGATTCAGCGGACGGCGGAACCACCGGACCGGTGGTCTTCCGCGCAAGCTCGGCGCGGTACACGTCCTTCGGGACGGTCAGCCCGTCGACCGTGCGCCTGAACCCCGGCCAGTCGGCTCCGGTCTCGCTGTCGGTCACCACCCCGGCGCAGCCGGGTGACGCCGCGGGCGCGATCGTGCTGACGGACCGCCAGGGCGGCGACGCCACGACGATTCCGGTCACGCTTCGCAGCCAGGTCCCGCTCGGGTCAGCCAGCTGGATCAACACGCTGACCGGCGGCAACGGCCGTGCGGTCAACACCGGCGAGGCGTTCTACTACCAGGTCAAACTGCCGAGTGGCGAACCCGAGTTGAACGCCAGCGTGACGCTGGCCGACAACGCGAACAACACGTTCTCGGCATGGCTGGTCGACCCGCAGGGACAGGCCGAGGCCTACACCAGCAACTCGGAGCTCACCGAGAGCTCGGGCGGGCTGGCGGTGACCAACCAGCTCGGCGGGCAGCTGCATACGCTCGACCCGTCGGCAGGGACCTGGACAGTCGTCGTTCTGTACGCGCCGACCGTGTCGGGTACCGCGGTATCCGAGCCGTTCGCGGTCAGCGTCAACGAGCGCGCCGTCCCGGCCTCGGCGTCGGGTGTGCCGGATTCGGCAACCACGAAGCTGACCGCCGGCCAGTCCTACACGGCCGACATCACGGTTCACAACAACGGAAACTCACCGGAGCTGTACTTCGTCGATCCGCGACTGGGTGCCGGCACGTCAATGGACCTGGTGTCACTGACGGGCAGCTCGGCGACCGAGGCGCCGCTGAGCTTCACCGGCAACATCCCGACGTACCTCGTCCCGAGCGACTCGACGTCGCTGCTGGCACAGGCGTCGACCACCGGCAGCGAGCCGATCATGTTCGACTCGTCGTCGCCGATGGGCGACCCCGACCTCGGCTCGAACCTGGGTACCAGCGTCCAGGCGTCGATCACCGGCAACCCGCTCACCCAGGGCGAGTGGTCGGTCGCGCCGACGACCGTCGGGCCGTTCGGAGCCACGCCCGCGACGCCGGAGCCGGTGGACACGGCGATGACGGTTACGGCACCGGCCTTCGATCCCGCGGCCAGCACGCCGATCGGGGACATGTGGCAGCTCAGCATCGGCGGCCCGCTGGTCGTGGCGCCGCCGGTCAACCCGGGTCAGTCGGAGACGATCCCGGTGACGATCACCCCGAGTGGGACATCGGGCACCGTGGTCAGCGGCACGCTGTACGTCGATGACGAGCAGGCGCTGCTGTTCGGCGGAGAGTCGCTGGCGCCGAACGGCAACCAGCTCGCGGCGATCCCGTACACGTACCGGATCAAGTAGGTCGGATCGTGGGTGCCGTCGGCTCGATCGGGCGGGCGGCACCCCAGTTCCGCGGAGACGGGAGTGAGTCGGCGCGCTGACGCGTGCCCCTCTACACTCACGCGCACGCCC
>DATASU010000060.1:0-3179 GCA_036269095.1 Solirubrobacteraceae bacterium
CTTCTCATGCTGAGCGCACGCACGCGACACTCGAGGCACCGCGACAGGTGGTCGAGAACGTCGACGGTGACCTCGCCATCGACGGCCTGCTCCCAGCAGTGCTCGTCGTTCTCCGGCGGGTCGATCACGCCGCCGCCGTCCACAAAAACGAGGTTGTCGACGAGTCGTGGAGCGCTGTCAACGGCGGGAAGCGCGAGCGTTCACCCGCTGCCTCGAGCAGACTCTGGACCTCCAGTAGCCAGGCGGCGTGCGTCGGCTGTCGCCGCACCCGCCAGCGCGGATGGTTCTCCAGCCAGTGCAACGCGCTGTTCCCCTCCGGCCGGCCGTCACCGGTGATCGCCGCCATCACCGGGGTCGTATGGGGGATGCGATCGTCGAGCCGTTCGAAGAACGTCGTCAGCCCCGGCAGCATCTCGGCGGCATCGCCATCACGTGGGTGTGAGAGGTCTCGGATCAACTGCTTGAGCGGCAGCGCGCCGAGCCTCGCGGCGGTTCCGTCACCATAGGTGGCGACGATCGCGCTGCTCGACGGCGCGTGGTAGACACCCCAGATCTCGGCCGCGGCCCTCACGGCCTCGGCGTCCGTGACAGCCGGGGCGAGCTGGCGCCGTGCCTTCGCGAGTCGTGAGCGCAGGGTCGAGGGCGCGTCGAGGCCGAGGATGCTCGCCGCCTCGTGGCTGCGGCACCCGAGCACGTCAACCAGGATGAACGCCTGGCGGTCGGCTTCGGGCAGTTCGCGCAGTGCCCTGTAGAAGTCGATGTGAAGATCCTCGTCACGAGCGCGCGCGACCGGTTCCTCCGCGACATCGTCGTCGAGCGAGGAGACGAGGTGGCGCCGGCTCGCGCGGATGCGGTCCAGGCACACGTTCCTGCAGATCGTCAGCAGCCAGGCGCGTACCGAGCTGATCTCCGGCGTCCTTCGCAACGCGCGCAGCGCCCGCACGAACGTCTCCTGCACGCAATCCTCAGCCTCGTGGCGGCTGCGCATCGTGAGGTAGGCGAGATTCCAGACATCCGACTTGAAGCGGTGGTAGAGCACTGCGAACGCCTCCCGGTCCCCTTTCCGGGCAGCGTCGGCCAGCTCCCAGTCCTCGCGCTCCGACAGATCCAGCATCGGCGCTAACGCGCTTCCTGCATCATGGCCAACGGGCGTGTCGCCGCGAGTATGTTCGCCCTGTTCAAAGCGGTCTAATCTAACCGCTTGCCTGGCCGCGGACAACATCGTTGTTCAGCTGTCGCCGATCAGCGTGCCTAGGATCCGCTGCTGCCGCTCACGAGCACCTCGCCCGACTCGGCCGCGAAGAAGTGCAGGTCGTCAGGCGAGGCGTAGAGCGCGACCCGGTCGCCCACCGACACATGCTTGGCCTGCTCGACGAGCGCGACCAGATCCACATCGTCGGCTGTCGCGTGCAGCAGCGTGCCGTTGCCCAGGAACTCGGCCACCTCGACGACCGTCGACACGTGCATGCCGCGATCGCTGTCCTGGCCGAGGCGCAGATGCTCCGGCCGGACGCCGACAACCACGCGTTGCAGCTCGGCGGTCGTCAGCAGCGCTGCCTGGTCGTCGGTCAGGCCGACCTTTACGGCATCACCGGCCAGCGCGAGCCGGTCGCCCTCGGTCTTCAGCTCGAGCTCGAGGAAGTTCATCGACGGTGAGCCGATGAATCCCGCCACGAACCGATTCTGCGGTCGTTCGTAGAGCTCGCGCGGCGACCCGATCTGCTCGAGCACCCCACCTCTCAGCACAGCGATGCGATCCGCCATCGTCATCGCCTCGATCTGGTCGTGCGTGACGTAGATCATCGTGGAGCCGAGCCGCTGGTGCAGCCGCGCGATCTCGGCTCTGGTCTGGACGCGAAGCTTCGCATCGAGATTCGACAGGGGCTCGTCCATCAGGAACGCCGCCGGCTCGCGCACGATTGCACGGCCGAGCGCCACGCGCTGGCGTTGGCCGCCGGAGAGCTGGCCCGGCTTGCGGTCCAGGTACTGCTCCAGGTCGAGGATCCGCGCCGCCTCGTGGACCATCTCCGTGCGCTTGGCCTTGGGAACCTTCCGGATCTCGAGGCCGAAGCTGATGTTCTGGAACACGGTCATGTGCGGGTAGAGCGCGTAGCTCTGGAACACCAGCGCGAGGTCGCGGTCGCGCGCGGGCAGATCGTTGACCACGCGGTCACCGATCTTCACCTCGCCGCTCGAGATCTCCTCGAGGCCGCTGATCATCCGCAGCGCCGTGGTCTTGCCACAGCCCGAGGGGCCAACGAAACAGACGAACTCGCCGTCCGCCACCTCGAGCGAGACGTTGTCAACCGCCAAGGTCCCACCACCGAAGGACTTGGTCAGGCTGTCCAGCACGACGCGGCTCATGCCACCCCCCTTACTTCACCGACCCGGCGAGCATGCCGCGGACGAAGTGTCGTTGAAATGCGAAGAACACAGCCACCGGTACGAGGATCGAGATGATGCCGCCGGTCGCGATGATCCAGTAGTCCTCTGCGAGCGACCGTGTCTGGTCGTACAGGAACACCGTCAGCGGCACATGTGGGTTGCCGCCTAGAAACACGAGTGCGACCAGGAGGTCGTTCCAGACCCACACGAACTGGAACACCGCCAGCGCGGCCGCGGCGGGAAACCCGAGCGGCAGCACCACTCGCCGGAACAGCTTGCCCTCACGGGCCCCGTCGATCCTGCCTGCCTCGATCAGGTCGCGCGGGATCCCGAGATAGAAGTTCCGCATCAGGAAGATCCCGAACGGCAAGCCGAAACCAACGTGGAAGATGACCACGCCGACGATCGTGCCGAAGGGGTTGTACCCCGTGATGTTGCCGATCGTGTGGTAGAGCTCGACCGTCGGGATCAGCGCGACCTGCAGCGGCACGACGATCAGGGCGACGATGAACAGAAACACGGCGTCGCGGCCCTTCCAGCTGCCGAACACCAACGAGTAGGCGGCCATGCTCGAGATCACCGTCACCAGCAACGCCGCCGGGACCGTGATCTCCAGCGACGTCAGCAGCGAACTGAGCACGCCCCCGGCGGCAAAGCCGCTCTTGAGCAGCGCGCTGTAGTTGTGGAACGTCAGCTGCGACGGCGCGGTGAAGATCTTCCACCAGCCCGAGGTCTCGTACAGCGCCTCAGGGCGCAGTGAGATGATCGCGAGTGACACCGTTGGCACCAGCCAC
>DATASU010000061.1:0-2522 GCA_036269095.1 Solirubrobacteraceae bacterium
CGGCGGCCTCGGCAAGACCCGGCTGGCCAACGCGATCGCGCGGACGGCGGCGGAGCCCGCGGTGCACGTCGTCGAGCTGGCCGGCGTGACCTCGGCGGAGGACGTGGCGGGCGAGGTCGGCTCCGCGCTCGGGGTCCGTGACTCGGTCAGCGGCCGCCGCGTCCTGACCGCGGCACAGCGCGCCGACGTCCGCGCGCGCATCGCGCACCTGCTCGGGCAGTCGCCCAGTCTGCTCGTGCTCGACAACTGCGAGCACCTGATCGAGGCGGTGGCCGGCCTCGTCGCTTTCCTGGTCTCCTCGACGGCCGACCTGCGCGTACTCATCACCAGCCGCGCGCCGCTCGCGATCGCCGCCGAGCGCGTCTACCTGCTCGGCGAGCTGGACGCCGCCGACGCCGCGCGGTTGTTCACCGAGCGGGCCGTGGCCGCGCGGCCGAGCGCCCGGCTCACCGACGACCTGGTCGCGGGCATCGTCGCCAGGCTCGACGGACTGCCGCTCGCGATCGAGCTCGCCGCGGCACGCGTGCGAACGATGCCCCTCGAAGAGATCGCCCGGCGCCTCGAAGACCGGTTCGCGCTGCTGCGCGGCGGCGACCGCAGCGCGCCGGGCAGGCACAGGACCTTGTTCGCGGTCATCGACTGGTCGTGGAACCTGCTTGACGACGCCGAGCAGCGGGCGCTGCGCCGGCTGGCGCTCTTCCACGACGGGTTCACGCTCGCCGCCGCCGAGGCGGTGCTCGGCGACGATTCGGCCGACGCGGTCCAGGGCCTCGTCGACCAGTCGCTGCTGAGCATCGTGGAGACCCCGGCCGGCGGGCGCTACCGGATGCTGGAAACGGTGCGCGAGTTCGGCGCGCTCCGGCTCGCCGACACGGGCGAGGCGGCCGCAGCGCGCGACGCTCAGCGCCGCTGGGCGGTCGGCTACGCGCGCCACCATGGCGCGCGCCTAGCGACCCGTGACCAGTTCTCGGCCGTCGACGCCATCGGCGCGGAGGAAGTCAACCTGGCCGACGAGCTGCGCGGCGCGCTCGCCGACGGTGACCGGGGCTCGCTCGTTCAACTGCTCGCCTCGCTCGGGCTGTTCTGGACGCTCCGCGGCGAGCACATTCGGGTTATCGTCCTCGCCGAGGCAGTCACCGAGGCGCTGCTCGACTGGACGCCCCCACCGGACCTGACGGAGCAGACGTGCGGCGCGGTCATGATCACGCTGAGCACTTCGCTGATGACCGGCGGGCTGAGCAGCGAGCCGCTCCGTGCCATCCTGGTTCGGCTGGGCCGCGAGGCTGCCCATAGCCCGCACCTTTCCGGACTCGTGCGGGTGCTGCTCACCTACGACGCGGAAGCCGAAGCGGCACCAGCAGACTTCACGTCCCGGCTCGGGCGGCTCGCCGACAGCCAGGACCGGCCGACGGCACTCGCCGCCAGCCAGTGGCTGAGCGTCCTGTACGAGAACGCCGGCGACCCGGTCGGCGCGATCACGGCGGCTTCGCGCGCGCTCGCGCTGTCCACCGACGATGACGGCCCCTGGGCCGCGGCGATGCCGCATACGATGCTGGCTCAGCTCACCATGCAAGTCGGTGACCTGGCAGTGGCGGTCGGGCACGCCCAGGCCGCCTTGCCGGTGATGCGGCGGCTCGGTGCCAGCGACGACGAGATCCAGCTGCGATCGCTGCTTGTGCTGTGCGCGATCGCCGACGGAAGGCTCGCCGACGCGAAGGACGAACTCAACCGGGTCGAAGAGGTCGGCGAGCTCTCCACCACGTTCGGCGGGGGTGCCGTGCGCCTTGTCGGCCGGGCCGAGCTGGCGCTCGCGTCTGGCGACTACGTCGAGGGCCTGCGCATCCACCGCGAGGCCGCCGCCCGCATGCGTGCGATGCGGCTTCCCGGAGTCGCCTTGACGGGCCTTGAACCGTGGGTGCTTTTCGGCGACTCCGTGGCACTGGCTGCGCATGCCCGCTACGCGGAGGGTGCCGACGCGGCGCACGGGCGCGCGTTGTTCCTGACCTGCCGGGAGAATGCGATCCGGGCGTTCGGCACCCCGATCCCGGGGTTCGACTACCCGGCCGCGGGGCAGTTGCTGTTCGCGCTCGGTGCCTGGGCCCTGTTCCGCCGGGCCGCCCCGGCCGAGTCCGCGTTGCGGTTGCTCGCGCTCGCCCACCGGTTCGCCTACAACCCCAGGGTGCCCACGATGCTGTGGGAGCGGATCGTCCCGGCGGCGGAGGAAGCCGAGGCCGGACGGATTGACGAGTTCCTGATCGAGTACCGGGACCGCCAGCCGGCTGACCTGCTCGCGGAGGCCTGCCGGCTGGCGGAGGAACTGCCCAGCTGAGCGGGATTTAGAGGTGCCGCCGGTAGCTGCGCACTGACAGCGGCGCGAAAATCGCGATCACCACCAGGCCGGCGAGCACCGTCCAGCCCACCTCGCCGCTGACCACCCCGTGGTTGGCCAGGTCGCGCGTGGCCGACACCAGGTGCGAGACCGGGTTGACCTTCACGAAGTCGGCCAGCCCCGACGGCAGCGA
>DATASU010000062.1:0-3572 GCA_036269095.1 Solirubrobacteraceae bacterium
TCGATGCGGTGCGGACGCTGCTCACGGTCGCGCTCGACGAGGCCGAGGCCGGGGACAAGCGGAAGGGATCCCGATGATCAAGCGGATCGAGCGAACCGATGGCACGCGCTGGCAGGTCTACGGCAAGCGCGCTGGCCGCAAGGTCTACGTTGGCACGTACGACTCCAAGCGCGAGGCGCTCGAAGTTGACGAAGAGCATCGGGTCACGCAGCGGAAGATCGAAGCCGGGGAGCTACCGCCCGACCTCGACATGAAGCGCACGCTCCGGCAGGCGACCGACGAATGGCTCACGTCGCTTGAGAACCGCAACTCGCGCTCCCATGGCGGCTACAGCGAGCGGATGCGGATGTACGTGCTGCCGCACCTTGGTGACACGCCGTAACCGCCCGATAGTCGACGTCTCGTAAAAGCCAGCAGGCAGATGCGAGGGTGCTGGCGATGAATGGAGCTTCGAAGACCCGCCGAGGTCGCCGCGCAGGTCGCGGCCGCGCCGCCGTAGCGGTCGCGCGGTCAGGCCGCGGCGGCAACGACAGCGTCGTCGACGGGGTCGGCGGCTCGGTCGGTTTGCTGCTGCTGTCGGCGCTGGTTCGCGAGCCAGGCGGCGGGCAGGAGCTCGCGGATCCGGGCCATGGGCCAGTCCTCGGCGAGGTGGCGGAAGGTGTCGCGGAGGTACTCGAAGGGCGGCGCGCCGACGAGATTGCAGTTGACGATCAGGGTATGCAAGATGGCGAAGCGGCGCGCGGCGTCGTCGGAGCCTGCAAACAGCCAGTTTCGGCGACCGATGGCGGTGCGGCGCTGCTGACGCTCGACGTGCGCGTTGGACAGCGGGATCCGGGGATCGTCGAGGAAGAGGATCAGGGTCGACCACTGATGGACGGCGTACCCGACGGCCTTGCCCAGCAGGCTCTTGGGCGTGGCGCGGCCGGCCAGATCGCCGACGAGCCGATGGAGGCGCTCGACGAGCGGCCGGCTATCGCGCTGCCGGCGGCGCAGGAGCTCATCGAGGTCAGCCCCGTCGGCGCGGGCCTGAGCCTCGACCGCGTAGATCTGGCGCAGCACCGACACGACAACCGCGGCGCGGGCATCACCGGCCTCGAGCGCCTTCATGAACGGGCGGCGGCAATGGTCCATGCAGCCCGCGCGGCGCGGCGCGTTGGGGCGCGCGAAGACGGGGCCGAGCCCGGCGTAGCCATCCGACTGGATCACCTGGCCGCGGAAGTCTGCCAGCGTGGCCTGCGGCCACTTCCCCTTCCAGTCGGGCGTGTAGTCGCAGAACCCGACCTCGCCGCCATCGCCGAGGAAGACCCAGATGTGACCGCGCTTGATGCCGCGCGCATGGCCACGGTCGCGCACCGCCAGGCTGGTGTCATCCAGGCTGATCAAGTAGCGACCGAGGGTGTCCTCGCGGAGCGCCTTCCACAACGGCTGGGCGAGGTCCGCGGCACCCGCGTACCAATCGCCGAGCGTCGATGGCGCGATCGGCGCGCCGCCGCGCGCGAGGATCTTGCTCTGGCGCTCCAGCGGCACAGCATCGTCGTTCTTCGACGTCACGAGTTGCGCGAGCATGCCCGGGCCGGGCCGCGCACCCTCGATCGGTGGCGGCGTGGTCGGCGCGGTCGTTACGTTGCCCTCGCAGATCGCGCAGGCTCGGACCTCGGCGTGCTCCTCGATCGCGTAGGCTTCGCCCGGGCGGTACTCGATCGTGACCCGAACGCGGGTCCCGATCAGTTTCTTCTCGGCATCGCAGCACCGGAGCTCATCATCGGGGACCGGGATCTTCACGATCTCGCGCCGCATGGACGGTGGCACCGGCTTGCGACCGCCGCGCTTGGCCTTGCCCGGCTTGGGCCCGGCCGGCGGCGCACCACCGTCGCCCTCGATCGGCGCGGGTGGTGGCGCGGGCGCCGGTGGCGGCTCGTCGGGAGACTCGGTGGTCTCGTTGGCGGGTAGCTGGGCGAGGAACAGCGCGAGCTGGTCCGGCGAGATCCGCTCCGACTTGCTCCGGTACATCCCGCGCAGCATCGACGTGTAGCGCGCAGCCAGGTCGCTGTGGTCGCGCATCATCTTCTCGAGGAGCTCGAACAGCGTCGCGATCACCTGCGTGTGCTCGCCGGCGGCGGCGAGCGCCTCGAGTTGCGCGCGCAGGGCCGGCACGTCGGTCGTCGAGCCGAGTACGCGTCGAGGCACCTCTCTCTGCTACCAGAACCGATCGCTCCGGAACAGGGAGCGCGATCCAAAAATCACGCCGCGAGGTCGATTGGCGTCGGCGGCGTCGCGGTCCAACGCGCGCGCCGCTTGGCACCACGCAGATCGATCCCCTCAAGGATCAGCGCGAGCTCGGCTGCCTCCATCTCCACCGCCGCACCCACCGCGGGCGAGTCCCACGGCAGCCGAAACTTGCCGCGCTCGAGCCGTTTCGCAAATAGGCAGTAGCCCTGGCGATCCCAGAACAAGATCCGCACCTGGTCGCCGCGCCGATTGAACACCACGAACAGGTGGCCGCTCCGCGGATCGTGATGTAGCCCTTGCTCGACCAGCACGGCGATTCCGTCGAACTGCTTGCGCAGATCGCACGGCGCGGTGGCGACGAACACGCGCACCGTCGGCGGCAGGCTCAGCATGGTGCCTCCCCGAGCACCGCGACCACGCGTCGCAGCAGGTCGCCGTCGAACCCACGCCCCACCCGGACCACCGCCCCGCCGACCACGACTTCGAGGTCGCTCACCGCGGGCTGTGCCGCAGTGACGCGCACCGGCGCGAACGCCACCGCCTGCACCGGCGCTGCCGATCGCGCCTTCCTGCCCACACGCGCGACCCAGCGCTGGACTCGCACTTCGTGCAACCCATGTCGCCGTGCGAACGCCGCCGGTGTTTCCCCGCTGGCCCGCAGCGCCGCGACCATCAGCTCCCCGTCGGCGAGTTGCCAGCGCAGACGCCCTCGTGGCGGCGTCCACTCCGCTGGCGCGGTCGCCATGCGTGGCCCGCCGCTGCCTCGATCCATCGTCGTCTCTGCCATCAGTACCTCCTGGCTCGCCACACTGACCGAGGCATGCGCGCACTACCAGACGGCGACTACCGGGTGGTTACGCCGCGGTGGTCGCGAGCGCCCTCGAGCTGGACGCCGAGGGAGCTCGCGCACAGTGGTCGCGAGCGGCCCGAGACCGAGCCCCTGGAGATCCGATACGCCCAGCTCGCGGCGATCGTGTCCTCGTCCTCGTCCTTGGCCGAGAGCTCGGTGAGTACGAGCTGGGGACGGTGACACGCAAGAGATGGATCTGGCGGACCGATCGCGGGCTACGCTCGGGATCCAAACGCCTCCGTTGCTGTCGACGGCACGAAGGCATCAAGCGCCGCGAGGAACGCATCCAGGTGTTGGCGAGCTCTCAGCGGGAGGGCTGAGTCGATGCTTGTCGCGCCGATCGACCGCGCCCAACGCACCCGGGCCGCCGTCCCAACGCGGCCGATGTGGCAACCCCAGGCCGTGCCGACGCGCCAGCTCGGCCCAGGTGGCGCCAGTCGCCAGCTTCCAGCGCAGCGATCCGCCGACGAAGATCCCGTCATGTCGAAAGAGA
>DATASU010000063.1:0-33125 GCA_036269095.1 Solirubrobacteraceae bacterium
ATTTGTCCTGAACTGACACCCGAGGAGTCTGAAATGTCAGCCAACAGCTTCGGCGCGAGAACCGAACTCACCGTCGACGGACGCAGTTACGACATCTTTCGCATCGACGCGCTGCAGGCGTCCTTCGACGTCGCGCGCCTGCCCTTCTCGCTGAAGATCCTGCTCGAGAACCTGCTGCGCAATGAGGACGGCGAGTCGATCCGCGCCGCTGACATCGAGGCGCTCGCCAAGTGGAACGCCAAGGCCGAGCCCAGCGAGGAGATCGCCTTCACGCCCGCCCGCGTCGTGATGCAGGACTTCACCGGCGTACCCGCGATCGTCGACCTCGCCGCGATGCGCGACGCGATGAAGACGATGGGCGGCGATCCCAGCAAGATCAACCCGCTGGTGCCGGCCGAGCTGGTGATCGACCACTCCGTACAGGTCGACGTGTTCGGTTCCGCCCAGGCCTTTGAGCGCAACGCCGAACTCGAGTTCGAGCGCAACAAGGAGCGCTACTCGTTCCTGCGCTGGGGCCAGACGGCCTTCGACAACTTCAAGGTCGTGCCGCCGGACACCGGCATCGTTCATCAGGTCAACCTCGAGTACCTGTCACGGGTCGTGTTCGTCGACGACAGCGGCGACCGCGCCGTCGCGTACCCCGACACGCTCGTCGGCACCGACTCGCACACGACGATGGTCAACGGCCTCGGCGTGCTCGGCTGGGGCGTCGGCGGCATCGAGGCCGAGGCGGCGATGCTCGGCCAGCCGATGTCGATGCTGATCCCGCAGGTGATCGGCTTCAAGCTCGACGGCAAGCTGCCCGAGGGCTCGACCGCGACCGACCTGGTGCTGACCGTCACCGAGATGCTGCGCAAGCACGGCGTCGTCGGCAAGTTCGTCGAGTTCTTCGGCGCCGGCCTGGCGCGGCTGCCGCTCGCCGACCGCGCCACGATCGGCAACATGTCGCCCGAGTTCGGCTCGACCTGCGCGATCTTCCCGATCGATGCCGAGACGCTGCGCTATCTCGAGTTCAGCGGCCGTCCGCATCAGCAGATCGCGCTCGTCGAGGCGTATGCCAAGGCCAACGGCCTGTGGCACGACGAGAACTCCGACGAGCCGACCTACAGCAACGTCCTGCAGCTCGATCTCTCGACCGTCGTACCCAGCATCGCCGGTCCCAAGCGGCCGCAGGACCGTGTCCAACTCTCGAACTCGAAGTCCGCGTTCGAGCAGGCAGTCCAGGACTACCTGCCGGCCAATGGCGAGGAGGACGACGCGCTCGCCGACTCGTTCCCGGCCAGCGACCCGGTCGCCACGCATGTCAACGGTGGCGTCTCGACCAAGGCCAAGCTGACGCTGGCCGACGGGACCGAGACCGAGCTCGACAACGGCTACGTCGTAATCGCCGCGATCACGAGCTGCACCAACACGTCGAACCCGTCGGTGATGCTCGGCGCCGGGCTATTGGCGCGCAACGCCGTGCAGAGGGGACTCAAGGTCAAGCCCTGGGTCAAGACCTCGCTCGCGCCCGGTTCGAAGGTCGTGACCGAGTATCTCGACCGCGCTGGCCTGAGCGAATATCTCGACGAGCTCGGCTTCAACCTCGTCGGCTACGGCTGCACGACCTGCATCGGCAACAGTGGCCCGCTGCCGCCGGAGGTCTCCAAGGTTGTCAACGACTCCGACCTCGCGGTCGTCTCGGTGCTGTCGGGCAACCGCAACTTCGAGGGTCGCATCAACCCCGACGTGAAGATGAACTACCTCGCCTCACCGCCGCTGTGTGTGGCCTACGCGATCGCCGGGTCGATGGACGTCGACCTCTACAGCGAGCCGCTCGGCAGCGACGACCACGGCAACGACGTCTACCTCAAGGACATCTGGCCAAGCTCGGCCGAGGTCGCCGAGGTGATCGGAGAGGCCGTCCAGTCGGACATGTTCCACAAGAGCTACGGCGAGGTGTTCGACGGCGACGAGCGCTGGAACGGGCTCGAGGTGCCGACCGGCGATCTGTTCGAGTGGGACGAGCGCTCGACCTACGTCCGCCGTCCGCCGTTCTTTGAGAACCTGCCGCCGCAGCCCGAGCCGCTCGAGGACATCGTCGACGCGCGGGTGCTGGCGGTGCTCGGCGACAGCGTCACGACCGACCACATCTCCCCGGCCGGCTCGATCAAGAAGGGCGGTCCGGCGGCGCAGTACCTCAACTCGAACCACGTCGAGGTCGGCGACTTCAACTCGTTCGGCTCGCGGCGCGGCAACCACGAGGTGATGATGCGCGGAACCTTCGCCAACATCCGCCTGCGCAACAAGCTCGCCCCGGGCACCGAGGGCGGCGTCACGCGGTATCTGGCCGACGGCTCCGATCAGGAGACTTCGATCTACGACGCGGCGATGCGCTACATCGAGCAGGGTGTCCCGCTCGTGATCCTCGCCGGCAAGGAGTACGGATCGGGTTCCTCGCGCGACTGGGCCGCAAAGGGCACGCGCCTGCTCGGCGTGCGCGCCGTGATCGCCGAGAGCTTCGAGCGCATCCACCGCTCGAATCTCGTCGGCATGGGCGTGCTGCCGCTGCAGTTCAAGGACGGCGAGAGCGCCGAATCGCTCGGTCTCACGGGCCATGAGCGGTTCGGGATCGCCGGGATCGCCGGGGACGGCGACATCCCGCGCGAGCTGACGGTCACCGCCGACGACAAGGAGTTCACGGTCACCGTGCGGATCGACACTCCCAAGGAACAGAAGTACTTCCGGCACGGAGGCATCCTGCAGTTCGTCCTGCGCCAGCTGCTGGCGTCCTGAGAGGAGATCCTTGCCCAATGGCAATTCCTGAGTTGCTTGACACGCTGCTGCGGGTCCCCGGCCCTTCCGGCCAGGAGGCCCGCGCCGCGGCCACCTGGCGCAAGCTCTGCGAGCCGTTCGCGGCCGAGGTCGACGTCGACGTCAACGGCTCGTCGTGGGCGCGCGTCGCCGGCACCGCCGGCGGCCCGAGCGTTGCCGTGGTCGGTCACGTCGACGAGATCGGCGTGCACATCACACACATCGATGACGACGGCTTCCTGCGCTTCGGGCAGGTCGGCGGTTGGGATCCGATCAACCTCGTCAGCCAGCGGGTGCTGCTCGAGACCAAGGACGGATCGATTCGCGGAGTGATCGGCCGCAAGGCGATCCACCTGATGGACGAGGACGACCGCAAGAAGGTTCCCGAGCTCAAGAGTCTGCACATCGACATCGGCGCCGCCGATGGCGACGAGGCCCGCCGGATGGTGCGCATCGGCGACACCGGCGTGCTTGACGTCGAGCCGCTCGAGTTGCCCAACGGCCGCGTGGTCTCGCGCGCGCTCGACAACCGCGTCGGCTGTCACGTGGCGGCGCGCGCGGCGCAACTGGTCGCCGCGAGCGGCGGCGCCCCGGGTGATCTGCTGGCGATGGCGGTCGTGCAGGAGGAGATCGGCCTCAAGGGCGCACAGACCTCGGCCTTCCGCCACCGGCCCGATGTCGCGATCGCGATCGACGTGACCCACGCGAGCGACACGCCGGGGATCACGCTCGGCCAGGACACCCACCACAAGCTCGGATCCGGGCCCGTGATCGAGCGCGCCTCACTGCTGCACCCGCGCGTGTTCGAGCTGCTGTATGAGGCGGCCGAGGCGGAGGAGATCCCATTCACGGTGGCGTCGGCCTCGCGCTTCACCGCGACCGATGCCGACGCCTTCACCGTCAGCCGCGCCGGGATCCCGACCGGCCTCGTGTCGGTACCGCTGCGCTACATGCACTCCTCGGTCGAGATGGTCAGCGTCGAGGACATCGAGAACACCGCCAAGCTCGTGGCAGCGTTCGCCAAACGGCTCGAGCCGGGCACCTCGTTCGCCCGCTGACATGAGCGCGCCGCCGCAGGTGGCGGACACCACCGCCCGCGCCTCCTCGGGCGCGGTCACGCTGGCGGCGCGCTATCTGTTCGTCGGGCTGCTGAACCTGGGAGCGACAACGCTGCTGGTGCGCCACCTCGGTCCCGCCGCATGGGCCAGCTACGGCGTCGCGCTGTTCCTGGCCAACTTCATCGACCAGTACCTCGGCTCGAAGCTGCTGGCGGCCGTGGTCGCGTCGCGTGAGCCCTCGCGCGGCCTGCTGCGCTCGAGCGCGTACCTGATGCAGATCGTCGGGCGTCTGGCGCTGCTGATCGCGATCATCGCGATGCTGCCCGTCTCGAAGCTGACGGCGCTGCACTCGCCGCTCGCGATGTGTGCGGCCTCCGGCATATGTGGATATGTGTATGTCTCGCGGGCGCTGCCGTCGGCGCTGATGGAGCGGCGCCTCGAGTACCGGCTGATCGGGGCCGGAGAGGTGCTCGACCAGATCACCTTCACCGTGTTGGCGGTCGCACTCGTACTCGGCGGCCTGGGACTGGCCGGCGTGATGCTGGCACTGGCCGTTCAGGGGTTGCCGACGCTCGTCCTATGGCGCCGCCACACACACCCGACGCCGTTTCTCGGCCACCGCGGCAAGGCGCTGGCGGCGATCCTCGGCTATGCGGTTCCCGGCTCCGGCGTGGCCGTCTGCGTGCTGGTCGAGGGCGCCGTGCCGATGGTCGCCTTCAGCTTCGCCCACGCGCGCCTGCTCGGCCTCGCGATCACCAGCTCGAGCATCCTCTCCTACCCCGGCGTTGCCGTGCTGGTGTTGCAGCGCATCTCGTTCCCCGCGTTCGCTCGCGCCGCACATCCCGAGCGTCTCAACCGGGCGCTGAACGAGGTCTCTGCCGCGGCCGCGGCGATCCTGATCGGCGCCGAGGGGCTGGCCGGGATCACCTGCCCCTGGTGGCTGCCGTGGCTGTTCGGATCGCGCTGGCACGGCGCCTGGCCGCTGACCGCGTGCTACGCGGCGTGTTACGTGCTGCTCGGGCAGATCAACGTGCTGACGGGTGCGCTTTATGCGGCCGGGCGTCCGCTCGGCGCCCTGCTCACGTGGGCCTGGATGGCGGTCCCGTGGGTGCTGGGTGCGGCGCTGTGGATGCTCTTCGGCCGGCCGGTGTGGCTCGTCGCCGTGCTGCTCGCCGCCCGCGTGCTCGGCCTGCTCGCCGGACGCCTGCAGCTGCGTCGCGCGGGCCTGAGCGCGCGCGTCGACCGTGCGCTGATCAAGTGCGCACTGGCGGCCGCGGCGACCGTCGGCGGCGCGTCGGCGGTGGCGACGCACAGGAGCGCCTTGATCGTCGTCGCGCTGGTTGTGCTCGCCGTCGTCGAGGCCGTGGCGCTGTGGGATGCCCGCGTCCCGCTACGGGCGCTGTGCGCGAGCGTGCTCAAGCGCGGCGCTGTAGAGCTCGCGCATTAACCGGTAGGGCTCCCCGGCGCTCGCCCGCAGCGACGTGAGCGCGTGCGTGTCGATCGGAGCGCGCCGGCCGGGCGCATCGAGAATCTGCGTGAGCGCCGCGCCGTAGCCGCGCGCGTCACCGGGCTCGACCTCGATGCCGAGCAGCGGGTCGCTCGAGACGACGCTCGTGCCACCCACGCGAGCGGTGACGACCGGTACGCGCTCGGCCAGCGCCTCGCGCACAGCACGCGGGTGCCCCTCCCAGCGGCTGGTGTGCAGCAGCACGTCGAAGGCCGCGTAGAGCGCTCGCACGTCGTCACGCACACCCATCATCAGCACGCGTCGCTCGGCGATCTCAGAGGCCAGCTGCGCCTGCACCGGCTCGCGCTCAGGGCCGTCGCCGATCAGCACCGCATAGGCGTTGTGGCGCCGGCTCAGCAGCTCACGGAGCACCGCCACCAGTGCCTCGGGATCCTTCTGCGCGCCGAAGCGCCCGACCCAGCCGATCACCTCCGCGTCGCGGGGCAGCCGCAGCCGGGCCCGCGCCTCGGCGCGGGCGGACTCGAAGTCGAGGTGGCTCGCATGCGGACGCATGTCCACCGGTGAGCCGATCACCACGTAGCGCTCTGGGCCGCCGATGCCGAGTGCGATTCCTTCGTCCCGAACCTCGGGCGACACCGCGATCAGCTTCGTGGTCCGCAGCGCGGCCAGGCGCTCGGCCGCGATCAGCAACGCGCGCCGGCGCGGCGGATCGAGCGGGGTATGCCCCCAGCCATGAATCGTGTGAAAGCGCACGCCCGCGCCCGGCAGCGCTCCGAGCCGCCCGACGACGCCCGCCTTCGAACTGTGCGTATGGATCACGTCCGGGCGCAGCTGCCGGCAAAGCGCCGCGAACGACCGTGTGGCCAGCAGATCGGCCCGGGCGTCGAGGCGGCGCCCGAGTCGTGGCAACTCGTAGCTCGGGAAACGCTCACGGGCGCGACGGGCCGCGGCGTTCCGGGGGTCGTCGAGGCGACCATGGGCGATCACGAGCTCATGCTCGGAGGCGAGGTCCTCAGCGAAGTCGAGCATCGTCAGCGAGGCACCGCCGACCACCAGCTCGGTCACGACCTGCAGCACCCGCGCCACCTAGGGCTCCCTTCTGATCGGCCTGATCACGGTCACGAGCGCCCCCGCTGTCAGCCCGCCGGCGAGCAGCCCGAGCAGCGCATCGCGCAACGTGCGCGGCGAGTGCTGCGCGGTCACCGCGCTGAGCGCCCGCGGCGCGAACGGTGCAAGCGCACCATAGACCGGGACACGGTGACCGGGCCGCGCGGGAAGCTCGGCCATACGAACCTGACGTGCGGGCATCGCGAACGCTAATGCGAGCGCGACAACGAGTCCTAGCAGCGCCCCGGCAGTGACCGTGCGCCTCATGTCACCGCCGCCGTCTGAATACGTCGACCGCGGGCCGTCCACCAGCGCTCGAGCATCACCCCGAGCGGCACCGCCAGGAGCAGCAACAGGTTGACGCGGTGCCGGAATCCCTCGCCGGCGTCGACCAGCGTCAGCGCGAAGCCGACCGTCTCGCAGGCGATCAGGATCAGCGCCGGCAGCAGGCGTGCGTCCAATCCCTGGCGCAGCGTCAGCCACAGCGTCGCGAGCACCAGCAGGTACCAGATCAGCGTGCCCGCCACGGCAGCCTTCTGCGCGGCACTGCCGAGCTGCCACGGATACGGCCTGAAGATCAGATCGAGGCTGTGCAGCACGACCGTTTTCAGCAGCCCTCCGCCGCTGGTCACGGTCGCATGTGGCAACGGCAGGTTCGCTCCCGGATACGGCAGATTCAGCTGATGCTGCAAGCCGGCGATCGCACCCGGCACCACGTGCGGGGCGGCGAAGCTTCCCGCCACCACCGCAGCCAGCGCGCACGCGCTCAGCACGATCAGCCCACGCATCGGGTCAACGCGACGCGCCAACACCGACGCGACCAGCACGAGCGCGCCCGCCACCGCGGCGAAGAACGCGAGATAGGAGCGCGTGCCGAAGATCAGGCCGAGGCCCACCAGGCCACAGGGCAGCGGCCGCCAGCGGTCACCGTCGCGCATCCATGCATCGACGAGCGCGCCCAGCAGCAGCGCCTCACCGACCATGCACAGGGACTCCTGATGCAGCAGCCCACTGAAGTACGCACTCGAGGGCTCGAGCGCCGCGATCCAGGCCGTGATCAGCGCGGCCCTGCGTCCACCGAGCTTGCCGGCGGTGGCACTTATCAGCACCACCGCCCCGAGACTGAGGCCGATCTGCTCGAGCCGCAGCGGCAACGTGCCGCAGCTCCCGAAGAGCTTGTAGGTGAGCGCCCAGGGAATCACCTCGGTCCAATGCAAACCCATGCTCAGCCACTTGGAGCTCGAGAGCGGGAGCGCCGCAAGCGCCTTGGTCGTCGCCAGGAACGTCGCCTCATCGGTGCTGGTGAGCTTGTGCCCGATCGCCGGAACCGCCGCGGCCACGACGATCGCAAGCAGGCGCAGGAGCAGGCCCGCGCCGATCGGTAGCCGGATCGACGCGGTGTGCCCGCGGCCGTCAAGCGCGCGCATCAGCCGCCAGAGGATCAGCAGCACGAGCGCGCCGACGATCAACGACACCTCAGCCTCAAATAGCCAGTGGTCGGTCATCTGGTTCGTATACGCAGCACGAGGGCGGGTCTACCATAGTCCTGCGATGCGCCACAGCGTCCGTGCACGTTTTCTGCAGACGCTCGTCTGTGCCGGCGGCGCGCTGGCACTGCCGGCCCCCGCCGTTGCCGCCGGCGGCTCGCCCGTCCACGTCGACCCCGCGAGCCCGGTGGCGAAGGAGTACGCGCTGCCGCTGGCGACAGCACGGGGTGCGGCACCGGAGAGCGGGAAGAGCGGCAAGCTGTTCGGGTCGGGCATCAGGCACACGAGCACGGCGCCGACCGCGACGACGCCCGCAACGGTCGAGACTCCTCCACCGGCGAGCACGGGCGAGCCGACCGTCACGCCCACGGCGACCACGCCCGCGGCCCCGCCCCGGACGCAGCGGCCTCACCGCCGCCGCCATCACCAGCCGCTGCACGTCACCACCGTGACACTGCCGGTCCTGACCACGCCGATCACGGCCGCGAGGGACACAACAGCACGTGCGACACCCGCCGCCTACCGGGTGCTGCGTCCGGGATCAGGCTCCGGGCTGCTGTGGATGCTGCTGGCCGCGGTGTTGGTGATCGTGCTCGGCAGCGTGGGCGGTCTGGTACTCAGTCGCCGGCGATGAGCACCGAACAGATCGCGCCGCTCGTCGCGCTGCAGTCGCGCTCACCGAGTCCGGCGCGGCGCCGGCCCGGTCCGCGCCCGAACCTGATCGCGCTGCTGGTGGCGATCACGCTGGCCTGCTCGCCGCTCGCGTTCGGGTACTACAACTTCAGCGCGTGGGCGCCGCTCGGCGTCGGCGCGGTCGTGCTGCTGGTGATGCTCGCCTTCGGGCCGGCAGCGACGCTCGGGCGCTACGGCCGCGGCGCCGCGTTCGGCCTCGGGCTGTTGCTGGTGTTGAGCTTCGCGTCGATCCTGTGGGCCGAGTCGCGCGATTCGGCCTGGACCAGCGCCAACCAGATCGCCGTCTACGCGGTCGTGTTCGCGATCGGCGTGCTGGCGATCCGCGAGCGCACCAGCGCTCGCGCCGTGATGCTCGTGCTCGGCCTGCCGGCGTTGTTGAGCGCGATCGTGCTGGCCGTCGAGTTCATCGCGGGAGCCGGCGGCAGTGACTTCCTGCAGGGCAGGCTGAGTAACCCGATGGGTTACATCAACGGCACCGCCGGCCTGTTCGTGATGGGTGTCTGGCCCTGGTTCGGGCTTGCCGAGAGTGCCCGCTCGCGCTGGTTGCGCTCGGCGTCGGTTGCCGCCGCGGCGCTGATCGCCGCGACCGCCGTGCTGACCCAGTCGCGTGCGATCGTGCTCGCCACAATCGCCGCGATCGTGCTCGTGCTGATCGCGGCCCCGGGTCGCACGCGCCGCGGCGTCAATCTTCTGATCGTGCTCGCGGCTGTCGCGGCGAGCGCCCATTGGACGCTTCAGGTCTACAGCTCGACCGGCCCCTCGCAGCTGCTCGATCCGAGCACCGGCGCGATCCGCGGGGCGGGGCTGGCACTGCTCGGCGCGGCGCTCGTCGGGGGCGGCCTCAAGGCGCTCGCCGGCACACTCGCCGCCCGCCTGCCCGCGATCCGGCGCGAGCGACTGAGCGCGCGGCTGGGCCGCGGGCTGCTGGCGCTGACCGTCGCCGGCGTGCTGATCGGCGGCATCGCCGAACATCAGCGGCTGTCCACGCAATGGCACGACTTCACCGCGCTCAAGGCCGAGAAGTCCGCTGGCAACCGCTTCCTCGCACTCGGCGGCGGCTACCGCGATGACCTCTGGCGGATCGCGCTCGACGAGTTCGCGGCGGCGCCGTTGGGCGGCGTCGGGGCCGGAAACTTCTCCGACCAGTACTACGAGCGCCGTCATCAGCTCGAGGACGTGACCGTCCCACACAGTCTCGAGCTGCAGATGCTCGCCGAGCTCGGCATCGGTGGCGCCCTCGGACTCGGGTTGTTCATCGTCGCCGTGCTCGCCGCCGCGTTGACACGGCGCCGCGCGACGCTCGCCGGCGCCGATGCGGCACTGAAGATCGCCGCACTGGGGATGTTTGCCGCCTGGCTCGCGGCCACCAGCGTCGACTGGCTCTACGACATAGCGGGGCTTGCCTGCATGGCGATGCTCGCCGCCGCCGTGCTGGTCGCACCGGCCGCTGCCGCTGCCGAGTCAACGGACCCCCCGCCACGTCCGGTGGCGATGCGGCGCGGACGCCAGGGGCAGGTCACGCTGGTGGTGACCCTGGGGCTGCTTGCGCTGGTGGCGGCGAGCCTCGGGCGTCAGTATGTGGCGGTGCTCTACAGCGATTCCGGCAGGAACCTCGTGGTCAGGCATCCGCTGAGAGCGCTGCAGACGCTGCGCACCGCCGAGCAGCTCGACCCGTGGTCGCTTCAGACCCAGTACGCCGTGGCCGCGGCGTACGCGCATCTGAACGACTACCAGGCGGCCCGTGCGGCGCTGCTCCGGGCGGCCGAGCTCGAGCCCGAGAATTACGTGCCCCCAGCGCTGCTCGGTGACATCGCGACACGTAACGGCGACCGCGCCGCGGCACTGACCGCCTACCGCCGCGCGCTGCGACTCGACCCACTCGAACCGGCACTGCAGCAGGCGGTCGCAGCCGCGAGCGGGGCGACCGGGTGAGCGTCGAACCGAACCGGCTGGTGCCGCTCAGCGGCGGGCTCGATCCGGATTCGGACGGCTCCGACGAGCGCAACCACGGCAGCCGCTCGAGCTGGCCGGTGACGCGCGGCGCCGCCGGCGGAATGACGCTCGTCCTCGGCCTTGCGGTTTCCGGCCCGGCACTGGTTCACAGCCTCGGCGCCGGGCTGTGGCCGGCGCTCGTGCTGCCGGCGCTGCTGGCGACATTGGCCGCGCGGCTCGTGTTCGAATCGATCGACGGAGCACTGGCTCGGCCGCCGTGGCGGGTTCATCCGGTTGCCGCCGCCGCGGGCGCGACCGTCGGCGCGGTCGTGATGGCCGCCGCCGGACTGATCCTCGGTGTGCGCCCAACGCTCGTGGTCGAGCTGCTGCCGCCGGCGTTGGCGCTGGCGGTGCTGATCGGCGCCGCGGCGGTACGTGACCTCGAGATCCGCGTGCGACTGACGCTGCGGCGTGTGTACTTCGTGGGCTCGGGCGAAAGCCTGCGTGAGCTCCGGCGCGAGCTCGCGCGCGGCGCCGAGGCCAGCCTCGCCGGTGCCGCCGCGGCGTATTCACCACTCGACGCCGATGCGCTCGCCGACGTGATCCGCAGCTCGAAGGCGACCGTGCTCGTGCTCGACCGCGATGCTGCGCACGCACCGGCCGCGGTCAGCGCCGCGACCGTGCTCAGTCGCAGCGGTCTGCGTGTCCGCGATCTGCTGAGCTACTACGAGGCTGAGTTCAAGAAGGTGCCGCTGACCGAGCTGACCACCGCGTGGTTCCTGTTCGAGCGCCCCGCGCAACAGCATCGAGCGCTATCGGCGGGCGCTCGACGCGCGTTCGTGATGCTCTCCTCGGGACTGCTGCTGCTCGTGTCGCTGCCGTTGATTGCCGGGCTGATGCTGTTGATCCGGCTGACCAGTCCCGGGCCCGCGATCTTCCGCCAGCAACGCGTCGGTAAGGACGGCGCGCTGTTCACGCTGGTCAAGCTGAGGACGATGACCGTCGCCGAAGACGGCGCCGTCTGGGCGACCGACCAGGGGCACCGCGTGACGCCGCTCGGGCGGGTGCTTCGCCGCTACCGCCTCGACGAGCTGCCGCAGCTCTGGAACGTGTTGCGCGGGGAGCTCGCGCTCGTCGGGCCGCGGCCCGAGCAGGTGCCGATCGTCGAGCGACTCGAACAGCAGATCCCGTTCTACGCGGTGCGCCACACGATCCGCCCGGGGATCACGGGCTGGGCCCAGGTCAACCTGGGATACTCCGGCTCGCTGGCGGGCACGCGCGCGAAGCTGCAGCGCGACCTCTACTACGTCAAGCACCGCAGCCTGCGACTCGACCTCCTGATCCTCTGGCTCACGCTCAAAGCAGTCATCACCGACCCGCGCTGACCAGCGCGCTGCTCGTCGGCGCCATCGCCACCGCGGGAGTCGCGATCCTGGTCACGGTGATCGTCAAGACGTCACCGATGGCCGACGACTACGAGTACCTCCCGATGGTGCACAGCATGAGCTTGCCCAGCTTCATGCACATCTACTGGAACGGCGTGACAGACCGCTACAGCAATGGTGTCTGGGAATTCGCAACCGTGCGGCTGTTGGGAACCGCTGCCCTCGAGGTGATGCCACTCGTGCTGCTCGCGGCGCTGGCCGGTTTCCTGGTCGCGACCGTGCGAACGGTGGCCGGCCGCGTCGGCATCGCGGCCTCCCCGCTCGAGTGGCTGGCACTGGGACTGCTCGCAGCCGTCGCACTGGTCGGGACAGCTCCGAGCCTGCTCGACACAATCGCGTGGTTCAACTCCGTGGGGTTCTATCTCACGAGTGTCGTCGCGTTCGCCGGCGTGGTCACGTGGATAACTCGAGCCACGATCTCGCCTCGACGTCCGCTCGCCGTAGACGCAGGGATTGCGGGCGTGATCGCGGCAATCGCTGCGGGCTTCATGGAGGCCGAGACGGCGATTGCCGCGGCGGCAGGAGTCGCGGCGCTCGTGACGGCCTGGCGGTTCACGACATCCGGCCGGTTCAAGGTGCTGGTGATGGCGGCAAGCCTCGGCGCTGTGATCGGCCTGATCGTGATTCTCGCCGGACCGGGAAGCGCGGAGCGCGGGCAGTTCCAGCACGCCCACATCAGCCTCGGCACGACATTCCCGAGCATCGTTCACAACGCTCGCTTTGTTCTGCACGACGTGCGCAACGCGACCGTGCTGCTGCCGATCGCCCTGGGTCTGTTCGCTTCACGGCTGCTCGGATCGGCCGACCCACCGACTCGGCGTCGATCGGCGATCTGGGGTGCGTTCATGATCGTGGTGCCGTTGATCATCGTGGCGCTCATGACCACCTATGCGGGTTCGACCGAGGGCGGGGTCGCACCTTACCGCGCGGCGTTCCTGATGACCTTTGCTGCCGCACTCGGTGTAGCGCTGCTCACCTATGCCGTGGCCTGCTCGATCAGGCTCGAAGCCTACCCGCTGGTCGCCTCCGCGGCTCTGGTGGTCCTGACCGGAGTGGGCGTAGCCGCGCTCTACCACCAGGCGCGACCGGTGATGCATGCCGAAGCCAAGTACGCATCCAGGCTCGCTCAACGCGCGGCGTTGATCAGCAGCGAGCTGAAAGCCGGCGACACCACCATCACCCTGCTGCCGGCACCGCTGCTCTACCAGCGAACACAGGCGTTCGACCTGGCGTTCGACGACCCGCACCACCACGACTCGGGATCCTGGTTGCTGCGCTTCATGCCTCGCTACTACGGGATACCCGGGAACGACAGAATCGAGGTCCCGACGATCCAGCCGCCGACCTACTGCCTACCCGGCGTCGCCGTGCCCTGGGCAGGCGTGGCCTCCTGTGAGCAGCTCCTGAAGAGCTGATCGAGCCGGCTCCGGGAGCGTCCAAGCGCTCGGGTTCGTAAGAGCGTCTTGTTGCCCGGGTGGCAACAGTCAATAATTCGCGGATGGGCCAGCTGGGGAATGAGCTGCTGCCACAGGACGTCGCGCAGATCACCGATCCGGCCAGGCTGCTCGACTTCGCCTGGGCGTGCGAGCCGCCGCTGAGATTGACGGAACGCTATGCCGCGCTTGACCGGCTCGAGCAGCTGCTCGACGAAGCCGCGCCCGCACCGGACGGCCGTGATTGGGCACTCGAGCTGCGGGCCGAGCGCGCGATCGACGCGGTGTCGAACGTACGCCTCAAGCAGGCGCTCGAACTCAGCGAGGGCGTGCTGGCCGAAGCCGGCCCCGCCCACCGGATCGCAATCGCGCGTGCATCGCTCGCCAGGGCGAGGGTATGGGCGTGGGAGGGCACCGAGGAGACGCGACGACGCGCCGACGCGCTGCTGGCCGAGACCGCTGAGCTGTTCCGCGCGCTCGGTCACAGCGATTGGCACGGCTACACCGTCTACTGGCGCGGCTACTCGGTCTATTTCGAAGCGGGTCACGTGCGGCGCGCCGCCGAGCTGATGGAGGAGGCGCTCGCGATCCTCGCTCCCGACAGCCCGCGGCGCGGGACCGTGCTCAACTTCTACGCCGACGCGCTGATCGATCTGGCGCGACTCGAGGACGCCGAGGCGGCACTGGCCGAGGCCGAGCTTCTCGCCGAGCAGGGCGCCAACCAGATGCAGCGCGGCTACGCCACCTGGACCCGCGCCCACATCGCGGCCGCGCGCCTCGACGCCTACGCCGCCGAGCGGCTGCTGCGCGAGGTCGAGCGTGATGCCAACGACTGGTTTGAGACCCACATCGGTGTCGCGTTCCTGACCGACGCGGCGATGTTGCTGAACATGCTGGGCCTCGACTCCCAGGCTGAGGCGTACCTCGACAAGGCGATGACGCGAGCCCCGACCGATGAAACCGTGCGCCAGGCGCGGGCGATGTTGCTCGCTCGCACCGGCGATCCCTGGGAGGGGCTCGAGGCACTGCAGGCGCTGGTTCGCGGCGACTGGCTCGACAAGCGCTGGATCTGGCGCCATTCGCTGCTGAGTGCCTGGGCGACCTTCAGAGCTGGACGTGAGGGAGCGGGCGAGCTGGCGGCGCGCGCGTTCAGGCAGGCCGAGGACAGCGCCGGAATCATCACGACGCTGGTGCACGAGCCCGAGCTGACGATCATGCTCGCGCCACTAGCCGAGCGTGCGGGCTCCGAGCTCGCGCGCCGGATCCTGCTCGGCGAGGACCTCCACGAGCCGGCCGCCGCAGCGGCTCCCGGCGCCCCGAAACTGCTGATCCGCTTGTTCGGCGAATCGAGCGTCACCACCGCGAATGGCACCGCGATCGAGTTGCCGCCGGGGATGCCCGGAGAGCTCACGCGAATGCTCGCGCTGCGTCCGCTGGGGCTGCCGACCGACATCGTGCTCGAGCATCTGTTCCCAGACGCCCCGGCCGACGCCGCACGGCAGCGTCTGCGGCAGGTGCTCACGCGCCTGCGCTCGAGCACGGGCGAGGAGCTCGTCACGCGTTCCGGTGAGCAGCTGCTGCTCGCCCCGGCCTGGGTCGACGTCCGCGAGTTCATGGCGGCGGCCGACCGGGTGCGCGCGGCCAGCGGGCCGCGCGCTGTGCAACGCGCATACGGCGCCCTGGCGCTCTGGCGTGAGCCGCTGCTACAGGCGGACCTGTACGCGGCGTGGGCCGAGGACGTGCGCGCCGACATCGAGTATCGCCATCTCGCGCTGCTCGACCTGGTCGCCGCCGATGCGATCAGGCGGCGTTCGCATCAGGAGGCGCTGACGGCGCTCGAGGCGGCGATGCGGGCCGACCCGGACGACACCAGCCGGCCCGCTCGCGCAGCCGAGCAGCTGCGCGAGCTGGGACGCGAGTCATCGGCGGACTCGCTGCGGGCACGCACCAACCGGCCCGAGCGCTGACGGTTCTCCCTACAGACTGCGTGCGAGCAGCGCGAACAGCGCGTCGAAATGGCGCTCTGCCGCAGCCTCGTTGTAGGCGCCCTGGTCGGCCATCGTGTAGCCGTGCGACGCGCCCTCATAGACCTCGGTCGTGTAGGAGATGCCGGCGCCATCCATCGCGGCGTTGAGCGTCGCGATGCTCTCCGGGGTCATGCCATGGTCGTTATCGGCGTGACCCCAGTAGACGGTCGCCTTCACCTCGGGGGCGCGAAGATGCGGGCTGTCGTCACCGTCGGTGACCATCCCGCCCGTGTGGAATCCGCCGAGCGCGGCCACGCGCGCGGGGTACGACGCGGCGATCTGCCACCCGTGCCGGCCGCCCATGCAGTAACCGGTGATGCCGACCTTGCCGGCGGCGAGCCCGCCAAGCGTGTCGAGGTAGGCGCCACCGTCGGCGACGATCCGCTCCGGCGTGAGCGACGAGGTGATCGGAAGCACGTTCTTCATGAAGTCCGCGCGTGCGTCCGGATCACCGAGGTTCACATTCGGCCAGATCGGAGCGCGGCCGGCGCGGTAGAAGATGTTGGGGGCCAGAACAACGTAGCCCTGTGCGGCGATGCGGTCGGCCATCCGCTCGATCTGATCGCGCAGGCCGATGGCGTCGATGACGAACAGCACGCCGGGATGGGCGCCGCCGTCATCGGGCTGGGTGAGGTAACAGTCGGCGACCCCGTCGGGGGTCTCGACGTCGATGATTGAGCTATTCACGGACCACAGGTTCGCAGACGGCTCGGGCCCGTGCCCCGATCAGAGCGTCAGACCCTTCTCCGGCAGCAGCTTCGAGGCGATGTCGTACGGATAGACGTAGAGCTCGAGGTTGCCGACGCGCGCCTTGGCGATCCACGGACCGAAGGCCAGCTCCCTCTTGCGCACCATTCGCGCCTTCGGGTTGAGCACCAGCATGCTGTTGACGTTGCCGTGCGACTCGTCCCAGTTGGACATCGAGATCTCGCTGAAGGTGCAGAGCGAGCGATGGATGTGCTCGCAGCGCTGGACCGGATAGACGTCGACCTTGAAGTCCGACTCCCAGGTCAGATCGATCGAGTTCCAGTAGTAGGCGTAACCGACGGCAACGTGCTCCTGCTTGGCGAACGCAGCGACCCCACGGGCGATCCCGACCGTCTCATAGCCCTTCGAGATCTGCTTGACGCCGGTGTTGAACTGGTACAGCGCGCTGAACGCGAACGCCGAGACACACGCGGTCACGATCAGCTTCCAGCCGAGGCCGCGCTCGAGCATCAACGGCAGCGCCGCGGCGATCGCCACGTACGGACCGAGCAGGTAGCGGCCATCGGTTGTGAACGGGTTCGGCGAGCCGACGAGGAACACCATCAGACCGACACCGAGCACGGTGATCCAGAAGGTCGTGTGCACGAACCGCTCGCCCACGACGTCGCCGCCGCCCGCGGCTCGCGGCAGCGCGTTGGCAACGCGCCGGCGCACCGACCAGACCACCGCCACGAGCGCCGCGAACAGCAGCGCGGCGCTGAGGATCGCGAACTCGGAGCGGGTGCTGATGACGTGTCCGTAGAAGTCCCCGGCGGTCAGTGAGGGCAGTGCCCGCAGCAGCGTGCCGATGTTCGTGATCAGGCCCGAGGCGCTGGTGAAGGTCAGGAACTCGTGGTAGGAGGGGCCGAAGCCGCGGATCCCTTCACCGTGCATGATCGCGGCGAAGACCACCGCGGTCACCACCGTCGCGGCGAGCGCGCCGAGGCCGAATGCGACGACGCGTCTGGCGCCGTCCTCGGGGCCACGCCACGCGGCCAGACCCGTGACGACGACCAGCGGCGCGACGCCCCAGGCGAAGTAGAGACTGTCCCCCGCCAGCGGCAACCCACCGACGAGGCCGATCGCGACCGCCGCGACCGCCAGGCGACGTGCCGACAGCCTGTCGATCCGCGGGACGATCCAGACAAGCGCTGCGCCGACCAGCGCGGCGCTGATCAGCGAATTGGCGTGGGCGTCGGGCGCGAATACGGTGGCGAGGCCGCCCGCCAGCTGCGTGGCCAGTCCGCCGCCGCCGAAGCAGACCAGCGCGGAACCGACGATCGCCGCGGGCCAGCGTCCGAACGAGCGCATCGTCGACCAGAGCACGGCGGTGAGTCCCACGCCCGCGAACAGCACCGGCGCGAGCATCCAGATCTCGCGATAGAACGGCCACGAGCGCGTCAACAGCGCGAACGCCATCGTCTCGTAGTGCGGGTAGTCGCCGGTGGTCATCAGCGTTCCCGCGGGGGCGTGAATGCTCAGGTGCGCGAGCACGGCGTCGATGTCGGTGTCGCTGCTCAACCAGATGCTGTCGAGGATCGTGCGCAGGTGCGTCAGCAGCGCAATCGCGTAAAGCGCGCCGATGCCAACCGGCAGCCACCACAGCCAACGCGGCGAGAGCTTCGGACGGCCTGCGGCAACAGCCGTCTGCTCGGTGATACCGGCCCGTTGCTTGAGGGGAGTGGTGCTCATAGGCTTTGTTTGGTGCCACCAGGTGCGGGCGGGTAGTCTCGCCCTGGTCAGCTGCGCCCCAACCGATCCGGACGCTGAAAATCTACTGGTTCGATCTAATTTCCGAAATGGCCGATGCTGCTTTTGTTTGACATTGACGGCACCCTGATGAAGGGAGCGTCAGGCGCCCATGCGGACGCGCTCTGCCGTGCGCTGAAGAACGTACACAACGTGGATGTCGAAGGCATCAAATTGGCCGGGTCGGCAGCGGGCAGAACAGACGGTGAGATCGCCCGCCTCTATCTGATCGAGGCGGGAGTCTCAGCCGAAAGGATCGACGCACGTGCGGCGGACGTTCGCGAGGAATGCTGCCGTCTGTACGCGGGTCTCTGCCCGGCTGACCTGGGATCGATGGTAGTACGGGGAATGCCCGAAATGCTCGAGTCGTTGCGCGCCGACGACGACATGCAGTTATCGCTGGTCACCGGCAACTTCGAGCCGGTCGCCCGGATCAAGCTCAAGGCGGGCGGCATCGGCAGGTGGTTCGACCATGGCCAGGGCGGCTTCGGTTCCGATTCCGAGGACCGCGCGATGCTGCCGCCGATAGCGCGCCGGCGCGCCGGAGAGGCGGCCGGCCTGAGCACCTCGTGGCCGCGCGCGCGCACCGTCGTGATCGGTGACACGCCACGCGACATCGCCTGCGCGCATGCGGATGACCTGCGCTGCATCGCGGTCACGACCGGTCCGCACAGCCGCACGGACCTCGCCGGCGCCGAATTGATCGCCGACAACAGCGTCGAGCTGCGCGAGGCGATCGAGGCGCTGAGCGCGGCGACCCGCGCCTGAGACCGGATCCTGAGGCGCTAGGCGGCCGGCGCGGCGGCGCCCGACGTCGCCGTGGCCTGATCCGGCTCGGGCGTCTGCAGCGGGAAGTGGCAGGCGGCCTGGTGGCTCGCGCTGAAACGCCGCAGCGGCGGCTCGACCTGCGAGCAGATCTCCTGTGCCAGGGGGCAACGGGTGCGGAAGCGGCAACCCGACGGCGGGTCGATCGGGCTCGGTAGCTCACCGCGGATGCCGACGTCGGTCTTGGCCTTCTCGACCGCCGGGTCCGGAACGGGGATCGTCTTGATCAGCGCCTCGGTGTACGGGTGCGCCGCGCGCTGGTAGATGTCGTCGCCGGTGCCGAGCTCGACGAGCTTGCCGAGATACATCACGCCGATCCGGTCGGAGACGTACTTGACCACCGCCAGGTCATGCGAGATCACCACCGACGCCATGTGGTGCTCGGCCTGCAGGCGCTTCATCAGGTTCAGCACCTGCGAGCGGATCGACACGTCTAGCGCGCTCACCGGCTCGTCGGCGACGATGATCTTCGGTTCGAGCATCAGCGCGCGGGCGAGCGCGATGCGCTGGCGCTGACCGCCCGAGAACTCGTGCGGATAGCGCTCGAGGGCGTTGTGCGGGAGACCGACCTCGTCGAGCAGGCTGCGCACACGCTCGTCCTGGTCGCGGGCCGAACCGATGCCCTGGATCTGGAGCGGCTCGCGCAGGATCGCGCGCACGCGCATGCGCGGATCGAGCGATCCGTAGGGGTCCTGGAACATCATCTGGACCACCCGCCGCGACCTGCGCAGGTCGTTGCCGCGCAGCTTGAAGATCTCGGTGCCGTCGACCTTCACCTGGCCGGCGTCGGGCTTCTCGATGCCGACGATCAGCTTGCCGAGCGAGGTCTTGCCACAGCCGGACTCACCGACGAGCCCGAGTGCCTCGCCGGGATTGACGTGGAGGTCGATGTTCGAGACGGCCTTGACCGAGTTGACCTTGCGGCGCAGGATCGCGCCCGCGGTCACCGGGTACTCACGCACGACATTGATGACCTCGAGCAACGGCCCGCCGCCGTTGACCGCGGCCGGCGGCGTGAGGAGCGGCGCCGGCGCCGGCTCGCTGACAACCGATGCAGCCGACGGCGTTGAAGCCGCCGCAGAGGCTACGGTCGTGGCAGCCGCCCCGTCGGTGGTCGCGTCGGGCGCAATCGTGCCCGCAGCTTCGGCCGGAGTCATCTCGATCAGCGGCTTGGTCACGATCGCCGGACCGTCAACCGGGTGCCAGCAGGCGAAGAGGTGGTCGCCATCGCCATCGAGCGGCGGCTCCTCGAGCAGGCACTGCTCGGTGGCGTAGGGGCAGCGCGCGGCGAAGCGGCAACCCTGGGGCGGATTGGTCAGGTCCGGCGGCAGGCCGGGGATCGAGAGCAGCGGCTTGGTCGCATCGGATTCGAGGCGCGGGATCGAGCCGAGCAACGCCTGCGTGTAGGGGTGACGCATCGAGCTGAACAGCTCCTCGCTCGAAGCGGTCTCGACCAGCCGGCCGGCGTACATCACGTTGATGCGCTTCGAACGCCCGGCGACGACCCCCATGTCATGCGTGACCAGCAGCGTGGCCATGCCGAGGCGCTGCTCGAGGTCGTCGAGCACCTTGAGGATCTGTGCCTGAATTGTGACGTCGAGCGCCGTGGTCGGCTCGTCGGCGAGCAGCACCTTGGGTTCACAGGCGAGCGCGATCGCGATCATGACGCGCTGGCGCAGGCCCCCGGAGAGCTGATGCGGGAAGTCCTTGATGCGCTCCTTCGGGCGCGGCAGTCCGACGAGCTCGAGCACCTCGATCGCGCGATCGATCGCCTCCCTGCTGTTGGCGCCGCGGTGCAGCCGCACCGGCTCGGCGACCTGCTCGCCGATCGACTTGGTCGGGTTCAGCGATGACAGCGAGTCCTGGAAGATCATCGCGATGTCGTTGCCGCGGATCCTGCGCAGGTCACGCTCGCTCATGCCGACCAGTTCCTGGTCATAGAGCTTGATCGAGCCGCCGGTGCTGTGACCGCCGTTGGGCAGCAGCCCGAGCACCGAGAGCCCGAGCATCGACTTGCCGGATCCCGACTCGCCGACGAGGCCGAGGGTCTCACCCTGGGCGATCTCGAGGCTGACGTTGCCGACGGCATGCACGGTGGCGCGCGAGAGCTTGATCTCTGTGGTGAGGTCCTCGACCTTGAGCGCTGGGGAAGCCATGTCTTCAGTCGTTCTCCTTGATCAGCGCCGGCGTAGACGCACGTCCACCGCGTCACGTAGCGCATCACCTATCACGTTGCAGCAGAGCACGACCGCGACCAGCATGCCCCCGACCGGGTAGACCAGCCACCACTGCCCGGCCAGCACGTACTGCAGCGCGTTGCCGAGCATGTCGCCCCACGAGGTATCCGGGAACTGCAGGCCCAAACCGAGGAATCCGAGCACCGCCAGGTAGATGATCGAGTCAGCCACCAGGAAGGTGACGTTGACGATCGTCACCGACATCGCGTTGGGGATCAGGTGGCGGTAGATCAAGCGCCAGCGGCTCGCGCCCATCGTCTGGGCGGCGACGACAAAGTCACGGGTGCGCAGGGTCAGCACCTCGCCGCGCACGAGCCTCGCGGGTATCAGCCATGAGAAAACTCCGAGCACGAGGCTCAGATCCAACACCGTGCCGTTGTACTTGGTTGCCAGCACGAGCACGATCAGCAGGTATGGGATCGACAGCAGCACGTCGACGAAGCGCATCATGATGCCGTCGACGAAGCCACCGATCAGCCCGGAGACGGCGCCGTAGAGGGTGCCGATGAGGATCGCGACGAGTGACGCAAACGCCCCGATCTCGAGCGCGGATTGGCCACCGACCATCAACCTCCCGAACTCGTCGAGGCCATTCTCGTCGGTGCCGAGCAGATGCGATGCCCCACCCGTGAGCGGCGTCTGCCCAGGACCCAGATTCGCCGAGAGCGGGTCTGCCAGGGTCTGGTTCGAGTGGTAGAAGACCGGCCCCAGGAAGCAGAACAGGATGATCGCGATCAGCAGGCCGAGCGCAAACACCGCGAGCCTGTTGCTCGCGTACTCGCGCACCATCAGGCGCCAGCCGCTCTGGGTGAAGTGGACCTCGCCGCCCTCGGGAGCCGGGCGCAGGCCTCCGAGCGACGCCGGGACGCTGAGCGCCTGAGGCCCGATCTCCTCGATCCGCTGCTCCGGCGTGATGTTCCGCGGATCAGTCAAGGCGCACCCTCGGATCGGCGGTCGCGATCGCGACGTCGGCGAACAGGTTGCCGAGCACGGTCAGCAGCGCACCCAGCAGGGTGTAGGCGAGCATCACGTTGTAATCCTCGTTGCCGATCGCGTTGTAGAACAGCAGCCCCAGGCCGTTGATGTTGAACAGCACCTCGATCAGCAGGTTGCCCGCCACCAGATATGGGATCGACAGACCCACGAGCGTGATCATCGACAGCGATGCGTTGCGGAACAGATGGCGGGAAAGGACCACGCGCTCCGACAGCCCCTTGGCACGGGCCAGGCGAATGTAGTCCTGCGCGAGCTCGTCCAGCGTCGAGGAGCGCATGTAGCGGCTGTAGCTGGCGACGTTGAGCAGCGTCAACGTGATGATCGGCAGGAACAGCTGATTCGGGTGCGTGATCGCCGCGCCGATCGTGGTGACGTCGTCACTCACGCCGGGCGGGAAGATGTTGAGATCGAGCGCGAAGATCTGGATCAGGATCAGACCCAGGAAGAACGACGGCATCGAGTACAGCGTGAAGTTGATCGCCGTCGCGGCATAGTCGCCCGGGCTGTTGCGCTTGACGGCCTGCGCGACGCCGAGTGGGATGGCGATGATCAGCGACAGCACGAGCGCGGCGCCGGACAGGTATGCGCTGATCGGGCCGTCTTCCTGAAACAACGCCGTGACCGACTGGTTGTTCTTGTAGCTGAAGCCGAAGTTGCCGTGGACGATGTTGCCCAGGTAGCTGATGAACTGCGCGAGCTCGGAGCGGTTGTAGCCGTGCTGTCTGTCCCAGATGGCCACGGCGAGCTTCGATGCCTTGCTGCCGAGCACGATGTAAGCCGGCGTCGGCGACAGGTAATGCAGGATCGCAAACGTGATCGCGGCGACACCGATGATCACGATGACGGCAACGAACAGCCGGCGGATTATGTAGCCAAGCATTCGGGACGATCTTAGGAGCTGACTCGAGCTTCAGGAGCCGGAACGGCCTGCGGGTGGGGACGAACTCACGTCCACCCCCACCCGCATCACTGACCGTCAGACTGCTTCAGGCTCCTACTTGTTGACCCACAGTAGCGTGGCGTTGAGCTGCTGCTGGGTCATCTGCAGGAAGCCGTCGGTGGTGCCACCGACCTTCTTGCTCACCGCCGTGATCCAGTCCTGGACCGGCATGTACAGCACCGGCATCTGCTCGGCGAAGTACTTGACCTCGCTCTGGATCGCCTTGAGGCTCGGGCTGGTGGTCGACTGGACCATCAGCTTGTTGGCGGTCGGATCGGCGTAGGCACCCATGTTGAGGGCGCCAGTGGTGTTCATCACGCCCTCCTCCGTCGGGTAGTAGTCGGTGTTGATACCGCCGTAGTTGTTGACGCCCCAGCTGCTCTGGTACTTCTTCGCGGCCGGGTTCTGATCGTTGTACTCAGAGGTCAGGAAGTCGAACGTCTTGGTCTGGAACGTGACGTCGACGCCCGCGGCCTTCTTGGCCTCCGACGCGAACGCGTAGGACTCGAGCACACCGGTCGCCGCAGCCGACTCGGGCTGGTTGGCCCAGACGAACTTGATCGGGGTGCCGGCTGGGATGCCCGCGCCGCAATCGCCGGCGCCGGATCCGGCCTTCGCGCAGGTGGTCTGGCCGCCCGGCTTCACGGACCAGCCGTGGGCCTTGAGCGTCGCGACTGCCTTGCTCGGGTTGTAGGGATAGTTCGCCTTGGTCGAGGCCGCCGTGAGGTACGGCGAGTCCGGAGCACTGGCGACCGGCCCGTAGGCGGGCACCGCCCAGCCGTGGTAGATGTCGTTGGTGATCTCGGTCTCGTTCGTCAACTCGGCGAACACACCGCGCATGTACGGCTGCGCGATCACCTTGTTGAAGTGATCGGTGGTGTCCTTGAAGTTGAAGAACCCGCCGAACCAGCCCCACTCGGGGGCGCCGAACACGCTGAAGCCCTTGCTGTTGAGCGTCGGGATGATCGGCAGCTGCGTACCGGGATCGATCTGGCCGATCTCGACCGAGCCGGACTCCATCGCATCGACCAGCGCGGTCGAGCTCGTGTAGGTGTTCTCCTTGAACGTGAAGTTCGGCTTCGGCTTGAGGCCGTAGCTCGTGTTCGGGGAGAGCACGTACGAGTCGTTGGTGGTGTTGAAGCTCGTGAGCTTGAAGCCACCGTCGACGACCTTCCACAACGGGCTGGTCGCGAACTCCTTGGGCGAGTCGGCGCCGTTGGTGTTGTTCATGTTCTGGTAGATCGCCAGAGCGTCCTTGGGGTTGGTCGCCCAGTCGGTCAGGTGCTGGCCCTTGGCGTTGACGTTCCAGTCGGTCGACGGCAGCGGGTACATGCCGCCGTTGGTGTCCTGCAGCTGGTTGTCGGTGAACCACGTCGGGTTGACCGAGCTCTTCAGGTGCATCGTGACCGTGTTGCCCTTGTAGCTGACGCTCTTGACGTTGAACGGGAACAGCGTCGGCGACGAGTACTGGCACCAGTTGGCGGGCGAGGCCTTGCTCGCCGCGAGCAGCATGTAGTAGTCGAAGGCGACGTCCTCGCCGTCGACCGGCTTGCCGTCTGACCACTTGAGGCCCGGCTTGACCGTGATCGTGACGGTCTTGTCGCCATTGCTGTACTTGGCCGGCTCGGCCGCGCTGAGCGAGTTGTCAAGCGCCGGCGTACCGCCCTTGGGGCCGTAGTAAAGCGGGATGTACATGTCCGCGACGAACTGGAACGTGTCGGTGCTGCAGGTCGCGTCGTTGATGATCGGGCTGATGTCCGTCGGCGTCTGGCCTTCGAGCTGGCCGGCGACGATCGTGCCGCCACTGGCCGGCGTGCCGTTCGCGGGCAGCGTGCCCTTCAGCAGCGTGCCGTCAACGTGACGTGCCGGCGCCGAGGACGACGACGCCACCTTCGCGTTGTTCTTGGCGCTACTGGCGCCGGTCACGCTGACGACGACGGCGGCGATTGCCGCCACGACGACCATCAGACCCAGGACCTGGGGTCGCCAGAGGCGGCCGCCTCCTGAGCGAGATGAAGGGTTGAACCTCATAACAGCTTCCCCTCTACGAGTTGGTAGGGATGAAATGAACGCCACCGGCCACGGCGACTAGCCCTAGCGTGGCGCACGATGCTGCAGTTTTTACAGAATTTTTCGTCGCCTAACACGTACCTAATCGCTGGGATTAGCCAACGGTTAAGGCCGTAAAGTAACGGCGTACCTTTGATGCACGGGGTGTTAGGCCTCGGATGCGACGCGACGGGCAGAACGTCCAACAGTTCGCTGCCGTCTTGTACAGGTCCTACATGCGCAACGTTTGCTGCACGTCCGGACCTGCGCGGCAGACCCCGGCGCGCCGCGGGAATCCGGCCCCGTCCGGAGCTATCTGCGTCGCAGCAGATACAGGAACTGGAACTGATCCTGCTGCTGGGTCATCGCCCGGAAGGCGTCGGCCGGACCGCCCAGCTTGCGGCTCACGGCCGTGATCCAGTCCTGATCGGGCATGTACAGCACCGGGTAGTCGCGGCTCAGGTAGGAGACCTCGTCGCTGACGGCGCGCGAGCTGCTGCTCGCGACCGATGCCGCCATCAGCCGGTCGGCGGTGCGATCGGCGTAGCCGCCCAGATTCAGCGAGCCACCGAGGCTCAGCAGGCCGGCCTGGGTCGGGTAGTAATCGGTATACACGCCGCCGAAGTTGTTGACGGCCCAGTCGTTGACGTAGGCGGCGGCAGCGGGGTTCTGATCGTTGTAGTCGGTGGTCAGGAAACTGAACTTGGCGCTGACGAAGCTGATCTCGATGCCGGCCGCGCGCTCCGCGTCGGCGGCGAAGATCTTCGATTCGAGCGTGCCCACAGGTGAGCCGGCGCTCGACACATTGGCCCACACCAGCCTGATCGGCGTGCCGCTGGGGATCCCGGCGCCGCATTCACCGGCACCCTTGCCCGGCCTGTGGCAGGTGGTCTGCCCTCCGGGCCTCACCGCCCAGCCGTGTGCCCGCAGGGTCGCCGCGGCGGCACGCGGGTTGTAGGGCCATGACGCCCGCGCGGCGGTCGCGACGAGGTACGGCGAGCGTGGATCGCTCGGCACCGGCCCGTAGGCCGGCACCGCCCAACCGTGATAGACGCGTTTGATGATCGTCGCCTGATCGACGAGCTCGGCGAAGACGCCACGCATGTAGCGCTGGGCGATGATGTTGGCGAAGTGGTCGGTGCGGTCGCGGTAGTTGATGACGCCGCCGAACCAGCCCCACTCGGGCCCGCCGAAGACGCTGTAGCCGCGGCGGCGCAGTTTCGGGATCGCCCCCAGCTGGGTGCCGGCATCGATCGGCGCGATCTCCACCGCTCCGGATTTCAACGCCGCCAGCAGTGCGCCCGAGTCGGCGTACGTACGCACCGCGACGTCACTCACGCGGGGCTTCGGGGTGAGGCTGTAGGCGCCGTTGGGGCTCAGGTCGTAGGAACCGGTCGAGGCGTCGAACTGCCTGAGCCTGAACGGTCCGTCAACCACCTTCCACAGTGGATCGGCGCTGAACGTGCCGGCGTCGCGGCCGAGCCTGTGCAGGTAGCTGTAGATCCGCAGCGCGTCGGCGGGGTTCGTGGCCCAGTCGGTCACGTGCGCGCCGGAGCTGCTGTCGACGTTCCAGTCCTGGCTGGGCAGCGGATAGATCCCGGCGCCGACGTCCTGCAGCTGGTTCGTCGTGAACCAGGTCGGGTTGACGGAGTGGGTCAGGTGCAACACCAGCGTGCGCGTGCCGACCGCGGTGAAGCTCGCGACGTTCTCCGGGAACTCCCCCGGCGAGTACTGGCACCAGTTCTCAGAGGTCTCCTTGAGCGCCGCCTTCAGCAGGTCGAGGTAGAAGATCACGTCCCGCACCTGGACCGGCTTCCCGTCCGACCACCTCAGGCCCCGCTTGAGCGTGATCGTCACGGTCCGATCGCCGTCTGAGTAGCGCGGCGGCTCGGCGGCGCTGATGCGCTCGTTGACCGCGGGCTGTGCGCCCTTGGGGCCCGCGTAGAGCGGCATGTACTGGTTCTGCACGAAGTTCAGCGTGGGCGTCGTGCAGCTCGCGCTATCGACCAGCGGGAAGATGTCGGTCGGGGTCTGCCCGGCGAGCTGTCCGACCGTTATCGTGCCGCCCCGCGCGGGCTTCCCGCCGGCCGGCAGCGCGCCGGTGATCCCATCGCTGTTGGCGACGTGCTTCTTGGCCGGTGCCCCGCCGCCACAGGCGGCGAGCAGCAGCGCGACAACCACCGCAGCGGTCAGAGCCGGCCCCCGCCGCCGTACGACAGGCCCGACGGGCACTCCCTAGCCCCGGACCAGCTTCTTGTAGGTCAGCCGGTGCGGCCTGTCGGCCTCGGCGCCGAGCTGTTCGTGACGGAAGCTCTCGTAGGCCTCGAAGTTGCCCTCGAACCAGCGCACCTGCGAATCGCCCTCGAAGGCGATCACGTGAGTGGCGATGCGGTCGAGGAACCAGCGATCGTGGGAGACGACCACCGCACACCCCGCGAACGCCAGCAGCGCCTCTTCGAGCGCGCGCAGCGTATCGGTGTCGAGATCGTTGGTCGGCTCATCGAGAATCAGCAGGTTTCCGCCGCTCGCCAGCAGCTTCGCCATGTGCAGCCGGTTGCGCTCGCCGCCGGAGAGGCTGCCGACCTTCTTCTGCTGGTCCGAGCCCTTGAAGTTGAAGCCGGAGACGTAGGCGCGGCTGGCGATCGCGCGCTCGCCGAGCATCATCTGATCGAGCCCGCCGGAGATCTCCTCCCAGACGTTCTTCTCGCCGTCGAGCGCGTCGCGCGACTGATCGACGTAGGCGAGCTTGACGGTGTCACCGACGCGGAAGCTGCCCTCGTCGGGCTTCTCGTCGCCCGTGATCATCCGCATCAACGTCGTCTTGCCGGCGCCGTTGGGGCCGATCACGCCGACGATCGCGGCCGGCGGCAGGTTGAAGCTGAGGTCGTCGATCAGCAGCTTGTCGCCGAACGACTTACGCACGTTCTTGGCCTCCACGACCAGATCACCGAGGCGCGGTCCGGCGGGGATGTGGATCTGGACCTGGTCGAGCTTGACGTTGCGCTCCTCGGCCAGCAGCGCCTCATAGGCGTTGAGGCGCGCCTTGGGCTTCGCGCGGCGGGCGCTGGCGTTCATCCGCACCCACTCGAGCTCCTCCTTGATCGTGCGCTGGCGGGCGACATCGGTGCGGGCCTCCTGCTCGAGTCGCTTCTCCTTCTGCTCGAGCCAGCCCGAGTAGTTGCCCTGGTACGGGATCCCGCGGCCACGGTCGAGCTCGAGGATCCAGCCGGCGACGTTGTCGAGGAAGTAGCGATCGTGGGTGACCGCGACGATCGTGCCCTTGTAGTCCTGCAGATGCCGCTCGAGCCACCCGACCGACTCGGCGTCGAGGTGGTTGGTGGGCTCGTCGAGCAGCAGCAGGTCGGGCTCGGAGAGCAGCAGCCGGCAGAGCGCGACGCGGCGGCGCTCACCACCGGACAGCTGGGTGACGTCGGCATCGGCGGGCGGGCAGCGCAGCGCATCCATCGCGTAGTCGAGCTTGGTGTCGAGGTTCCAGGCGTCGGCGGCGTCGATCTGCTCCTGCAGCCGCGCGAACTCCGCGGCGGTGTCATCCGAGTAGTTCATCGCCAGCTCGTTGAAGCGATCGAGCAGCGCCTTGGTTTCGCGCACGCCGTCTTCGACATTGCCGCGCACGTCCTTGCTCGCGTCGAGCTCGGGCTCCTGCTCGAGCAGGCCCACGGTCGCGTTCGGCGCCAGCTGCGCCTGACCGTCGAAGTCGTGATCGCGGCCGGCCATGATCCGCAGCAGCGTCGACTTGCCGGCGCCGTTGTAGCCGAGGACGCCGATCTTCGCGCCCGGCATGAACGACAGCGATACGTCGGTCAGCACCTGCTTGTCCGGCGGATGCCGGCGCGAGAGCTTGTAGGTGGTGTAGATGTACTGGGAGGACACAGCGCTTCAGACTAGCGAGCGCCGCTAAGCATTCCCTCACAGCCTTGCCGGCGCTCACAGCCCCGCCGGGTGGCGGACGACGAAGCCCGCACCGCTGCGCACGAGCGGGTGCCAGCCGATCCCGGCCGAGCCGTCGGCGGCGCCCGCGGCATTCCAGGTGTCCCAGCGCAGGCCCGCGACGTACATGTACACGTGCGTCGCGTTCGCGTAGATCGTCACCCAGCGCCCCGGCCCCGGCAGGCCCCAGGACGCGAACCCGCCCGAGGTCATGTCCCCGCCGGCACCGAGCAACCCGCCGTCGTAGAGTAGGTGGGCGACGCTGCTCGAGCAGTCGTAGGCGGCCGCGACGACACTCAGCGGCAGGCCGTGTGCGGCGCCGTAGACGTAGGGCTTGCCCGCGATCTGGTTGCCGGCGGCGATGATCCCGCGGACCGCGGCCGGCGCCGAAGCGGGGGCGGCGGCGTCACCGTTGGGCAGCAGTCGCGCGCGCGGCCCCGCGGTCAGCGGCGCGCCGGCAGCCTGCGTGCAATCGCCGCTCAGTGCCGCGACCTTGACCGTGCCCGACCAACGCCCGTGCTCGTAGGGGATGCCGAGGCTGCCGGCCAGCCGCCACCAGAGGTCGATCTCGCGCGGATGGCCATCGATCGGGCCGCCGCCGAGTCCGATGTCCTCCTTGTAGGCGACGACGCTGCGGCGCCCGGCGGTGATCTGAAGCGGGGTACCGTACGGCAGCCCACCGAGCGCGACCGCCGTTGTAAAGCTCGTGCCGCCGAGCTCCGCGAAGCTGTCGGGCTGCGCAAGCAGGCTGACACCGGAGGCCCCGACGCTGCCGCTCGAGGGATCGCCGGGGCCGCCGTACTCGGTCGCGCCGACGGTCTGCGACGGGCCACAGGCGGCACCCACCGACGCGCTGCCGGCCATGCCGCCGAGCGCCGCGAGCACCGTCAGACAGAGGCCGCAGCAGAACGCGGTGCCGAGCATCGCGACGCCCAACAGCCCGCCTCCTGAACGTTTCCGCTGCGATCTCACGCGGCCAAGCTACGCCCGCGCGCCGGTCCTCACCGCGATTGGCACAGAGTTGTCACAGAGCGTTCGGGCTCGCGCAAAAGCGCACGCCGCCGGTCACCGTCTGACTCCCTCAGCCCAAGTTCAGGTCGCTAACTTAATGGCGATGCCGCGCGTTCTCGATCTCGAACAGGCGCTCCTGCTGCTGGAGCTCGAGGCCCCGTTCGACAAACGTCAGGTGCAGCTCGCGCGGCGCCGGATGGCCAAGCGCTGGCACCCGGACATCGCCCCTCCCGGCCGCCAGTACGAGCACCAGCGCCACCTGCAGGCGATCAACGAGGCCGCCGACGAGCTCGAGAACCTGGCGGAGACCTCGCGTACCGGCACCGTCAGCCGCAACGCGGTCAAGGTCTCGGCCGCCGCCGCGCGCAAGGCGCGCGAGGAGGAGGGCCGCCGCGCCTACGAGGCCGAGCAGCGCGCCCGCGAGCAGGCGGCCGATCGCGCCAAGTACGACCCGTTCGGAGCGCGCGTTCCCGACCACTCGGTCGTGCACCGCTACGCGCGCTGCATCTCCTACCCGGAGTGGGGTGTCGGCACCGTCAGCGGCATCTACTTCTCCGGCGAGGGCGATGACGTGCAGCAGTGGGCGCGCATGAGCTTCTCGGTCGGCGTGCGTACGGTGCCCGCCGGGTCCCTGCAGTTCGTCGACTTCTCAAAGCCCGACCCGGGCGCCGAGCGCGTCGAGCGCTTCATGACCGCGGCCCAGCACGCGCTCGCCGAGGGCGATCCCGCGCTCGCGGCGCAGCGGCTGATCTACGCGCGTGACGCCGACCCCGGCAATCCCGCGGTGCTGCGGTTGCTGACCGTCGCGTTCTGGCAGTCGGGCAACCTGCCCGCCGCCGGGCGCGCGGTGCGCGACTGGGGCCGGGTCGAGACCGACCGGCCCACCGCCGAGCGCTACGCCTCGCGGATCTACGAGGACATGGGCGCGATCGACCTCGCCACCGAGTCGGCGTTGCGCGTCACCGAGCGGGTTCCCGAGGACGCCTCCGCCTGGGCCCGCCTCGGCCGCCTGCGCCTGCGGATGCTGCAGCGCGACGCCGCGATCGACGCGCTCGAGCGAGCCCGCACGCTCGAACCATCACTCGAGATCCAGCTCGACCTGGCGCTCGCCTACCACCTGACCGGCGACGTCGGGGCCGAGGTCTCGGCGGCCGAGGGCGCCACGCGGATCGCGCCGAGCTCGCCGCCGGCCTGGTCAGCCTACGCGCACGCGCTGGCGCGCACCGATCGGTTGCAGGAGTGCATCGCCGCCTGCGAGCAGGCGCTCAGGCTGAGCGATGACCGCGAGGTCAGGGATCTGCTGGAGCGCACCAAGGCGGCACTGCCGCACGAGCTCTCCTCGCGCACCGCGGCGTAGTCGTCGACTCTGGGGGACTTTCCCGTTCCTGCAACCGGAAACTCCCCCAGCGTCCGGGCAGATTTCAGACCGGAGCGTCCGGCAGCTCGGCCAGCACGCCGAGCAGCTCGCCGACGCGGCACACCAGCAGGCGCTCCTCGTCGATCTCGACCCAGGCGCCGGCCGACGCCGGGAACACGACGTGGTCACCGCGGCTGACCGGCATCTTCACGCCGACGTGATCCCACCAGTCGAGGCCGGGCCCGACGGCCAGCACGATCCCGTGCTGCGGCGGCGGCTCGTCGTTGCCGGGCGGGACCAGCAGTCCCGAGCGGCGCACGCGATCCGGGTCGAGCTCCTTGATCACCACGCGATCAAACAGGGGTCGCAGTTCATGACGCATGTGAGGCGAGAGTAACGGGGATCTGCTGTGATGCCGCTGTGGGCAAGGCCGCGTTCAGTCAGGACATCCCGAGCTTCCTCGCGCCGGTCACCGCGGCCGGGCCGCTCACCGTCGCGGTGATGGTCGGATCGGTCGATGGCCGGGCGACGATCGACGGCCGCGTCGGCGAGCTCACGGGCCCGGCCGATCAGCAGCTGCTGCTTGGGACGCGCGAGCACGCGGGCGCGATCGTCGTCGGCGGCAGAACCGTGCACGCCGAGGGTTACGACCGCCTGCTCGACGACGCGGCCAAGGCAAGGCGCCGCGCACGCGGGCTGCCGCCCGAGCCCGAGCTCGCCGTCTTCACCCGTGAGAGCCCGAGCCTGCCCGAGCTCTGGCGTCAGCTGCGCGAGCGCCACCCGCAGGACCTGATCGTCTGCGAAGGCGGCCCCACGCTGCTCGGTTTCGTCATCGAGCACGGCCTGCTCGATCAGCTCCTCCTCTGCGTGTCGCCGAAGATCGTCGGAGACGATTCGCAGCAACGGCTGCTGAGCCACTCCGGGACGCTCGGGATCGACTTGGAGTTGCTCGCCGCCACAGCGGTCGAGAGCTTCCTGTTCCTCAGGTACCGTCTGCGCTAGTGCAGCTGCAGCTCCCGCAAACGACGCTCGATCTGCGCGCGGGCGAGCCGGTCGTGATGGGGATCCTCAACATCGGCCACGACTCGGTTGCCGATTCGCGCACCTTCGAGGGGCTCGAGCAACAGCGCCGGCGCGGGCTCGATCTGGTCGCGGCGGGCGCGCGGATCATCGACATCGGCGTGCTCTCGGGCCGCACCGACACGCCCGCGATCAGCGTCGAGCAGGAGATCGATCAGCTCTGCCCGCTGGTGCAGGCGCTCGCCGAAGCGGGCGTGCTGGTCTCGATCGACAGCTGGCGGGCCGAGACGATCGCGGCCGCGGTCGCCGCCGGCGCCGCGCTGATCAACGACACGAGCGGACTGCTCGATCCGACCGTGGCGGACATCGCCGCCGGCTCGGGCGCCGGGCTGGTGGTGATGCACACGCGCGCCGCGCCCAAGCAGGTGCTGTTCCCCGGTTACGAGGACCCCGTGTCCGACGTGCTCGAGTTCCTGCGCGAGCGCGTGACGCTCGCGACCGATCACGGCGTCGCGCTCGATCAGATCCTGATCGACCCCGGACTCGACTACGCGAAGGCGCCGCAGGAGAGCATCGAGGTGCTCCGCCATCTGGGCGAGCTGGCCGTACTCGAGCGGCCGATCCTGCTGGCGGTCTCGCGCAAGTACTTCATCGGAATACTGACCGACTCCCTGCCGGAGGACCGGCTCGCGGGCACGATCGCAGCGCTCGAGTTCGGCGTCAGCGCCGGCGCGCAGGTCGTGCGCGTGCACGACGTCGAGCAGGTCGCCCAGTACCTGCGGCTGCGGGCGGCGCTGCACTCG
>DATASU010000064.1:0-1555 GCA_036269095.1 Solirubrobacteraceae bacterium
ACGATCGCATGCGTATCGCTGCGATCGAGCCACAGCCTGCGGCCGAGATCAGCCTGGCTCGCTGATCCATGCTCGGCCAGCGAGGCGAGCACTGTGAAGTGCTGGCGTCCGACCCCCTCGCCGGCGAGCGCGTTTGTTACCAGATCATGCGCGCGGCGCGCTGCCTGGCCCAACAGCCAGCTGGGCAGCGTTCGGACCGCGATGGGGGGAGCGTAATCAGCCTGTCCTGCCTCATCCACAGCCGCGACTCTACCAAGAGTCGTTGACACCACCAACGATCTTCAATATCGTTGGTGGTGTCAACGATATTGAACCCAAAAGGACAGAGCCATGAGCACCACGACCTCTGATCTTCCCTTCGGAGCGCAGTTGATTGGTCGGACCGAGAAGTCTCTGGACGCCTTGCTGAAGCGCGTCCTCGTCGGCACTGGGCTGAGCGAGTCGGAGTATGTGGCGCTGCGCGTCTGCGCCGATCGTGCGGGGGACCGGCGCGCGGACGTCACCGCGCAGCTGGCCGCCGCCCTTCGCAAGGGCGAGGATCATGCCGCCGGACTGGTTGAGCGTCTCGGCGACGCCGGCTTGATCGACACTGACCCCACTGCGCAGGTCGAACTAACCACTGCCGGGCATACGCTCCACGAACGATTGGTCGCAGAGACCGACACGATCGTTGCTCGCCTATGGGGAGATCTCCCAAGCGACGACCTCGCCATCGCCGCCCGCGTGCTCTCAACCATCCTTCGCCGTGCGGCGGCCGAGCCCGGGTAGCACCAGCCGGTCCCGCTGGGGAACTCCGCAAGTAGCCCGCTTGTGGTGATTGCCGCGCGGCGTCGAGCACCCGGGCGGCATCATCGGCTCGGTTGGGGGGCGAGCGGGCATTGCCCTTGCCGTCGAACATCCCAAATGTGATGGTGCGGGTCTCGGTAGCGGGTTCCTACGTGGCCGGCGCGACCGGTCCGTCGGGTTGGTGCCGGCTCAGCTCCTGTCGGGCGACCGATCGGAGATGGACCTCATCGGGGCCGTCCGCGAGGTGCAGGGTCCGGACGTGCGCCCACATCGCGGCCAGCGGCGTGTCAGCGGAAACTCCCGCGCCACCGTGGGCTTGGATCGCACGGTCGATGACGTAGGATGCCGCTCGCGCGGCGGCGACCTTGATCGCCGCGATCTCGGTTCGAGCGTTCTTCACGCCCACCGTGTCGATGCGCCAGGCGGCGTTCAGGACCAGGAGCCGGGCCTGCATGATCGCCAGCCGTGACTCCGCGATCCACTGCTGAACGACGCCCTGGTCGGCGAGCGGCTGGCCGAACGGCGCGCGGGTCTGGGCGCGGACGCACATCAGCTGAAGCGCCCGTTCGGCAATTCCGATCGATCTCATGCAGTGGTGAATGCGCCCCGGTCCGAGCCGCGCCTGCGCCATCATGAAGCCGCCGCCCTCCGGCCCGAGGAGGTTGCTCCGGGGGACGCGCACGTCATCGAAGTTGATGACGGCGTGCCCTCCGTGAGGCCCGTCGTCATAGCCGAAGACGCTGGTCGAGCGCTCGAGCGTGACCCCCGG